>JAABUA010000068.1 GCA_011389515.1 Desulfobacteraceae bacterium
CCCACGCCAGGCACAAGATGAGTCTTAAAAACCACTTTACCATAATGCGTGGGCCCTTTTTATCACAGTGTTAGTGTGGGTTCGATCTGAAGAAAACGCTTAATGGCGGCAACACGCGCAATTCATATCACCGCAACGGTTTTGGAATTTCGGATTCGCATGGCACGTCCGTTGCGCAAAGTCCACATCCGTAAATAAAGATATGATAGTTTTTATTGCAGTATTTCAGTGAGTCGGCAACTTTTTGATAGCAGGTTTCCTTGTTGTGGGCGGTTTCTGCGGTTATGGCGTTCACGGGACACCGTGCGGCGCATTTTAAACACGATATGCCCTGATGATGGAGGCAGTAGGCGTGGATATCCTCCTGCCGTTTTCGGTTGGGAGTCAGTTTCAGGTTGACCACAAAGCTGCTGAGGCGGTGGGCGCAGCCCTTTTCCGTAATCAGAAAATCCTGCATGCCGAAGGTGCCGAGCCCGGCGGCATAGGCGATGTGCCGGTGGGACCAGGGGGACGCCCAGCCGACGTTCGGATAGCGCTTTTTATTAAACTTTGGGGTCACGTCCGGCGAAACAGCAAGGATTCCCCGGCCCATCAATTCGGTGACGATTTCCCGCACCATCGTCTGGCTGAAAATCTCTCCCAGCAGGCGTGTCTGGGCCCATCGCTCGGCCGGCCAGTCAACGGCGGCGGCGTTGTCGCGTCTGGTGTTGCGGGAAATGGGCATCACAAATGAGACGACACTGATTTCTTCGGGCTCGGGAGCCGTGACGCCGTTGTTCTCCGCCTGCCATTTCATGATTTCCCATGGGGTAAAATGGTGTGGTCCGATCACTTCTTTAAACGTATGAAAAATAGGGTCGTCGCCGCGAATAAACCCGACCAGTGGCGCGTCAAAGATCGGTTCATCATAAAAGGGGTATTCCATTGCGTTTTCCGGATGGTGAGCGATTTTATCGGTAAGAATGTTTTCAAACCAGCTTTCATCCGGCAGCGGCATTGCAATGTTCTTCCGGGCGTGGATATTCAGCGGCGGTTGTTTCGGGAAAAACATCCCCCGCATTTCCCCGATGGCATTTTTCATCCCCTCGATGTCCGTCAAAAAAGAGGCGCGTCGATACCGGTCTTTCATTCGCCTGCGCTTGCCCATGGGGTCCCCTGTTTCCTCGATCATATTCATGTTGATGGCTTCGTAAAAAGCCCAATACTGCAAGAGAATGATTGCCCACCTTTTTAACGGTCGTAAAAATGGTAAAGGGATGGGAATAATCTGTCAAGCAGATTTTAACGATCGTTAAAACCATCTTGACAGCGTCATGCGCGCGCATCATAATTTTGGGTATACTGGGATTAAAACCCGGCAGCGCCGAATACCTGAAATGGGTCAAGGACTCAATGATATTTATGATTCTGCCAAGGTTGAAACAGCTTCTGGGCATCGAAAAGGATTTGTAGATATCCCCGGCCGCTTTTCTTTCAGTCCTTCGCCGCCTTTTGCAGGCGCTCGAGGAGATCGGGTGAGGCATAGCCGTCAGGCGGAAGCCCTTGGTCCGCCTGGAAATTTCGGATTGCGGTGTTCGTTTGGCGCCCGGCAATACCGTCTTCCGGACCGGCGTCAAATCCGAGACGGTTTAAACGCGTCTGGATCTTTTGGATCTCTGCCCGTGAAAGGGGCGTATGCGCGGCATCATGGCCGTTTATAATTTCCGGCAGCCCGATGATGCGATCTGCGAGATGGCCCACAGTTATGGCATAATTGACGGAACGATTCCAGCCCATAATGACGCGAAAATTATCATAAACCAGAAATGCGGGGCCCTCGCGGCCCTGGGGCAGGATAACCGAGCCATCCATCTCCGCGGTAGGCAGAGGCCCCCCATTGGCCCGCCGCACGCCGAGATCGGCCCACGCGGTGACGGTTTTTTTGGTGTGCATCCCGGCAAGACTCACATCGAAATCGTCGGGCAAAAGCACCTCGCGGCCCCAGAGTTCCCCCTTTTGCCAGCCGATATCCGACAGGAACCCGGCGGCTGAAGCAAAAGCATCCGGCAGGCTGTTCCAGATGTCCTTGCGCCCGCTGCCCGTATAATCCACGGCATGCCGTCTGAAAGTGGACGGCATAAACTGCATGTGCCCCATGGCGCCCGCCCATGAGCCTTTCATCTGATCCGGGGTAATGTGGCCCTGGTCAACAATCCGAAGGGCGTCCAAGAGCTCGGCACGGAAGAACGCGGCGCGGCGCGGGTTGTAGGCAAGGGTTGCCAGGGCGTCAATTGCCTGGAAGCTGCCCATGTAGCCGCCGAAGTTGGTTTCCAGCCCCCAGAATGCAATGATGTAGCGCGCGGGGACGCCGTATTGGTTATATATTCCATCCAGTAGTTCCCGGTGCGTGTCAAGAAGCTCACGGCCGCGTTTCACACGGTTTTCCGTGACACGCCGGTTCAGATAGTCCCAGAAGGTTTGTGTGAACTCCGGCTGGCTGCGGTCCAGTTCGATCACGCGCATCACCGGCGAGATCCCGATAAGGGAGGCATCCAGTGTTGCCTCTGAAATCCCCTGCTCCCGGGCCTCCCGGCGAAGGGCTTCCAGCCAGTCCCGGAAATCTTGTTCCCCGCCTGATGAGAGACTACCGGCGCCGCCGCGGTTTTCTTCTGCAAGCGGGCTGCCGGGCAACAACACAAATAACAGCGCCGTGATTACGGCCGCGGCGATATAAAACTTTCTGCAAGATAATATTTTCATTTTCCCATCAATTACTGAAGGCTTTATAACAGCCCGATGCCTGCATTTCGCGCGGTTATATGTCGAGTTCTATGCGAAGGGACAAAAAATCCATCAAATCCTTTAAGGAAAGAATCCCGATGAGCGTATCATCTTCCATCACCATCAGCCGGCTGTTTCCAGTCTGGTTCATTATGGACAGCGCCTGAATTGCGTCTGTACCGGGATGAACCGTGTTGTCCGGGCCGCATGCCGTATCGATGTCCTGTACGCGCTTTGTGTTCCACTCCGCCTTGGGGATCTCCTTGATCTGACCGATGGTGATGCAGCCTTGAACCATGTTGTTACCTGAAACCACCGGGTACATCTTGTGATGATGGCGGTACACGTAGTCTTCAACCACTTCGTTGATCGTCATGTCCGGCGATACCGTGACGGGATCGGTACTCATGAAACGGCTGACAGGCTCGCCCTCGAGCGCCCTGCGCGTGACGAGCTGCTGGTAAGACATGGCAGCGGCATTGTAGAGGAACATGCCGATCAAAAACCACCATATCCCCCCGATAATATTGCCGGTAATAACGCTCAATATTCCCAAAAAAATTAAAAACACCCCGAAACCCGTTCCAACGCTGGAAGATATGCGGGTCGCCCAGCGAAGGTTGCCTTTTACCCACCAGAGAACCGACCGGAGCACCCGGCCGCCGTCAAGGGGAAAAGCGGGTATCGTATTAAAGGCCGCCAGCAGACCGTTGATAATGGCCACATACATCACCACCGCATTCACCGGCCCAGGTGTGCCGATCGCGTTACCGGCTGCATAAATGCCATAAAACAAAGCCGCGATGATAATGCTGGATATGGGACCGGCAATCGCCATCATGAATTCGGCTTTAGGGGTCGGCGGATCATCGGGCATTTCGGCCATGCCCCCGAAAATGAAAAGGGTTATGCCTTTCATGTGCAGGCCGTATTGCCTGGCAACGATCGAATGGGCAAACTCGTGGGCGACAATGGACACAAACAGCCCGGCAGCGCCGACAATACCCATGATCCAGTAGGTCTGGGTGTCGAGCCCCTCGATTTGCAAAGGGA
Source organism: Desulfobacteraceae bacterium (assembly GCA_011389515.1). Classification (GTDB taxonomy): domain Bacteria; phylum Desulfobacterota; class Desulfobacteria; order Desulfobacterales; family Desulfosalsimonadaceae; genus B1SED10-16. Next base: position 3,814 of record JAABUA010000068.1, read on the forward strand.
AAAACCCCACGGACAGGGACCAGACAATAAGAACGGCAATAATGATCCAGCTCAGGTCAACGCGGACCTTAAACCCAAGCAGCTTAAACAATTCGATTTGTTTGCCAAACATGCAGTTTTCTTTTTTTAAGTTTTCGTATTGTTGTCAACGGGCGCAAAAAGCGATTATTCCAAAAAATATACATGAAATGCGTTTCTATCAAGCAGCGAAAGTGTCAAACAGACCCATCCCGTGATAAGCCCTTTAATAAACAGGATCAAAAAAACGGAAGGTTCTTTGATCTTAAATTGAATTGCGGTTAAGAACCCTCCAAAGCGGCAGGCCGGTGGCGGATTCAACTTTATTTTGGATCACTTTGGCATCTGCCAGTCGTTTTTTAATCCTTTGTCTTGATTCAGTGTCGCGGCCGTATCTCTCCATGGCATTTTGAAACCGCTCCTCCGGATCCACAATATCGGCCCCTTGAACGCATTTGTCCGCCAGGTAAAGCACTTCCGCTTCATTGGGAGGCGCGTCGGCAGCGCAGCAGATGTCCGTATGGGCGGCCACGATACGGGCGACTTCCGAAAACCCCATATCGGTAAGCATTACTGCGGCCTGCCGGTCATGCCGGGGGTGCCCCTTGGCCATGTCGTGAAGGCGTCCTGCCGCGACCACCAGGTCGTGGTCAATGCCGCACCCGGCGCTGTTCAGGGCGTCGGACAGGGTCCTGGCCGCGTTTGCCGTGGCCTGGCAGTGGGCATAAACATCGTCGCTGACGCCAATGATATCCCTCAGAATCGACTCGCACTCGGCCGCTGCTGGCAGGTACATCCGGGACCACGTATTTTTCGCATGCGCGTAATCCGCTGGCGTGTCCATATCAAAAAGAATGTTGGCATCCGGCACCGGCAGGGTAAGGGTCTTGTTGGCGAACGGCTTCAGGGCTCCCCTGAGCCCGTTTTCCCCGTTCCATTTTCTGATCGGGTCAAAATACCGGGCCGGAATAACAACCGGGTGCCCTTTTTTGCCCTGAAACGAAGGGACCAGGATGCTGTCGGGGTTGCGGCCGTAATGGTCGAGCAGGCATCGCACGGTCCAGGGGCGTACCAGGGGGATATCCACGGGCAGGAGAATGAGCGCCCCGATATCCGGGCCCATGTCTTCGATGGCAAGGCGAACGGATGAAAACATGTCGCAATGATCGATGGTATTGACAATGGCGGGGATACCGGCTTGTATCAGGACAGGTTCGATCTGTTCGCGGCAATGGCCCACAACCACGCGGATATCGTCAATCCCGCAGGATGCGAACAAAGAAATGGCCCGCTCCAGGAGGGTCTGCCCGCCGATGGTCAACAGCGGCTTGAAAAGGCCCATGCGGCTTGAATTCCCTGCCGCTAAAACCGCCGCGGAAATCATTTTTTTATTCATATTTTTTTGCGCGGACATCTATTAGTTCAGCAACAATGCTGACGGCGATTTCTTCCGGGGTTTCCGTTTTTATGGGAACGCCGATGGGGCTGTGAACCCGTTCAATGTCCCGGTCCGTAAACCCGTCCTGGCGGAGCGCGGCATATATGCTGTCGCGCTTTCTCTTGCTGCCGATCATGCCGATATACCGTGCCTGTGTCTTCAGCGCTTGTGCCAGAACAATCCTGTCATGCAAATGCCCCCGGGTGACAATCACCACGTAGCTGTTTTCATCGATTGAAAGTGCTTGCATGCAGTTTTCAAAGAAATCGAGGTGTACCAACGCTGCAGGCGGGGGGAAGCGCATTTCATTGGCAAATTCTTCCCGGTCGTCAAGCACGATGCTTTGAAAGCCGACTCTCAGTGCCAGGTCGGAGACTTCCTTTGCCACGTGCCCCGCGCCAAAGATGAATAACGGCTGCCGCATTTCCATGACGTCAAGGCAGTATGCGCGCTTGCCTGCGGCCACAAGCGCCGATCCGTTGACGGCCTCGGCGGCCGGGAAACTGTTTTGTAAAAGGGGTGCATCCGGAAATGCACAATCCAGGGGCTTACTGCTGTCGATAAGGTGTCGCCGGCAGGTTGTCCAGGAGTCTTCAGACGCATTGAATTCCGTGTACAGCAACTGTTTGCGATGTTTATCCCCTGATGTTTCAACTGATGCTTCGACCTGTTCGAAAAAACGGCGGGCCTCGATATCATCGGAAGGAATATATTCGCACAAAAAGGCGATTTCCCCGCCGCAGATCATTCCCGCGGATGCGGCATCCCCGGTGGACAGGTCCAGGTTCATAAGGAATGACCGCCCGGTCTCAAAGGCTTCTGCCGCCCCCTGGTGTGCCGCGCCGTCCACCATGCCGCCGCCGATGGTCCCGCAAACCCGGCCGCTTCTAGTGATAACCATCCTTGCGCCGGCTGTTCGGGGGGTGGACCCCCTGTGGCCGACAATCCGGATGAACGCCGCATCGTCGCCGCTTTTCAAGGCATCCGACAGGAAACGCAAGATGTCGTTCATTTCGTCATTTCACGGGTGGTGTAAGTAGGTTTATCCGCCTGAAACAATAGAAATAATAGTGACCTCATCCCCATCTTTCAACCGGGATGCCTCCCAGGCGGCGTCTTTGTTGATAAACGCCTGCATGCCCTGGTGGCTGTCGGCCATGCCCAGTTGTGCATACAGGTCTTTAATAGTGCTGCCCTCGGGCATTTCGACCACCGGGTCTTCCGCAATCCGACGCAGCTTTAAAAACCCCAGAAACTCAACGTGAATTTTCATAGCTGTTCTTTGACCTTGACGCCTTTTACAGTGCCGAGCATAAGTAAACATACATTGTCGCTAAAACAAAGTACAATAATTCTAAATATTAAAGCAAATACAAGTTTTTCCGGAATGTGATTACATTTATGCTCGGAGTAGAACCCATCTCAAAATGCGGATTTCCTTCCTTTGCATTTATCAATAGACATAATGATCAGGAGAACCTCGTAGGGCACCCCTTGTGGGTGCCCCTACGGGTCCACATTCTGTGGCAATATTTATCGTGTCTATACAAGAATGCAAAAATTATAATCCAAAGAACACGACATCTTTTTTTAAAATATTCTTTTCTTCGATTGCGATTTCGATTTCGATCCAACAAATTGCGCCGAAAGACAATTTTGAGATGGGCTCTAGTAAAAAGTCAGCTTCCGATGGCTTTGAAAAAAGGTCAAGATCAAGGCGCGTGCTATTTCCGAAACATCGAGCGTACTTAACCGTACGTGAGATGTTTCGGAAATGGCGCGCAACGCAGATACTGACCTTTTTGCAAAGCCGTCATTTTTTTTTGAAATTGCCGGTGGCATACCCCAGGAAAATATTCAACGGGATGGAAAGCGTTTTGTCCCCCTTGATCGCAAGGTCCCGGTTGGCTTCCGCCCGAAACAGCCCCGTGGGGTCCGGGTTGGTGAGCACTTTGAACGCCGTGTCTCCGTCCTGCCACACATAGGCCACGTCGTATTCCGTGAGCACGTCGTCGGCTGAAAAGGTCCCGTTGCTGAAAACAAAGCGCTTCCCCCTTTTTCCGTCCCGGGTCATCATGACGAAACGGTAGTTGTGGGTGCGCAGCATATCACGCACATATTTCTTCGTTCGGATATTGAGCTTGATGACGAGGACCAGCATGTTCATGAGAAGGGAAAATTTCATACCGGGTCAACCTCCGCCGGGCTGGGTCCGCACACCAGGATGGTTCGCTTGACGAGCGTTCTGGCAATGGGCACCATATAGGCGTTTCCTTCCAGGGGCTCGGCATTGGCAACAGCCGCCGCACCCGCTGCATCAGCGGTATTTTCGTCAATATTGCTGCCCACCATCGATTGTTCCGCTGCAACTGTCCTGCGCGGCACCACGCTCACGGCATTCAGGCAGATCCGCGCGCGGGTGACGGCTTCCCTCTCACATGTGATGGCGGCGGCACAGTTGACAATGGGAAAATCAATGGACTGCCTGAGGGCGAATTTCATGAAGGCGCTTTGGGTGCCCGGGGCAGGTGCCGGCAGATGGATGGTCGTGACGATTTCGTCCGGTTCCAATACGGTGGTGCGGTTGACGCTCACTTTAAAGAAATCCGATGCCTTCACGGTCCGCTTGGATGTGATGACGGTGCCGTCCAGCGCGATCAGGGCCGGGGCCGTGTCGCTGGGGTGCACGGCAATGCAGCCCCCCTTGACGCTGCCGCCGAAAATGGAGTGGTAGCGGTTGTCCCCCTTGAGGGCATAGCACCGCCCCCCGCCTTTTCGCAGGCACGAGAACCGGTTCTGGGTCGCCCGGTAGTACCAGCAGCGGATGTCCTGGCAGAGATTGCCCGCAATGGTGCCCATGTTCCGGAGCTGGGGGGACGCCGTCCGCCCGGCGGCCTGGGCCAGGGCGGTGTATTTTTCCCGGATCACCGGGTGGGTGGCGATTTGGGCAAGGGTTGCCAGGGCGCCGATGGAAAGCCCGTCATCCGTCTCCTCGATGGCGTCCAGCCCGGGAATGGTTTTGATATTGATGAGGGCTTCCGGATAGGCCGGCAGTATCCGGTCTTTCATCTTGCCGAGAAGGTCCGTGCCCCCGGCGATAAAGGCTGCGTTTCCACCGTAGCGGACCAGGAGTGTTGCGGCTTCATCAATGGAGCGCGCGTTGAAGTGCTCAAAATTTTTCATCCGGGGCCCCCCTATGTTTTTTCCACATTCATTTTTTGATTAATCCATAAAAGTCGTTTTCAGACGGCTTTGTAAAAAGGTCAAGATCCAGGCGCGAGCAATTTTTGAAGAATTGAGCGTACTTGGTTGTACGTGAGATTCTTCGAAGATTGCTCGTAACGCAGATATTGGGCTTTTTACGAAGCCGTCAATTTTTGAGAGACTTCCAGGACCGCGATCGTATGCTGCGGATACGTGCCGCAGCGGCAGAGGTTCCCGGAAAGCGCGATTTTTACCTCATTGGCGGTAGGCCTGGGATTGTCATCGAGCAGCGCCTTGGACGTGGTGACAAACCCCGGCGTGCAATACCCGCACTGCATGGCATGGTGTTTGACATAGGCATTGATGAGGGGGTGGCCGGCCGCTGCAATCCCTTCCACGGTTTCAACGGTCTTGCCGTCGCATTCAATGGCCAGGATCATGCAGGAAAGCACGGGCTTTCCGTCCATGATGACCGTGCAGGAGCCGCACGCCCCCCGGTCGCAGAACTGCTTGGCGCCGGTCAGCCCCAGGTGGTCGTGAACCAGGTGATACAAGGTCCAGTTGGGCTTTACATCCGGTGCATGCGCTTTCCCGTTGATCGTCAGCCGGATGCGCCCCTCCGGGGAGGGCAGCGCACCGCCCCGGTGGTCCGCCAGCATGTGGGCTTTCATTTCCTCCGGGGATTTGAAGCCTTTTGCGCAATGGGGGCAGATGAAGTCTTTCGTTTCCATAGCAGCTTCCTTCCTTTACACTATATTTTTCCGAGCGCCTTCAGCACCTTGTCCGGCGTGATGGGGTGGTCGTCGATCCAGACGCCGATGGCATTGTGCACAGCCGGCCCGATCAGCCCGGTCATGACCGTGCCCACATCCTCGCCGATGCCCACGGACCCGTAAGGCCCGTACCCCATGCCGCTTTCCACGAGAATCGTGTCAATGGGCGCGTCCACGTCCAGGGTGGTGGCGATTTTGTAGTCAATGAGGTTGCCGTTGAGCATGACGCCGGTGGCCGGGTCATAGATCATCTCCTCGAACTTGCCGCGGCTCCATCCCATGACGGTGCCGCCGTACTGCTGCCCCTCGCAGCTCATGGGGTTGATGGCCTTGCCCACGTCGTTGACGTTCACGGCCTTGATGATGAAAATCTCCCCGGTTTCCGTGTCCACCTCGACTTCAAGGAAATGGGCCTGGCGGGTCAGGTGGGGGCGGGGGTTTTCAGGGTTGTAGCTGCCCACCTGGACATGGTAGCTGAAGGCGAACAAGGGCTCTGTAAACGCCCACCGGAAGCCCGCGTTTTCCGTGGACGTCACCGGGCCGGACTGGCCGGCCTCCCGGACGAAATCGGCAAGGGTGATGCTTTCGGACGGGTCGGATTTTTTGAAAATCACGCTGCCCAAGATATCCAGGTCCTCCGGGGCGCAGTCCGGAAACGCCGCCCGGAAGCTGCCCCGCTGGGTTTCTGCCGTGGGGCGGACCGCCGCCTCCAGGATGCGCTGCTTGAGAATCCGGGCGGCATGGCGGACCGCCCAGCCGTTCACGGACAGGTTCGTGGACGAATCCGGGGACATGCGGAAAAACCCCGGGTCAACTTGCGGGTTGTAATGGACATCTTCCAGATTCAGGCCCAGTTCGTCGGCGGCGATCTGACAATAGGTGTTCTCCGCGTCCACCCCGTTGTCGCACCCCATGGACAGGATCGTGGCCGTGCCGTCGTTCCGCTCGATGCGGATGGCGATCTCGCTGGAGCCTAAGGAGTCGTCCCACTCGTTTGTCCACGTGAACCCCATGCCGTGCATCCGCCCGTTGGGCAGCTGTTTTGCGCCCGGCGGGTGCCATTTTGCATCCCAGTCCATGGCGGTCTTCCCTTTTTCCACGCAAACGGCCAGGCTGTCGATATCGGGAAACCCCAGCTTCTTTTTTTCCGCGCTCACGTGCACCATGTCGTGGCCTTCGACGCCGTCGTTCTTCAGGGCAACTGCCACCGGGTCGAGCCCGCATTCTGCGGCCACCCGGGAGAAAACCATCGTCAGGCTGAGGGTGGCGGGAAGCTGTTCGCACCGGGTGGGCACGGCCGGCCCCTTGTTGACCCAGACGGTTTCGATCTTTCCCTTCAGGTGCGGGATCCGGGTGTTCTCCCGCAGGTGGTTGACCGGGTTGAACACCGGCCAGATCTGGTTGGCGCACGTGGAAGTGCCTTCCACCGCCAGAATGGTGCCGTCGTCGTTGAACCCCACTTTGAACCGGTAGATGCCGTCGTCCATGGACTGGCCGTAGAAATCCTCCCTGCGGGAAAACGCGTACTTCACCGGCCTTCCTGTTTCCCTGGCCACCAACCCCGCGCAATACAGAGGCCCCATGTTCCAGGGCACCTGCACCCATCCCCCGAAGCTCGCCCCCTGGTAGAGGCAGTGGAGCTGGATTTTGTTCATGGGTACGCCGCCGTACCACGTGCACAGGTTCTTCTTCACCAGGTGGGGGCGCTGCTGCTTGACCCACAGCTCCGGGCAGTCGCCTTTCCAGCGGAACACCCCGCAGGGTCGCTCCGGGCCGATCCAGGTGTGCCCGCGCCGGACAAACGCGAACTCGACCACCTGCTCGGCCGCGGCAAACCCCTTTTTCACGTCCCCCTGGATCAGCACGTCAAACAGCCCGTTGTTCCAGTAGTTTGAATCCGGGTACATCTCGGGGTAGGACAGGGGGGCGTTTTTGTCTTTGGCGGCCATGATGTCCAGGTTGAAGGGGCGCTCCGCCCATTCCACCTTGATCAGTCGGATGGCTTCTTCGGCAATGTCTTCGGTTTCAGCGGCAACGGCCGCGCCCATGGGCTCGCCTTCAAAATGGGCAAACCGCGACAGCGGTGGCGGGTCGCCGTAAATGCCCGTCACCTTTCCAAGGCTGGCCCGGGAGGGCAAATCGGGATGGTCGTAGCGCAGGATGTAGCGCACGCCGTCAAGCCGCTCGGCCTCGGTTGTATCCATGTGCGTGATTTCGGCGTGGGGAAAGGGCGAGTTCAGAAACCGCAGGTGCAGCATGCCGGGCAGTTGGACGTCCATGGTGTAATCGGCTTTCCCGCTGGCTTTCAGGTGCCCGTCCAGCCGGCGCGGCCCCCGTTTCCCGATATGGGTGTAGGTGTTGAGGGGAAAAGGGTCGGCCCGCAGGTTGTCCTGCATCTCCCGCATGGTTTGTTTTTCCTTGTCCGACAAGCTTCCCATATGGACCTCCTAAAGGTTGACGACTTCGTAAAGTCCAATATCTGCGTTACGCGCAATTTTCGAAGAATCTCACGTACGGCTAAGTACGCTCAATTCTTCAAAAATTGCGGAAGCCTTGATCTTGGACTTTTTTCAAAGTCGTCTGATCCCGACTTTTTACGGGTGCATCAAGGTTCATTGACAGGCTTTTTGTGGCATAATGCCGGATGTAGGCGGATCGCTGGACCAGGGCGTCATATTCGCTTCTGAAATATTTCAGGGAGTCCATCACCGGGACCGGGGCAGCCTGGCCCAACCCGCACAGGGACGCCTGGCCCATGACCAGACACAGGGCTTCCAGGACGCGGATGTCTTCCGGGTGGCCTTCCCCCTTGGAAAGCCGGCTGTAAATGCCTTTCATGCACTCCAGCCCGTCCCGGCAGGGGGTGCACTTTCCGCAGGACTCCTCGTGCAGGAAAACCATGTTGTTGTAAACGACGTCGATGATGTCCCGGGTGTGGTCAAGCACCACGACAGCGCCAGAACCGAGCACGGATTCCTGGGCCAGGGGCATGTCGATCTTTTCCGCGGGCACAATGTTGCCGGTGGCCCCGCCTACCTGGACCGCCTTGATGTTTTTGGCCCCGGCCAAACCGACGACCAGTTCCTTAAGGGGCGTTCCCATGGGCAGTTCGTACACGCCGGGGTAAAGGACGTCCCCGCTGACGGAAAACACCTTGGTCCCCTTGCTCCGGCCGGTGCCTACGGCACTGAATGCCTCCGCCCCGTTTTCGATGATAAAAGGCACATTCATAAGGGTTTCGACGTTGTTGATGATGGTGGGGTGCTGCCAGAGCCCCTGGCTGGGCGGAAACGGTGGCTTGAAGCGCGACTCCCCGCGCAGTCCCTCGATGGAGTTCATAAGGGCGGACTCCTCGCCGCAGATGTAGCTGCCTGCGCCTTCGAACACGGTGATGTCCATGTGTTCCAGAAACCCTTTCTCCCGGCATTGGGCGATGGCGCCGGCCAGAGTGTCATACAGATAGCGGTATTCCTGCCGGAGGTAGATAAAACCCCGGGTAGCGCCGATGGCCAAACCGGCGATGCACATTCCTTCAATCAGCCCGAAGGGGTCATGAATGATGATATGCCTGTCCTTGAAGGTGCCCACTTCGCCCTCATCCGCATTGCAGATCAGGTATTTCTCCGTGGATCTGGTTTGACGGGCGAGCGCCCACTTGATGCCGCAGCTGAACCCGGCGCCCCCCCTGCCGGTCAGGCCCGAGTGCTTGATTTCGGCAACGATCTGCTCGGGCGTCATGGCGTCCCGGGCCTTGGCAAACGCTGCAAACCCGCCGGCCGCCAGGTACGATGACAGGTCTTTCGGGTTCACAACACCGCAATTTCTCAATACTATGCGTTTTTCGGGCATTGGGTCTACCTCGGAGCCTGTTTAATAAGCTTTCAATATCTCACTGATGGTTTCCGGGTTCAGGTTTCCGTAGAGCGTGTCATTGATCAGCATTGCGGGCGCCTGGTCGCATGCGCCGATGCAGCTCACCTGTTCGAGAAAGAACCGGCCGTCGGGTGTGGCTTGGCCCGGTTCGACGTCCAGCGTGTTTTTCAGGGCCTCGATAACCGAGGGCCCATCCTTGAGGTGGCACGGGACGCACCGGCAGACCCGGATCCTGTGGGCGCCGTTTCCGTCCCTGGGAAGAAACGCATAAAAACTGGACACGCCAAAAACATCGCTTACAGAGAGGTTGAGATCATCTGCCACTTTTTCCATGCGCTCAGCTGATAAAGCGCCGTGGGCGGTCAGTTCCTGTTTGAGCAGCGGAAGCAGCCGTGCGCGGCCGGGCTCGGTTTTGGGGACAGGTTTTCCCGCAGTTGATTTTGATGCAGCGATGATGTGGGGCGCAAACCCATCAACGGCGCTTAGGGCGCCGGTGGGGCAGTGCTCGATGCATGCCCCGCAGTGTTCGCATTCGGAGGCGGTCAAAGCGCCGTCGCAGCCGGAAATGATCTTGGTCTGAAACCCCCGGTAGCCGATGCTCAAAACGTTTTTACCTGCGATTTCATTGCATGCGACAATGCACCGGCGGCACATGATGCACTTGGAAAGGTCTCGAAGGACATAGGGGTTGTCTGTCTCAACCGGGAAGGACCGCGGGTGTGAAATGCCAAACAAAGGCGCGCCGGCTTCGCAGTCCGAGGCCAGGTTGTGCAGTTTGCAGGCATCTGCATTGGG
>JAABUA010000069.1 GCA_011389515.1 Desulfobacteraceae bacterium
CAAGATGAAGTGCTTTATCTCGGGCAGGTGTTTGTTGCGTATGTAACGGCATTTTTTCGCGGCCAATTGATTATTGCGCTGGCCATGGGTGTTATGATGGCTGTGGGCTTTACGTTCATCGGCCTGAGTGGCGCCATTTTTTTCGGGCTGGCACTGGGCCTGCTCAGCATCGTTCCCTATCTTGGGATGGTGATCGGGCTATTGACAGTATTGCCGGTTGCTTACATACAGCCGGAAGGCGGCATTCAGCTTGCAGTGCTGGTACTGGCCGTGATCCTTGCAACGCAAGTAATCGAAAGTATATTTCTGACGCCGAAGATCATGGCAGATCGATCCGGGCTTCATCCGGTCCTGGTCGTCATATCCATCATTTTTTGGGGAACGGTATTCGGTGGCATTATCGGCATGATTTTGGCGGTACCGCTGACAGCGACTTTCCTGACGCTCGGCAAGCATTTTAAGCTGCGGCTCTACAGGGCTGATAAGCCGGAGGGGATGGCGTAACCTTTTCGAATAAGCCGCATCAATTTCCAAATCGTTTCATGCCTATCAAAATACATCTTTTACCTGCATACAATATCAAGGTTTTGGACAGCAGTGGAGGCTACCCTATATTAATGGCAATGGCTATTTTTTATTTTGAACAATTATAGGACTTTATAGCTATTATAGCTTTAGGGAGATTGTTATTTGTGCAAAAAGCGATAGGCAAAAACATTACGAAAGATGCAACTCAGCCCCTTTATAATTGGGGCTTCTTGCAGGTCACCGTGAATTGTTGGTTTTTGGATAAGAGTGGTTGGTTCCTGCAGTTTGATTTGGGTTCATTCGGCACGAATCATTTTGGGAACAAACCTGGCAGGTTGCGCCAACATGGGCAGCACTGTATTCAGGACCCAGGCCAATAATACAGGCGACTGTTTTCAAGGGAGAAAGTACAGAATTGTTTTGAAATTTCACATCGATTTTTTCAAGAGGGAGCACGGAACATAATTGAAACTGGTCTTCCAGATCCCATCCGTGTACCGAACCCGGGCTTAAGAATGGGCTTACACCCCATCCAAGACTACTGGCCTGTTTCTCGGCAATTCGCTTTATCGTCTGCCCCACGTGATCAAGAACGGTCAAACCAATCAGATCAAAAAAATAGGCTTCCAGCAGATCTCCTTTAGACGATAAGTGCTTTGATTCTTTCTCAAACTCCTGCCCTGCTGTATAAACAGATATAAGTATATATCTGGCATGCTTTAAAAATTGAAAAGAATATCCAAAATCAAACGACAAATGATCGCCAGAATTTTGAATGATACACCCTACATTATCTTTACCGGTATTCTCAAATTCAAACCACTGGCATACAGCTTTCGGCTGCCAAATTCCTTTGGCTTGATTAAAGGTTCTTTTTGCAGTTTCCAAAATGTCTGGATTATCGCTTGAAATTTTAAACTTTTTTTCAAGATCCTGAAAAGTCAACTCTACATTTATATGAGAAAGCACATGGGGTTGTGTACAATTGATTTTCAAAATACAACAGCCTTTTTTTATGATGATGGCAAACTATTGACTCTTCTCCAGGAGGTAAATCACCAATACGGTTATTTTTCTGTCTTTTACAATTCACCTGGCTGTATTCCCAGGAAGAGAATCCTTATAAATATTATGCCCATGCGTCCCTAAAATAATCATATCTGCCTTGATGTCTTTTGCTGTTTTGAGAATTTCAACATGAGGGACGCCCTTAGGCCCGGATATCATCAACACTGCAAGAATCAATTTCCATCTGCCTGAAGACTGGTGCACAAATGCATCTTTTCAATAAAATTTGATGCATTTGTGCACCATATAGCCTGTTTTTTGCAAAAAATCAAAAATTCAGACTGATTTCTAATGATCAAGCCAACACATCAAATCCCGCTCCCACTATCTGTTTTCTGTCTACCCACTTTTCCGAAGAGAGCCTGTGGTATCTACCGTTCTCAAATTTTTCAGCTCTTCCTCTGTGGGTTCCGGAACTATTTTCACATCCTGGGGAATCTTCAAGTCCCAGGATGTACTTGCTTTCACTTCGTCTATGGTGGTTGAAGGATAATAGGCTTCCAGATAGAATTCCTTTGTCTCCGGATCAGGACGTAAAATGCCGAGGGTTGAAATAATGGCTGCAGGACCACCACCTGGGAATCCGCATTTTTCACGACTGTCTCCACCGGTCAAAAAACCAACGCTGGAAACATAGTCAACTCTCTCCATAAAGCGGCGTTTTTCATGGGAGACCATGATCAGATACCTCTTGCATCCGACCGCGATATCGCTGGCGCCGCCGCTGCCGTTGAGTCGTATCCGGGGAGGATTGTATCTGCCTGCTTTCCAGGGTGGGTCATCCCATAAACCCGTGGTATTTACATTTCCGTATTTATCCACCTGGGCGGCACCAATCACTCCGTTGTCGGCCCGTCCCGATAAAACCAGAAATCCCAAAGCGTCAATAGCATTGGTAAAACTGGTGGCATTGGATGATATACGATTGCATTCAATGCCCCATGGAAGACCGCCCACCGGGGTGGACCCGTAAACCCCGCCTTCAGTAAAAGGCCTCAGGTTGGGTGCGTGGTTCAATTTGGCAAAATAGCCTGCCAGCATGGATAGTCCCACACCCAGAATAATAAGTTCCCCGTCTTTGATTTCCCTGCCGGTTATGACGGCCATAAATTCTTGTTTGGTATAATCCATAGTCTCTACCCCTTTGTCCTATCTTGCAGTTCACGTATTTCCGCATCACTCCTGATCCACTTCTTATAAGGATCCATCAGAAACGCAGTAGCCGTTTGAGAAATTTTTTCTATCTTATCCTTCCCGATGAGTGCCATATACTCCTCGTGGCTATCCCAGTTATTGACATATAGATCACAAAATGTATCTGTATCCTCCTGGGTCTTCATCATTTTGTTCATGTAATACATATGCTCTTCGTCACTGTCATACAAACCCGGGGATGCCTGGGGCCAGGAAACATATGGCCAGTAGACAACAGCGTCAACCACCTCGGAAATGATCCTGACAAGGTTGGGGTACTGGCGCATACAATCAGTATGAACGATCTTGTCCGCCACCAGCACGACTTTTTGGGAAGCACGGGACATCTCAAAACGACTCCATTCCGTACCCAGCATGATTGCATTGCCGTATATGTCGGCCATGGTTACATGAATAGCAGCCACATCCGGCCGGATCGTTCGGAATGCACCATATTTTTTCCCGGTAAAAGGATCAGTGATTTCAGGAATTTTCCGTTTGCAGGGATACTCGTCCAAATAATCGGCCGAACACCATTGCTGATCATTGTGGATACTGACTGTAGCTGGCACAAATGGCCAGTTCATGGCACCTCCGAAAAACCGCAGAGCCATGGCACCATTGGAATAATCTTCTATGAGCGTTTCACCACTGGAAATTGCGCGGTTGAGCCCGGCTGCGAACCCATAAACCTCCAACCCGGAGAACCCTACCTCAACCCGGTCCACTGCGCCGACAGCAGCAAGAAGATTGACTTGTTGAGAACCGCAATGGCAGATTACGTTCAAATTTTTACGCTTTTGTTTGACCATTTCCTTTCCAAAAGCAATGGAGCACGACCCCACCGGCAGGGCAGCTCCGTTGCAGTAGGTCATGCCATCCCATGTATAGTTGGCTACCGCCTCCTGAATTGATATTAATTTGTTTTGCACACTCAATCTCCTTTCAATACATAAATGTCATTGTTCCGGATTGATGATAATTGAATTTCACACTTACTTTTCTTTCAATTCACCAATCTCATTCGCTTTTCAAGCCCGTATCCTTTCTGCGGCAGGCATTGATTTCATCACCCAATATTTGTAGTTTTCCACTTGATTCTCCCCGTATGATCAGCTGGCATCGGCTTGGTCCCCGATACTGAATTTCACGTTGATGAAAAGAACCTGTGGCAAGCTCCATTAAAAACCAGCCGTGATCCGTATGAAATATACCTTTCGCTCTCACCACCTCTGCATCGTTTTCAGATGCCTTCTTATCCACCTCCTCAAAAAAACGTTGCAATTTCCTGTAGACAAAAACTTGCCCGGACGGCCAGGTCCAGCCGGCTTCTTTATATTCTTCCCTGGTTTCAATATCGGTATGCATTTGAAACCTTATGCCCGGCACCGTCTTGCTTTCTTGCGGCGTCTCAAAAGGTGCCAGCACTTCCAGGGGCAGATTTCCAAACCGGGTTATATGCACGGCTGTTTTGGCAGGATAGAGGTTTTCAGCTTTCTTCAGAAACGCCTGGATTGTTTCCTTATCTGCCGTATCGCAACGGTTGGCCACCAGTATTGCAGCCGCATCCACCTGATCTCGATATATCGGCATTTCCATCATGGAAGGCTGAAGAAAACGCGCCGGATCAACCAATCCAATAACAGGCCGTATGTCCAGACGGTCACCCAGGCCTGGGGATTGCAGACAATCCATTATCTCCCCGGGTTTGGCCACTCCGCTGGGTTCAATAATAATCCGGTCCGGCTTGAGGTCATTTAATATATCCGTCATTGTCTGCTGCAAGGCCGCTCCTGCTGTACAACAAATACAACCACCAGTGACCTCCCTCACAGCAAGCGTGGAATGCTCGGACCCAATAACATCTGCATCCAGACCAATTTGCCCCCATTCGTTGATGAGCACCACAATCTGTTCTTTTCCCCCGAGGCGTTCAAGCAGATTTAATATGGCCGTGGTTTTGCCAACTCCCAGAAATCCGGTAACAATGTGAAACGGCACGCGGCCCTGATGTACGCTTTGGGATGAAGTCATTTCATGACTCATCAATCATCTCCGTTTGCATTTGAAATCGTCCATTTGTAACCGATTTTGCCTACTTTCAGGTTTTTCCTCCCTGTTCCGAAAAGGCCATGGCCTTTACAAAAGCTTCATTGAACTTTGGATGAGAAGCCAGTTCCAGATACTCCATGCGACTGGCAATGGTTTGGGCCCGTTTGCGCTGTGATCGGCTGAGAAGAGCCGTAATGGCACCGGCTCCGGCGGCATTCCCCACGCTTGTGATGTTTTCCACGGTAACGCCGGGGAACATATTAATACCGCAGGCAGAGACCGGGTCCAGATAGTTGCCGAATGCGCCTGCCAGCAAAACCTTTTCCAAACGGGTAATATCCAACTCTTCCAGCAGTAAACTTATGCCGGCATGAATGGCTGCTTTGGCCAATTGGAGATGAGACAAATCCTGATGGGTCAACACCAAATCCTGCCCAGTGCCTGTATTTTCTTTTGTCGCCAGAAGATATTCCAAGCCATCTGTGCCCCAACGCAGATGCGTAGAGCACCTGGACTCATCAAATCCACCAGAAGCCGTCACAACACCAACTTTCACCAATTCACTCACCAGTGAAACCAATCCGGAACCGCAGATGCCCAAAGCAGGACCGTCACCGATCACCCGCAACGCAGGCTCCAGAGAATCAGGCGACACACTCACCTGGTCCACCGCCCCGGGCGCACCCCGCATCCCCCACTTGATATGCCCGCCCTCAAAAGCGGGACCTACGGCACACGAACAACACAAAATCCTCTGCGGTGTTGCCAGAACAATTTCTCCATTCGTACCCAGATCGAGAATCAAGGTCGGTTCAGTCACCTGGTCCCCATCCAGAGACAGCACCGCTGCCACGGTATCCGCCCCTACAAAACCGGCTTTGACCGGAAGCATATGGATCTGAGCTCCCGAAGCTGATACCGGAATTATCGAGCGAGCCGATATCTCAATACTATCAGATGTTTCAGGTATATACGGAGCACGTGCAAGGCCCGCAGGATCCAGCTGCAGAAAAATGTGGTGCATGGCTGTGTTGCCCACCACTACAGCCTCGAAGATGCGCCCGGGATGAACTCCTGCCTCCATGCAGGCATCTTGAGCAAGTGCGTTGATGCATTCGTAAACCACCCTGCCCAATTTTTCCAGACGGTCAGGGCGATCCCGGCACAGCGCTATCCGGCTGATGACATCCTCACCATATGATACCTGGGGGTTCATTTCGGCTTTAACCGACAGTACCCGTCCGGTCTTCAAATCCATAAGATAAACGACAATGGTAGTGGTGCCCAGATCAACAGCCACTCCGAGGCAGCTGCTATCCCACCCTGGACTGATCTCCAAGCAGTGACCGGACATCGTTGTGACGACACTCAGTTTGCCTGCTGATTTGTCCAATCTTTCATTCAACCCTTGCATCAGAGCCGACGGCAGACTCCACTGAAAATCAGAACCATTTTGGGCGACCCGGTTCAATTGTGCAAGAATCAGTTCACGTAATTGATTGTTTTTCTCCATATCTTCCAATGGAATAGACAACTCCCATACGCAAATTTCCGGATCGAGATTCATGTCGTGCTCATACCCGGTAGTCAGTATCACCTGCCTGTGAACACGACTGTTTTCCGGTACCCATACGCTGGCTCCTTCAAGGGCAGTGGTTTGGCAAGCCAGCCGATACCCCTTATCTGCATCCGGCCCTAAAGAATCGGCTTCTTCTTTATCGAGCAGAGAAACTTTTCCCTGTACCAGCACCTTGCAGTTGCCGCAACGGCCCTTGCCGCCGCAGGTCGCTTCTATGCCGACACCGTTTTGTTGGGCCAGCTCAAGCAGACTCAAGTTTTCTTCTGCCGCGACCCGTCTTCCCATGGGTTGAAATAAAATAAATTCTTCCGGCATAAGTACCTATTGCTTTCGGGTTGGTTCAATTAAAGAATTCATGCTTTATTCTGCATCCCATCATTTCCTGGAATCGGAGGGTTTACTGCATGCATACTGATTTGCAAAGAGCATACCAATAAGCAGCAAGCCTTATAATTTATAAACATATTAAGCACATAAACACTTTGGGCCTGCAAACGATACAGGCTCTTGCCTATTTCAAGAACGCCGGATGCTGCAAAAATGCACCATCCGGCATCTGACACCCAGGCAAACATACCTTTATATTGCAAAGACGATTCACCATGGTATTATAAAAATATGTAATCAACAGCCGGATGCCTCAATAAAACAGCCGGAAAACGTTCAGATTATTATGCCGTTTATTTTTTCGGCATGTGTTTTGCAATTACCAAACCTGAACAGTCGTTGGTGTGTGAGTACCAGTTTGTAAAAAAATTACGGGGTAGTGGTTGTTATCTATCGCTGTAAAGTTTGCATGCAGGTTATTTTTAAACGGTGGTTGAGTATCAATATTATGTACCGGAAACCCCGGTTCCCAACCCAAAAGGTTTTAATCATAATAGGATTTCAACCACACTATTGATTACAAGAAAAGGAGAAGGGAAATGAGTTACGATTCAATTCTTTATGAAGAACAAGGAGAAATAGGCATATTGACCCTGAACATGCCTGAAAAACGGAATGCTTTAGGCATTCATGCTGAAACTGAGATAATAGAATGCCTACAGGATGCCGGAAAACGGCATGCTGTAAAGGTCATCATCCTTAAAGCCAACGGGCCGGTATTTTGCGCAGGCCATCACCGTCCGGAGATTGTGAAACAGCCGATAGCCAATGTTCGAAAACTTTTCCAGACATCCTTTAATCTTATGAGTACCATCCGTAGTGTGCCCCAGTGTATTATTGCAGAAGTTCACGCAATCGCCATGGCCGGCGGATGCCATTTAGCTGCGGGTTGCGATCTCATCACTGCCGGCAAGAATAACGCCCAGTTCGGGATGACCGGCTTGATTTATTCTTACAATTGTACTACTCCGACCGTTGCCGTCAGCCGGGCCGTCGGACAAAAAAAATGCATGGAAATGCTGATGACCGCCGATCTATACAGCGCTCAAGAAAGTCTGGAAATGGGACTGGTCAATAAAGTTTTTGAAGATGACCAACTTCACGAAAAAACCATGGAACTGGCCAACCACATATGCAGATCAAGCAAATATGCCATTTATATGTCCAAACAAAACTTTTATGCGCAGGTGGAAATGACAGAACCGCAGGCGTATATGTTCGCAAAGGAAATGATGGCCCAGCAAGCGATAAGTGTTAACGCCACTGAAGGCTTCACCGCTTTTATGGAAAAACGGGACCCTGTCTGGAATAATGACACGTTTTAATTGAAATACGCATTCCCAAAAGACTCATGGAGGCAGATTCGGGGCAACAGGGGTTTTGAGGTTAATCGAGTTGTTGGTGTTGACAACATGATACTTGTGATACATAGTGGTTATGTGCAAGTTATTTTTGCACATAACCACTATGTATTTAATGGGTAAATGAAATTGACAAATGACAACATTCAATCAGGCGAAAAAAAAACGGCCCGCAGGTTTTTCCTCGAAGTTTTACGAATTATTGGATAGCACCGAGGACGGCATAATTGCATTTGACGGGACCGACCACCTCACTTATATCAATGCGCATGCCCAACAGATCCTGGATGTAAAATCTGATAATGTTCTGGGCAAACCTGCCATTGCTTTTATTGACGATAATGGCCTTTTATCTTTAATCACCCAAGGCTCTGCTGACTCTACAAAATATTATGATTGGCGGAAGCGCTCACTTCTGGTTACAATCAGCAGATTCAGAAACGACGGTCAGTACAAAGGCTGCCTGCTGCTGCTGAAAAAGGCCAACCCCCATTCCGACAGTGATGATGAAACCAATTGGATCAAAGAAGAATTTGCGTCGCTGCTGGAAAGCTCTTACGACGGCATCATTGTGGCTGACGGGAAATCGATTTTGCAAGTCAACGCCAGTTTCGGTCGAATCACCGGTGTGGCCCCCGGATCGATTATCGGCAAGAAAATCAATGAGCTGGAAACAGAGAAGCATATCTGCCTGGCCGCTGTCCAGGAAGTAATCCGGCTGACCAGCTATCATAAAAAAACCCTGACCCTGCAGCGCCGGCTCACAAGTGGAAACGAAATTTTTATTACCGGAAATCCGGTATTCGATCGACATGGCCAGGTCATCCGTGTCCTGCTCAATATACGGGATGTCACGGAACTTAAAAGCCTGGAAGATCAGATTAAAAAAGTCAGTGCGGTTTGTCAGGACTCCAGCCAGTTAAGCCAGGAACAACGCAATTTTTTTCAAGGCATTGTCGCAGAAAGCCCTGTTATGCGGACTCTGATCGATTTGGTTCTGCGTATTTCCAGGGTCGACTCAACGGTATTGCTGTTAGGGGAAAGCGGAGTAGGAAAAGACGTTTTCGCAAGGCTCATTTACCGCCTGAGCGATCGAAATGAAAAACCTTTCATTTCGGTAAACTGCGGCGCCATACCCGATAATCTCCTGGAAAGCGAATTTTTTGGCTATTCAAAAGGAGCCTTTACAGGCGCCGATGCCAAAGGCAAGACAGGGTTATTTGAACAGGCCAACGAAGGGGTATTGTTCCTTGACGAGGTTGGCGAACTCCCCCATCATCTCCAGGTAAAGCTCTTGAAAGTCATACAAGACAGGCGCATCCGCAGGCTCGGTGATAACAAAAATATCGACCTTGACCTGCGAATCATTGCCGCCACCAACAAAAACCTTAATCAAATGGTTTCAGATGGAGAGTTTCGGGCAGACCTGTTCTACCGGTTGTACGTTGTACCAATTGTTATTCCGGCTTTGCGAGAACGACGTGAAGATATTTTACCCTTGTCGCTTATGTTCCTGAACGCGTTCAATAAAAAATATAAGGTCAGCCAAACCCTGAGCCACGAACTCATGTCGGTCCTGGAAAACTACGACTGGCCCGGCAATGTCCGCGAGCTGGCAAATGTTGTGGAGCGCATGGTCGTCACTTCGAACACAGATATCATGATGCCCTGCCATTTGCCTGATTCCATCAAAAGCAGCAGTAACGTCGTATTCTTGCCCAAACAAACCAATACGATGAACCTGAAAGAAGCCCAGGAAGCCATGGAATATGAAATGATCAAACGTGCCCTCATGGAAACAGGAAGCACAAGAAAGGCGGGTAAGATGCTGGGAATCGACCACAGCACGGTTCTTCGAAAGTCCAAGCGCTGCGGGCTGGATATTCAAGCCATCATCCATCAGGGTACGGAGAATCCATTTCCGGCGGAACCGGCTTCCACAAGCGATTGAAATACTTCGCGGCATGGTGCATTTTTGCTTTGCTGCTGCAAATTCGCACCACCCATCACCACGCTATCCAAACACACCTTGCCTGATGATATACGAAAAACAATAATCCTTACTGTTTAAAACAGAGATTTGTCCGTCCAATCCCTGAACTTGTCCGGGAATTAAAAGCCCTTTCCAGTTCGCATCATGCTTCAGGAATATCCATCCCATCGAACACTGGTATAATACTTGCATTGGTATAGTTATTGAATCGGTACAATATTTTCCAACCGAAATTTAAAATTAAGGAGTATAGAATGACACAACAGAAGCACATTCCCCTCGGTGTAGGTTTTTATCCTGACTGGTGGCACAAAAATTATGGTTTCTCATATGGTAAAGAATACTACTATGATGCTGACTATCGCGTTGATCTTCAGGCTAAATTACCAAAAGCACTGTATGAACGGTTTGGAGATGTCGGACTTGGCGATCCGAATCCAGCGCCTAAACCCCTGATTACTTTCGGCATGGTGATGCTGCCGGCAATTTTCGGCTGTGAAATTATTTTCAAAGATGACGCACTGCCTTGGGCAATGCCTTTGAACCTGTCAAAAGAGGACTGCGATAAACTGGTTAAGCCGGATTTACCCAACGTATCTCCAATGAAAGAGATGTTGGGCCAGATCGACCACTTGCAGGCCAAATACGGAAAAGTTGTCGGAGATATCAATACCACCGGCGTGCAGAACCTGGCACTCAAATTAAGGGGAGACCAGTTATATATCGATTATTTTGAAGATCCTGAATTCTGTCATAGATTGTTAAAATTCTGCACCGAATGCATTATCGATTTGTGGCGTCTCATCTACCCGATCACCGGAACTGGTGCGGTAGATGTTACCCCTATGTGTGACCCGACTATTTTTTGTGTGGCCAACTGCACGACTGAACAGATCTCCAGCGACACCTATGAAGAATACGGTCTGCCGTACGACATTATGTTGAGCAATGCCTGCAATCCTTTTGGAATTCATCATTGCGGCAATATTGATGCCGTTGCGGAGCAATATGCCAAAGTGCCCAACCTTGTATTTATAGAGGCAGGTTTTGGCAGCGATTTTGCCGCAGCTCGAAAAATATACGGACCTGACGTAGCTTTCAACGCCCGTATCAGCCCGGTACAAATGAAAAATGACAATTCAGATGGAATCGAAGCCACTGTAAAAGAAATAATTGATCAGGGCGCACCACTTTCAAACTTTTCCATAGACACTGTCGGGTTAACTCACGGCGTACCGGATGAAAATGTGCGCATAGCCCGTCAAACCGCAATGACCTATGGAAAAATAAACAAATAACCTTCATTTCAGTCCGGTGAAATTCTGCACCGATTTTAATTTTCAGGGCTGAAGATTTTCACCAAAGGGAGAAAATAGATGCAGACAAAAATATCCAGCGACAAGAAAGAGGTCATTATCGGCCATGACCAACCCGTAGTGGCAATCGGGGAGCGTATCAACCCCACCGGGCGTTCGAAACTGGCCAATGCTCTGGAGCAAGGTGACTTTGCGTACGTACAGAATGAAGCTTTAAAACAAGTCAAGGCTGGCTGTCAGGTGCTGGGCATCAATGTGGGGGTATCTGGTGCGGATGAGGCTGCACTGATGGTTGATACGCTGCATGCAGTGCGCGAAGTCACTGACACTCCCCTTTGTTTAGACTCGGCCAATCCCAAGGTATTGCAGGCCGGCCTTGAAGTTTACAAAGGCAAGGCTCTGGTAAATTCAGTCAACGGTGAAGATGCCAAACTAAAAGAAGTGCTGCCCATGGTGGCACATTATAAAACAGCCGTCGTCGCCCTGACCATGGATGACAAAGGCATCCCCACCGATGTTCCCACGCGCCTGGCAATTGCGGACAAAATTTTTAACGAAGCTGCCAAGCTGGGCATCCCCACCGAGGATATCATCATCGATCCATTGGCGATGAGTGTTGCAGCTGATGATCAATCCGGCCTGGGTGCTTTAGATTCACTGGCGCAAATTCGTGACAGGTTCGGGGTAAACCAGACCATAGGCGCCAGTAATATTTCCTTCGGGCTTCCCGCCCGCCGGGCAATTAACTGTGTGTTTTTAGCCATGGCCATCGTTAACGGACTGACCTGCCCGATTACGGATCCGACGGTATGGGAAATCCGGCAGACCCTGCTGTTGACGGACTTGTTTCACGGCAAAGATAGTTTTGCCATGAATTATATCAGTGCTTACCGCGACAACTTTCCTCAAGACGAATAACACCGAATTTTTTTAACACATAAGATAAATCAAAAAGAAAGGAATTATATAAAATGGAAAACCTCGAAGCCATCAAAGAAGCTGTAAACAAGGGGAAACGAAAAGAAATAGCCGGCCTGGTCCAAACGGCGCTGGATAACGGGACAGAGCCCAAAGTGATTATCAACAATTACATGATCGAAGCCATGAAAGAAGTTGGAGCGCGCTTCGAGGCAAAAAAGATATTCGTGCCTGAAATGATGATGGCTGCCCTCACCATGCAGACCGGCCTGGATGTGATCAAACCGCTTCTGGAAAAAAGCGGCAAGAATGTTGAGAAGCTGGGAATAGTTGTCATGGGAACCGTATTCGGTGATCTTCACGATATCGGAAAAAACCTGGCGATACTGATGCTTGAAAGTGCCGGTTTTGAGGTCCACAATATTGGTGAAAATGTTCCCGCTGCAACATTTGTAGAGAAAGCCACAGAACTCAATGCAGACATCGTCGGTTTATCAAGCCTTCTAACCACTGGTGATCCTCATGTAAAAGAGACAGTGGCCGCCATCAAGAACAGTCCCCTGGGAGATAAAGTCAAGGTGATGTGCGGAGGTGCTGCGGTAACCGAAAAATTCGCGGTTGGAGAATGCGGTGCCGACGGACATGCCGTTGATGCAATAGCAGGAGTCAAGCTTGCCCAGAAATTTGTAGGAGTCGGCTAATCTTTCATTTTCCTGCCGAAAGTATGGAAACAGAACTGGTTACGAATTAGCTCTTGACATAAGCCTTCTCATGGAAGTTACGATTTTTTAAATATATTCCAAAAAGGAGGAGCACATGGCGGAAAGTCAGATGGCGCTCAACAAGAACCGCGCAAAAAATCTCGGTCGTTTTGGCGAAGTCATGCCTGAAACCGCAAAACAGATCAAGGCCCAGATGGACG
>JAABUA010000006.1 GCA_011389515.1 Desulfobacteraceae bacterium
AATTCCTTCTCCGTACATGATATCAAATTCCGCTTCCTTGAAAGGCGGGGCGACCTTGTTTTTTACCACCTTTGCCCGTGTACGGCTGCCCACGGTCGCCTGGTCTTCCTTGATCGCACCCGTTCGCCGGACTTCGATCCGTACAGTGGAATAAAATTTCAACGCGTTGCCGCCCGTTGTGGTCTCGGGGTTGCCGAAAACCACGCCGATTTTCATGCGGATCTGGTTGATAAAAACAAGCGAGGTCATGGTCTTGCTGATGGAGCCGGTCAGTTTGCGAAGGGCCTGGGACATGAGCCTTGCCTGGAGCCCCATGTGGGAATCCCCCATTTCTCCTTCAATTTCCGCCCTCGGCACCAGTGCCGCAACCGAATCGATCACCAGTACGTCGATCGCGCCGCTTCGTACCAGCATATCCGCAATTTCCAGTGCCTGCTCACCCGTATCGGGCTGTGAAACCAGCAATTCGTCGACATTGACGCCCAAATTCCTGGCGTACGCCGTGTCCAGGGCATGCTCGGCGTCGATAAACGCGGCAATTCCCCCCTGCTTCTGGGCTTCTGCAACAACGTGAAGTGCAAGCGTCGTTTTTCCGGAAGCCTCTGGCCCGTATATTTCCGTTATCCTTCCCCGGGGCAATCCGCCTACGCCCAGGGCCTGATCCAGCGCGATCGAGCCTGTCGGAATGGCAGGAATATCGATAATATAATTGCTGCCAAGCTTCATGACCGCCCCTTTGCCGAACTGGCGTTCGATCTGTCCCATGGCTGCCTGAACTGCCTTTTCCTTGTCCATCACCGGTTTGTTCATTTACAATTTCCTCCGACTGGCATTATTTATTTTTTTCCGGCAGATACGCATTCACTTTCTTCCTGCCAAGACGATACCACTTTGCCCCGGCAGGAATATCGAGTGTCAATTTACCATTTTCTTTCCGATTAATAAACCATCAATATTCCGGCGGACCCGCCAGGCGATGTACTTGCAAATGGTTGTAAACAGGCCCTTTGGGGGTTAAACGGCTTTCAAAAAGGCATATTGCGCCGGCGGAAAAAGACCCGGAAGCAAAATTCCCGTGACGCGTCATCGTAGAAATAATGGTTTCGGGATCGATGCTCCCCTTGAACCGGGCAAGGGTCAAATGCGCGGTAAACGGCCTTTCTTCTTTTGCAAAACCGATGGCGGAAAGATTTTCTTCCACCTGCTTCTGCAACCGGGCCAGCCGGTCGGTCTCCCCCCCTGTTCCGGTCCATAAAACCCTGGGGCGTTTAACGCCCGGAAAAACCGAAAGCCCTGCGGCCCAAAGTGTTATGGGCGGAAAACCGGCCACTGCATCGGCAAGCTTACCGCCGATGTCCTCCACGAGGGATACGGGCGTATCCCCAAGGAACTTAATCGTCATGTGGATATTTTCCGCGGCTGTCCATTTTGCCGGAAAACCGGTTTTCCGTATTTCCGCCTGCAGCTGTGCCAGGGCTTCTCTCAGAAACTGCGGGAGTTCTATCGCCACAAACAGGCGGATCTTCCTGTCTGCATTCATATTTCGTGCGACAAGCGTCTTATCTTTTGCCGGCGAATGATGCCCCGCCATACGTACCCCTTGTAAAAGCCCGTCAGAAATCGCCTTCAGCGATGTTTTGGATTACTGCATCATACACTTCCCGTATTGGCAGATTCAAAGACACGGCGATTCTTTTGCAGTCTTCAAATTCAGGGGCAATGCGGAATTTTCCATCCGGTGTTTTGACCCGCTTGGCCGAAACCCGGCCATAGGGTGTGGAAACAAAAACCGCTTTGCGCTCCAGCACCTGCCTGTTCACATTGTAATGCCGCAGACCGGCCGCGCTGGTTTCGGTCAGGATCATGCTGCTGATTGCCGGCCGTTTTGCCCATGGGCACAGCACCTGCAACAGGGTGCCGGGACGACCCTTTTTCATATACACCGGAAACAGGCATACATCGAGGGCCCCTGCTTCAAACAGCCTCTCTGTAAGGTATCCGAACACTTCCGGGTTCATGTCGTCGATGGCGGTTTCTATGACGTCAACATGCCCGGACGTATACCCCGGTGAATGACCGGTGATAATGCGAAGAAGGTTGGGCTGCCGCGAAAGATCGCGATTCCCCGCACCATAACCGATGCCGCTTACCACCATGTCGGGTATCGGTTCAAAAGCCCCGGCAAGTGTTGCGATGATGGCCGCACCGGTGGGCGTGACCAGTTCACAGCCGATATCGATCCCGTAAACAGGGATGCCCGACAGGATGGACAACGTTGCCGGCGCAGGAACCGGAAGCCGGCCGTGGGCGCAGTCAACCCAACCGGAACCGGTTGCAATCTTTGATGAAACAACCGTTTCAAAACCCAGCTGTTCGATACAGACCGCCGTACCCACAATGTCCACGATGGCATCCATTCCGCCCAATTCATGAAAGTGGACCTCATCTTCAGAACAACCGTGAATGGCGGCCTCTGCGGCGGCGATTTTCTGAAACATGGCAAGGCTTTTTTGTGCCGCAAAACCGGATAGAGAACTCTTTTCAATGATTTCCCTGATCCGCGCATAATCCCGCACTTCGCCGTCCGAAACAATCACATCGGCCTTTTTTCCGGCAATGCCGCCCCGCTCAACCGTGTAGAGATTTATGGCAAAACCGTTGAGGCCCAGGGAGGATTTCAGGTGATCTTCCAGCCATCCGGGCGACACCCCGAGATCCATTAACGCCCCGAGGACCATGTCCCCGCTGATTCCTGAAAAACAGTCGAAATAGGCAATCATGACGTCGTCTCTTCTTTTCCTGCATGGACGCCTATGATTTCAATCAACAGCGAGGCGGTCTTTACCATATCCGCCAGGTGGATATTTTCGCGCACGGTATGCGCATCGCGCATCCCCGTCCCGATCACGCCGGTAACAATATTTTTCGAAAAAAAGATGTTGGCATCCGATCCACCCCCGGTTTTTTTGGACACAAGCTTTCGCCCCTGGTTTTCAGCCGATTTTTTTGCGATTGTGACCACGGGGTGGTCTTCCGGGATAAACGTATTGGGAAACTGGTTTTCAACCTCGACGGCCAGTTTGGGCAGCCCTTCCTCCTCGATTTTTTCCGGACTGTTCGCAACCGCATTCTCAAAGGATGCCACAATCTCCCGGGTGACTTCCTCCAGTTTCGACGCACTGTGACTCCGGGCCTCTCCTTTTATGTGCACCTTTTCCGGGACGATGTTCGTCGCGCCGGAGCACTCGATAAACCCGATATTGCAGGTGGTTTCGGAATCGATCCGGCCCAGCGTGAGCCCGGAGATCGCCCTTGCGGCAACCCGTATGGCATTGATTCCTTTTTCCGGTTCAGCCCCGGCATGGGCGGATTTTCCATAAACGGTAAACTGAAAATGATTTGCTGCGGGCGCCTTGGTAATAATCGAATCGGTGTCAAACGTGTCCAGGGCATACCCGTACCTGGCATTTAAAAGGGAATAATCGAGGTATCTAGCACCCAGAAGGCCGACTTCCTCGCACGTCGTCAGGACCATCTCAATGGGCCCATGGGGCAGATTGTTATCCAGGATCACCTTCATCGCCTCGATAATAATAGCAATTGCGCTTTTGTCATCGGCCCCCAGTATCGTTGTACCGTCGCTTCTGAAAACGCCGGCCTCAAATATGGGGTTGACGCCTTTTCCCGGCTCAACCGTATCCATGTGGGCATTGAAGAAGAGCGGAGGGGCGCTGCGGTTTCCCTTGAATCTGGCAATGAGGTTGCCGGTTTCGCTCCCGGTATGCCTTCCGCTGTCATCGATCAAAATATCCGCGCCCATGGCTTCGAGAAGTTTCCGTATCTGTCTGGATATGGCGCCTTCTTTTCCGGATACGCTGTCGATTCTCACCAGCCTGACAAAAAGATCTTTGAGCCTGTTTTCATTTATCATTCGCGCCGTTCCTTTAAAAAGCTTGACCAATTGGTAAATAAACGTTATTTTTTCCATCCGGCTTGAGATGGAAGTGCGCAGCTCACTGGTGGGGCTCCCGGACTTCAAATCCGGTGTGGGGCGTTAAAACCGTCCCGGGTGGGTTCGATTCCCATGCACTTCCGCCACATTTCAGACAGTTATCTTCCAGACAAATACCCCCGGATTACAACGAAGGTTGTATATCCAGTGCAATCTTATTAGGACGTTGCCATTTCCACCACACCTTCTTTTGCATACCCCAAAACATTGTAACAGATAACGGGCTCCAGCTTGTTTTTCACGTATACCTCTCCGCGGCTTTCAAAAAGAAAGTGACCCGTATTTTGCTGAAAGGTTTTTTCACCGACGATGATTTCCCCGCCTTTTGCCATCTGCTCCAGCCTGGCCGCAACGTTGACGCAATCACCGATGACGGTATAATCCATCCGGTTTTCAGATCCGATGTTGCCAATGATGGCGGAACCGGTATTGATTCCGATGCCGACATCAAAAATTTCCTGCCCTTTTTTCTGCCGCATCTTTCGGATTTCCTGTGTGGCAGCCGCCATCTCCAATGCGGTTCGAATCGCATTCTCCGGATGGTTGCCGACGGTTTCGACCAGTCCGAATACGGCAATGAGCTGGTCTCCCACGAACTTGTCCAACAGACCGTTATTTTTAAATATAATATCCACCATGACCGAAAAATATTCATTCAGCATGGCAACGACTTCCTCCGCCGCCATTCTTTCGGCAATGGCTGTAAAAGAGCGAATATCTGCAAATAAAACGGTCACGGTATTTCTTTCGGTTTCGAGAAAAACGCCGTCTTTCAGGTCAATGAGTTTTTCGACCAGGTTGTTGCCGACATACCGGCTGATCCGGTTTCGCAACTCCTCTTCCTGCTTGGTCCGCTGGTAGGAAAGAGAAAGATCCCGCGCATAGACCATCAACTGGGTCGCCTGTTCCTGGTTTTTCCGGTTCAGGTCATTGAGTTTTTTTGCCATTGAATTGAAATGCCCGGCGATTTCGGCAAGCTCGGTGTCCCCTTTGATCTCTATGGGATCTTTCTTCTCACCGGATTCGAGCTTGCTGATTTCCCTGCTCAGCATGCAGATCTGGTCGGCAGACCTGCGAAGGAGGGCGTAGCCTGCGAAGATTGAAAACAATGCCAGAAAGGAAAAAAGATATACGGTTTCCGAAGGAGTGATGCGTTCATAAAAAAAAAGATAAATGACCAGCAGATAGGGAACAAGGGCCATCAACCCCAGCGCCACGAGGATCTTCCCTGAAAACGTATTGTAGGTTCTTTTAAAGCCCGACTTCATCCAATTGATCCAGAATCATGGTTATCAATCCGCTCAAACTCAAAAGAACGATCAAACTGCACGGCAATGCCGGCCGCCTGTTTTTCCGGCGCCTCCATACCCGCTTTTTCCTCGTAATGAATCCGTATGACCGTTGCCTCCGTTCTTATGCGCGCCCTTACATCATTGGTTCCGTCGAGCATGATGGAAATTTTCAACAATTGACCCGGATAGTAGTTTTCCGGGTTACTGGAAACAAACAATGCGCCTCCGCCCGATATATCCTTCAATACGGCCTTTTCACAGTCCGCTCCGTTTTGAAAATCATCCCCTGTGGAAACAATCACGGGAAAGGAAACCCAGTGCCGCGAAAAACCCCTCTGTTCCCGGGGAATGCCTTCTTGATCATCATCCGGCGGGTCCGGGGGAAGGTTTTCTTTTTTCCGGAGTGCCCAGCCTGGCAGATATTTCTTGAAAAACCTGAAAAAATCCAAGGGAATTTCCCTTTTCACGAATAACGATGACGACCATCCCCTACATGATGCAGACGCGGCGAACTTCGGACATGTCGGTGAATCCATTGAACACTTTCATAATGCCATCCTGCATCAGGGTAGTCATGCCCTGGCTGCTTGCCTGAATAAACAGCTCTTCCGCACTGGACTGCTTCTTGATCATCCGCTTGATCTCGGGCGTCCCTTCCATCATTTCATGGATTCCCAATCGTCCCTTATATCCCGTTCCGTTGCACTGGTCGCAGCCGACGGGATCATAGAACTTCAACTCCTTTGAATATTCAATCCCCAGGGAACTGAATGCCTCCGGATGATACGAATCAACGATTTCATCGAATTCTTCTTTGGACGGGTTATATTCTTTTCTGCAATTCTTGCAGAGCCGCCGGAGCAGCCGCTGGGCCAGGACGCAGATAAACGCATCGGAAAAGTTAAGGGGATTGAGCCCCATGTCCAAAAGACGGGTTACGGTTTCCGGCGCCGAGTTCGTGTGAAGCGTGGAAAAAACAAGGTGACCGGTCAGAGACGCCTCGATGCCGATGGAAGCGGTTTCGTAATCCCTCATTTCACCGACCATGATGACATCCGGGTCGGCCCGCAGGAAAGACCGCATTATCCGCGCAAAATCGAGTCCGATTTTATTGTGCGTTTCGACCTGCCGCAGCCCCTGCTGGGTGATTTCAACCGGATCCTCCGCCGTCCATATTTTCCGTTCCGGGGTGTTGATGGCGCCCAGAGCGGAGTGCAGGGTGGTTGTTTTACCGGAACCGGTGGGGCCGACACACAGAACAAGCCCGTATGGTTTGGCAATGGAGCGCTTCAGTACCCTCAGGTTCCGGTCGGACATGCCCATTTCATCGACTTTCATGGCCCCGGCAGCGGCCAGGATACGCATGACCACATCTTCAAGCCCACCGGTCGTAGGCATTGTTGCAACACGCAATTCAAATTCCGGCATACCTCTTCGCCTGAACTTGATTTTACCGTCCTGCGGCAGCCGCCGCTCGGATATGTCGAGGTTGGACATGATTTTTATCCTGGACAGAATGGCCGTTGCAAAGGCATTCGGGACTTCCGTAAAATCCTGGCATACACCGTCTATACGGAACCGGACCTTTGTCCGCTTGGAAATCCCGCAGGGTTCTATATGGATATCCGACGCGTTTCGCCGGTATGCCGTAATCAATACCTGATCGACCAGGCGAACGACTTTGCTGGAGGATTCGTCATACAAATCCGCCAGATCGTCATCATCTTCCTCTTCTTCTTCTTCAAATGCTATGTCAGGAAGTTCTTCAATTGCCTGGGGTTCGGGGCCTCTTGAAACCTGTTTCTTTTTCCCGGAGAAGAAATGATTGATGATTGCTTCAATGTCTTCCTTTATGCCTACGGAAAATGTAAATTTGTTCGTATTAAACAGGGCCTTTGCATGGTCCAGCTTTCTGAGGTCCTTGGGGTCATCCAGAAGAATTTCAATATAATCGATCTCCCAGTGCAGGGGAACCCACAGGTCCTGCAGCAGAAACGGTTTTTTAAGATTCGCAAGGAGTTCATACGGGACACCCATTTCCGGATCAAACATTTTAAAGGGGCAATTATAATAGGCGGATAAGGATTTTCCGATTTCTTCCTTGGAAATCTTGAACTGGTTCATGAGAACATGTTCAACGCTTTTCTTGCTCTTCTTGGATATTCCAAGCGCGCTCTGGAGCTGATCCGTGGTCACAATCTCGTTTCGGATGAGGTAATCGTATCGCGACTCGTATCGTTTACCCGGTTCGGTCGACTTGATTTTTTCTTTGATTTTCGGGTATACAGGATCAATTTTTTGAACCGCTTCAAAACTGCTTACGGCAAGCTCCTTGTAATCCCGCTGTTCCAAGGCCACGCCCAGTTCATAGCGAACCGCGGCCTCCATTTTTTTATCCAGCGTATATTCACCGGTAACGCGGTTCACCCATTCGACGGCTTTTTCCGGCGGGTGGACGGCAAACAGGCAATCCATGAGGTCGGACAAATAATTATGTAAAGGAAAGTCCATTCCAAAGAGTTTCTGGAATTCATCCAGGGACTCCTTGTACAGGCCCAGTTCCTTGAAGGCCGAAGCGCTGTCATAGGTTTCCGGCGCACTTTCCCCGATGGAAAGGCCTGATTTTATATGAGAAACATCTGTAGAAGAAAGGTCTTGGGCAGCTTCCTGTTCGATCTCGTCCATTTCCTGGCCCAGCTCTTTTATCTTCGCTTCGATTTCGGCGCGCCTGGCGGTATCCATTTCATGGTGTTCGGCAAGTATGCTCTGATAAAGGGCAACCGCCTCATCATAAAGACCGTGAGACTCATATGCCTCGGCCGCTTTTATTTTTGATTGCAAATCGGATTGTTCGGATACGGTTTCCATATCTTGTGAAATCCTTTTTCGATATCCATGGTTTCATCTGGTCCCCGGGGCAGTCAATTTCAGGGACAAACCCGAAGCGATAATGATTCTGTTTTTTTACTGGCATATGGCATAAACTGCGGACGGTTGCTAAGATATGCAGCATCAACGACGAACTCCAGCCGGTCTTTACAGTAACGGACATGCACCAGTCTGACGTACATCGGGAAACGAATCAAAAAAACTTTTTCTTAAAAATACGGCCGATCCTGCTGCCGAAACTTTTCATCGAATCCAGCGCGGGCATCAGGATCTCGCAATTCAAGCGAACCATCGAAACCGGTGCAATATCATCCATCACCACCAGTAAAAAACCTGCCTGGAGTTTTTTAAGATAAATCCGCCCTTGATCAAACACAAAATCCGCCTCTGTAAGTTCACCCAGCTCGGCAACAAGCGGTTTCCAGTCATACGCTTCAACTGCCGAGGTTTTGTTCTGATACTGCTCCGAAAATCGGCTTGCAAGCAAAACACCCGCCGGGTCCAGCACAATTGCAGCATGAACCCCTTCTATGCCGACAAGATCTTTAAAAATATCTTTCATAAGAATTCCCGCAGCCTTTTCTTATATGCAAAGACATAATACTGTTACGTGGCAACCTTACATGGTGGTTTCCACCGGCGACTTATGCAAATACGGCGATCACCCCTTCGCGGGAAACCTTTTTTTCAAGCATGACCACCACATTTTCCTCATCCGGAACAACCAGGACCTGCTTGTCATCCTGGTTCATATATATCACACTTAACACACCGGATTCAAATAATTGACCGAGGCTTTCAACCCGGG
The DNA here is from genome assembly GCA_011389515.1 of Desulfobacteraceae bacterium. Taxonomy (GTDB): domain Bacteria; phylum Desulfobacterota; class Desulfobacteria; order Desulfobacterales; family Desulfosalsimonadaceae; genus B1SED10-16. Next base: position 9,002 of record JAABUA010000006.1, read on the forward strand.
CAATCAATGCCGCCGATTGCGGATCGCTATAGACATCCTGGATTCCGTTCTCTGTGCCCATGGCGGTGATCAGTTTTTTCTCGGCGGATTGAACCGGTGACAATTTTTTATCCGCGACCTTGCTTGTTTGCCCCGAAATCCCAACGCTATGGCCCGTATCTGCGGCGGCGCCATTGTTTCTTTCTGGTTGGACCGCCGCGTCCGGTTCCGGATGGATGTCTTCATCCTCAATCTCATCCCTGGAACGCATAGCATCGAGCAGCAGCGCCTGCAGTTCACCGTCAATACGCTTTTCGGTAATGGGACACTCGTTTTCAATGGATAAGGACACACCGGACCACGAAAGGATCTCGTATGCGGCATCACGGCCCCTGAGATTTCCGATACGGGCTTCCATTAACCGGCCGTTGTTGAAAAACAATACGCCGCTTTTGCCTGCTGTTTGACTCCGCACGCGAAGGGTGCATGTCTGCTCTTCCATTTCAACAAGCTGAAGATAGGTTTCAAGCGTCACCTTGTTCAGGCTTCCCCCTTCGTCCTTTTTCTTCAGAATCTTCATGATCCGGCGGAACAGCCCCATGCCTTCAACAGGCTTGGTCAGGTAATCCACCGCACCGCTTTTCATGACCACATCTTTTGTTTTCGGCTTGTCATACGCGGTCATGGCCATGACCGGAATATCCGGGTATTGCTTTATGATGAGCCCCATCAGCTCGAATCCGTCGATACCCGGCATCCGCAGATCCGAAAGAATCACCGAAATGTCCGAATCGGAGAGAACCTGCAATGCCTCCTGCCCGTCTGCGGCGGTTACCACGGAAAAAAAATCCGCATACTCTTCCATCTCTTTTTCCAGTAAACGGCGCAGTGCCTGATCATCATCTATAATCAACACTTTCGGTATCATAAAAACGTCCTGTTCAATTGGCGTTGTTTGTTCCGCTTCCCCTCTGCCAGGGTCATGCCCCCCGCGTCATTGTTTTCTGCCGGACCACAAGCAGCATATTACAATCGCAGATCAAACTCAATAACCTCGTTTGCGAATTTCTTTCGCCATGGATGAAGCTCCTGACGAAGAGGGGCCGCCATCGCATTGGCTTCCGCTATTTCCTGGACGCATTCCGAGATGGCCCGGACCAGCGTTTCAGGGCCGGCATCACCGGTATATGCGATCTTTCCCCCCGAATATCGGAATTCGCCGGCAAACGGATCAAGAAAGTCGTACTTGTCAACTTTTTCAACAAATTTCTGGTTTAAAAGCGTTTCAAAATCACTTCTGATTTTTCGGTTGCCCTTAACAAGCCCTTCCACCGTGGCAAGCAGAGACTCCAGCATTGCCATGGGATTTGCAGTTTTCTCCCTGGAGGGCTTTTTTCCGGCAGGCGGAGAGGTGCGCTCCGGTTTCGTTTTGGCTGCCTGGGGGGCCTTTTTCCCCTGGTCTTTAAAGGCAACTGCGGGAGACGTCGTTCCATTGGTCTTCTCATCCATGAAAATCCGTGAAACATTGAATTTACCGCCGGACTCTCTTGAATGAGCGATCAGTTCTTCCCTGAGCGCAGTCGACCGGTCGATGTTGCCCTGGTCTTTCTGCGACAGGCCGCCGATAATCTCGCCGTTGAAAAAGAACAGAAGCCCCCCCTTGAACTCGCCATGTAACCGCACATCGACATATCCGGTGAGTTTTTCCGCTTCCATCTTGCGAATCAACCCATCGAGGTCTGTAAATTCGGTGCTGAGGTTGCTGTGTATCACCTCCGAGTTGGACAGGTTTGCCCAGAAATACAGGCGGTCCGGGCGAATCCAGTACACCGAAACGGAAAAATTCGTCACTGGTGCAAGCTTTACAATCCGGTCAATTGCCGCCTTTCCAGTAATTTTCTTTTTCTTTTCTTCGCAGCAGCCGCTTACCACCTGGTATTCATCAAAAAATAGTGCACATAGCATTGACGGCGCCTTGAAATATACGACACCGGCACCCAATTCCCCCTGATAATGCTCGATCAGTTTTTGCATGTCCAGGTAATAGCTGTTCATGTTCTTAATGGCAGGCTTTTCTCTTGGTATGATTATCATGTCGCATTCCCTTAAACGAACGAATGTATACTCGCCTTCAATGCAAAACAAGCAATGCGGCACCAACGTTCACCGGCATTGCTTGTTCTGCATGCAGTCTGTATCTTCAAAACCCGATTACCGGCGACGGCGCCTCAGTCTTTCAATGGAAAAACGCAGGCTGTCCTGCATCCGTGAAATCGCATCACCAAGGCTTCCGATTTCGTCATTGGAGCGTATATCGATTTCTGCTTCCATGTCGCCAACGCTGATCCGGTCTGCCACATCCGTGAGGTACTGGATTTTCCGGGTCAGCCGGTAACCGTAAATAATTATGCAAAGGCCGATGAGGACAATGGCCGCCAGAAAAATACCCAAATTGACATAAAGCGTCTGGGTTGCCAGAAATAGCGCACTGTCCCGGAGGTCTTCGGTTCTTTGCTCAAATTCCTCGATGTTCGATGTGGCCATAAGCAAAAACGGCGACCCTTCAAGCTGAATGGGCGCGATCGCCATAAATTTTTCCCGGACAACACCATCCGGATCCATCCAATAGTAGCGGCCCGTAATTTCGGTTTCGCCCCCATCCGCCTGCTTGAGCAGTTCGAAAAATGAGTCGAAATGCGGACCGAGCGCCGCGCGAACGGCATCTATGTCCTCGATGCCGATGACGTGTGGATTCGGATGCGCCCATATGGTCCAGTCCTGGTCCGGTTCCGGATACTGCAGAATAAGCGTATACCCCGATTCCCCGATCGCTTGTACTGAGATCTGGCTGAACTCCGGGTCATATGCAAAATCGTCACGGTCCAGGTCCGGGTTGGCCCGCAGGTAAAGTTCGGCCTGGAATGCTATGTCGCGCGCTTTCTCCAGCAGCATTTCCGCACCCGCCTCGGTCAACAGCTCCGTGCTTTCCCCTGTAATATCTTCAACAAGCTGATTGATCTGCCACTGGGAAAAAGCGCCGGATATGGCGATGAGAACAATAGGCACCAAAAAGAACAGCAGAAACATCTTCCCCCGCAGGCCGATTACCCCCTGCCTGCGCCCGGATCCGGTAATCTTTCTCGAAGGGGCATCCATCCTTGGCTCTTCCGGTAGCGCATCCTGCGGGGCAGCCGCTTCTTCCCGAAGCCGCTGCTGCTCCTCGATCATTTTTTCTCCGGGCCACTTGTCAGCGGGAGCACCGACCGTATCCATAAGGTTTGCCAATGTGGTCACATGATTGCATTCACCACACCGGACCTTGACATTTTTGTCCTTGTACTTCTCCACTTTTTTCGGATCAATGTGGTAAATTTTCCCGCACTCTTCGCAAATCAAACTCATTTGTTTCTCCTCCTTGCTAAAAAAAAGTTGGCTTCACCTGAAAAATGCTGCCTTTTCCGTGCCGTGATATATCTATTGAATTTCTCTCAATTTTTTCACCATCGCCTGCTGAAAGGCGACTTTGCGTTCCTCTCTTAGAATCTGCCTGGCAAGCACGTCAACAAGTTCAGCGGCACGGTGCGCGGGAAAACGATCCCGGTTTTCATTCATATCGGCGACTTCATCCTCGATCACCACATCCGCAATGGGACCCATTGCTTTTGAAAGCTCATTTGACAACTCATTGAAGAAATCCCGCCCAAGCATCGGCATCGATTCGGCAGCAGCTTCACAAAGCCGCATCTGGTAAATCCGGTTGATAATCTCACGCAAGGTCTTCATATTCATATTCAGGGACTGTGCTACCTGGCCGAGCGTTTTCTTCCCATCCAGCTCCATCAACACAGTCAGCATACGGCTGTCCAGTGAAACCTCTCCCATATCGGCTCTGACGGTACGCTTCAGAATCAGCCTGGAAATGTCACCCGAAAATATATCCCCCATGAAAAAAGCCTCCGTAATTTTATTTCTAATTCAGACAATGTTTCTCATGAACCGCGGCTTTCCAGATCACGCCTGATTTTTTCGAACTCCTGGCGTATCGTGTTTTTCAACTTCTGCACGATGCATTCGGCAAGATAATCGATTGCTTCCCGGTTTTCGAGCTTGATGGGCATTGCGGGCATTGGATGATCGGCAGCTGCCGGAGCGCCACGTTTTCGGCTGATCAGCATCTGCTTGAAATCCTTGAACGCCTTAACTTCGACAGACAACATTTTCTTTTGCTGCGCAACGGACATACCCGGTGTTTTGACGATTCTTTCAAAGACAGCAAATGCGGAGCCCAACAGCTTTATGGCATCCGGATGCGAGTTGACCTTTTTTGTCTTGATGTATTTTCCTATGGACTCGTGCAGTTTCAGGCACATCACCAAAACCGGGTCGTTCTGATATTTCTGCTTGAGGAGTTCCACCTCGCCCAGGAAGTTACGCATCGACTCATCGGTAATTTCCCACTCTATTTCCGTTACCAGGGCCTTTAGATTGTTTATGGGCGAATCCTCCCGGCTGATCCCTTCCATTCGTTCCGTAGCCGTGGCCGAATAATCAACAGTGGCCTCCTCTTTTTCCCTCGGCGTTGCTTCTTTGAGAGATTGCCGGTCCGGACTTCCGGATTCCAGCTCTTCCTCTTCGGCAAACAATTCATCAAGCCGATTTGTCACCTCGGCGCCAAGGCCGCCATCATCTTCATTCGTAACCAATGCTGTGTCCTCCTATTCCAGTTTTTTTCTAAGTGAACTCACCGTCAATGCGATGATTTTTTTCATTGTCGCGGTAACATTCTCTCCGCTTACGGCGCTTGCCGGAAAATAGGGAGCTTTCAAGTGGCTGTTCAAATCTTTTTGAAGGGTTTCAACCGGCAAAATGGGGATTCCCTCTTCGGAAAGATCGCGCTTGTTGTATTGCATGACCAGCGGAAGGTTCAGCATATTCTTATTGAACGATTCCAGGTTTTCCTTCAGGTTCTGCAGGGAGCGAATATTCATTTCCCGCCTGAGGTCCATTGAGTCTGCCACAAAAACAATCCCGTCGACACCCCGTAATACGAGTCGCCGGGTCGCATTATACTTGACCTGGCCCGGAACGGTGTAAAGCTGGATTTTTATGCTGTGCCCCTTAATCTCGCCCATATCAAAAGGCAGAAAATCAAAAAAAAGGGTCCGGTCGCCATATGTCTTGACCGTGACCATTTCACTTAAAATTCTCTTTTTAAACTTTCGGTTGATATATTCAAGGTTTGTTGTTTTACCGCCCCTGCCGGGACCGTAATAAACAATTTTGACCTGAACCTCCCGCTTTTTCGGATTAATTAATGCCAAGTCACCATCCTCCGAAACAATTAATGTTAGCGATGCGTAATGTTGCAGGAAAACGCAGGAATCCTTTGATTTTTCCGGCGAATCAAACCAGCAACTGTATCCGCTTTATGGCTTCGGCGACTTTCAAACGCAGAAAACCAAGGGACACGTTTTTGTTGAAAATCGTCAAAAGAAGCAAATCTTCTACGACTTTACTGAAATGAATGCTTTCTTCTTCGCCCTTGTGAAACAGAAGGGAAAATTCCTGTTCACCGATAATATTGGCCATGGCGCTGACGGCACCGTAATTTCCCGCAGCAAGGGCGGCGAGGGAAAACACGTCATGATTGGTCTCGCCGCTGTCAAGATTGACGATAACGTTGCCGGCCAGGTCCATAAGGATAATACTCTGGACGCCTAACTCTATCAATTCTTCTTCCAGCACGTTTTCTATTGCTTCGATCTGCTCTTTAGTAAAGTCAATTGTAAAATCCATTCTTTCTCACCCCTTTTATAGAACCGAATAAGCACTTAATTATATTTGAAGCCATCTCCTTGAACCCATCTCAAAATTCGGATTTCGTTCCATCCGCTTGTTCGAATTTCGTTTTTTCGGGATCGAAATCGATATCGAAATCGATTTTTTCAAATTCACTGAACACGACATCTTCCTTTTGAAATACGGCAACCGCCAAGCTTTTCGTGTCTAAATGACCTATTCTTTTCTTTCGATTACGATTTCGATTATCCAACAAAAAAAATGGCCCGAAAGACAATTATGAGATGGGTTGTGGACGAACCGTATGTGTATTTGAACACAATTGTTCCATTACCGTATTAGAAGATTTTATGCAATAAAAAAAAGTACTTAAAATAAAACGAGCAACAACGGACTATTGGAAGGCAAAGACGCAGTTGCGGGCATTCATAAAAAGAACAAAATTTCTGCCGAATTGTCTAATCGGTGATTCTACGAAAAAGCGTTTGCAATCAAGGGGGCACAATGTTTTCAGGCATGAATTGAGTTGTTTATACGAGAAAAAAACAAAAATACCTGCAGCCTGCTTCATTTACCCCGGAAAACATCTTATTCGCTTCATAAAAAGACTTCTAATACATCATTCTTATGTAATTTTAATTATAAAGTCAATATTTTCCTTGCCGGCAAGCGACTTCCGGCCCGTTCACGCAAAACCGGCGGAGGGGGGGAAATGTTTGTGCCTTCAATACGTCTTCTATTACAAGCTATTGTGAATGGCTACTGTGGCGTGGAAAAATATTGTTCAACAAGTTTTTCGGCCAGACCTGTATACTCGGCGACCCGCATTCCGGCAATCCGCTTTTTAACCGGTTCGGGCAAACTTTCAAGGTTGCCTAAGAACTCTTTGAGATCCGCCCTCGTAATTTTCCTGCCACGTGTCAAGGCCTTCAGTTTCTCATAGGGCTGGCTTTCCCCATATAATCGCATAGCCGTCTGCAGAGGTTCTGCAAGCAGTTCGAGATTATCGGAGAGGTCTTTTTCAATGACAGCCTCGTTAACGGCAAGTTTGTCCAGCCCTTTCAACGTACTTTTGCCCCCCACGACAAGGAATCCGAACAGAAGGCCCAGATTCCGCAGTACGGTACTGTCGCTCAAATCCCTTTGGAAACGGGAGATGAGAAGCTTGACTGCCATATGTTCCATCATTGAAATGGCAAGGCCCATATTCCCTTCACTATTTTCAAAATCAATGGGATTCACCTTGTGCGGCATGGTAGAGGACCCCACTTCACCCTCCTTCAATTTCTGCGTGAAATATCCAAGCGAGATATACCCCCACATGTCCCGGTCAAGGTCTATGAGAACGGCGGCAATCCGCACCATGGCGTGCAAAATGGCGGACAGGTGATTGGAAGGGTTTATCTGGGTGGTAAAAAGCAGGGGTTCAAGTCCCAGATAATGGCTTACAAACCTCCTGCTGGCATCGATCCAATCGATATCGGGGAGCACGAAATGGTGCGCATTGAAATTGCCGCTGGCCCCGTTGATCTTGCCGGAAATGGGAAGCGCTTCAAGAAGGTCCGTTTCCATCCGAATGCGCCAGGCAAAGTTGATCATCTCCTTGCCCACCGTTGTCGGCGTTGCCGGCTGTCCATGGGTCCTTGCCATCATCGGCACCGTTTTATATTCAACGGCCATCTGTTCGATTCTGGCCTGAATGTCCCGTATAAGTCCTGCAAAATGCTTTCTTCCCGCTTTAAGCATCAAACCGTATGCCGTGTTATTGATATCGTCGGAAGTGCAGGCGAAATGCACCCATTCCTTTATCCTTCCATACCCGGCGTCAATGAGCTGCTGCTTGATAAAATATTCCACGGCCTTTACATCATGGTTGGTTTCCGCTTCGATGGCCTTGACCGCAAGGGCCTTTTCAGCATCAAACGTTTCGTAAATACTTTCTATGAATGCCTTGAGACCATCATCGGCATGGTCCAGTTTCAACTCACAGAGCAAAAACAGAAGCCACCGGGTTTCAACGTACACCCTGCTCTTGATAAGACCGTATTCGGAAAAAATATCGCTTAAGGCTTCGGTATAATGCCCGTACCGTCCATCAAGAACAGAAAGAGAACAAATTCCCATCGTAAATCCTTGTCTTTTTGTTAATTTATATCAGAGGACACCATTACAGGCGGCTTCGTATCGTTGATAAACGTTCTTATCCCTTCGACAATGCCGTTGCACAATGCCCTTTGATACTCCGGATCCATAAGCCGCCGGCTCTCTCTCGGATTGCTGATAAAACCGGTTTCGATGAGTATCGAAGGCATATGCGCCCCCAAAAGGACATAAAACGGCGCATACTTGACGCCCCTGTCGTGTGTCGGGTTATATTGGGCGGACACTTTCCCCACCACCGATTTCTGAATATAGGTGGCCAGTCTGCTTGATTCATTGATCTTGGCGTTGCGCATCAGGTCATTTAGAATTTCCTGCAATTCACTGATATTTTTTTCCGAAGTGGCGTTTTCCCTTGCCGCAACGGCGATTGACTCATTATCCGTGGTCAGGTTCAGAAAATAGGTTTCAATCCCGCGGGCATTTCTGTTTCTTGACGAATTGGCGTGAACGGAAATAAAAAGATCGGCCCTGTGCGTATTTGCGATGGCCGTCCGCTCCTCCAGGGTCAGATACTTATCGGTTGACCGGGTCATGACGATCTCGAGCCCCAAATCCCTTTTGAGCTTATTGGCAAGCATCAGTGAGATGTCAAGATTGATATCTTTTTCATAAATACCCGATATGGCGCCGGGTGCCCCGGGGTCCCGGCCGCCGTGCCCCGGATCGATAACCACCCGCCGAACGCCCAAAGCAAGCTGGCGGGCAATTGAGGCGGCCCCGACATCCGTTTCGATCTCTCCGGTATGGTAGGTTTCGGCATGATGCACGGCTGCCGGCGGCTTCTCGGCCACCCCGCGGACGTCGATGACGATCCGGAACGGATTTTTAAGAGCAAACACATTGTAGTCTTCAAAGGATTTCATATCAACAACCACCCTTACCGTATCCGGCGTGAACTGTCCGGCCCGCACATCCTTCAGGTGCGCATCATCAATAGCGATTCTGCGCTCTATGGATTCGGAAAGGCGGCTTTTTTTCAGATCCACGTACAGCCGTTCATGGTGCAGGTTGATGGAGGGATCTTTTTTTAAGAAGTTGTTGATGTAGCCCGTTTCCTGGTTGGCGTCTATAACGATCCGGGTATAATCCGGATTCGACCAGTACCGGATTCCCGTAACCGTTGTCGGATCTCCGATTGCGGGAGATTTGGCCTTTCGATCCCTTGACGCTACTACTTCTCCGGATGTCGTATCCCTCCCGGTTAGCCTGGCGATGGGATCATCCGGAGAGGACCTGCTTCTTATGGAGACTTCCGCACGCTCGCGGTACGCGCTGTCCGGGTACTTTCTGACGACCTCCCTGAATATATTTTCGGCTTTCTGTTCGTCCGCCGGACTGTAGGAATGGCTGTAGAGCTCCCGGTACAACTCGCCCGTGCGAAACAGGCCTGCCGCTGCCCACGGACCTGCCGGATCGATCTCATTTACTTTCTCGAATTCATGGATTGTTTTCAGCCAGTATGAACGATATTTCTGCTTTTCCGGGGATCGCTTCAGATCATCGTACATTGCCTCGGCCGTAAAATATTGGCTTTTTGCCTTTGCCGTCAGGTCACGCTGCCCGGGCCCTCCCGCAATGATTTTCAAATCCGACGCCGCCCTTTTGCTGTATTCGCTTCGGGGATAGTCGTTTTTCACCTGCTCCAGCAATGACCGGGCGGTATTCAGATCGGATGGTTTGTGAGACGCACCGTGAAGTTCCCGGTAAAGGCGTCCGGTCATGTAAAGCCCCGCTGCCGCCCAGGGCCCGTCGGGGTCCACCTTGTATACCGATTCAAACTGACGGATACAATCAAGCCAGTAACTTCGATACTTCTGCTTCTGGGCGTCCTCCATGAGATTTTTGTAGCATGATTCGGCCTCGAAAAAGCGCTGGGAAGGAGACGCCCCGGTTGTGGCGCACGAACACAGAACCAGAATCGCACAGAATAAAATTGCGGGGAAAAATTCACGTTTTGTCATATAAACACTTTTGCCTGGTAAGTGCGGGTCTTCCCTAATTGCGTCGCTGCCTGCCGGATTGTTTTTCAATGGCCGCTTTGACTTTTTCCTGGAGCATGTTCAGGGTGTTTATTGCCTCTAAAGGGGTCATTCGGGCAATATCGATCTGCATCAACTGCTCCGTAATGATCTCTTCGGGCGGTCGGAAAAGGGAAAGCTGCCTGTAGCCTTCCCCTTCGGATACGTTGTTCTTTTTTTCACATCGATTTTTTTTCCGGTTTTTATCTTCGGCGCTCTCCTCAATACCGCAGAGCACCTTGCGGGCGCGCTCTATAACTGTTTCCGGCATTCCGGCGAGGCGCGCCACCTGTATGCCGTAGCTCTTGTTTGTTGCCCCTTTTTCGAGCTTGTGAAGAAAAACGATTTCATCACCCGACTGTTTGACCGCGATATTATAATTTTTCACACGGGGCCTGGTTTTTTCCAGCTCCGTCAGTTCGTGATAATGCGTTGCAAAAAGCGATTTTACACCGGTATCGCGAAGATCGTGCAGGTATTCGGCCACCGCCCGGGCGATACTCAAACCATCATACGTGGATGTTCCCCTGCCGATTTCGTCCATAATCACCAGGCTATGGGGGCCCGCGTTGTTGACAATGTTGGCGGTCTCCTCCATTTCAACCAAAAATGTACTTTTCCCCATGGAGAGATTATCAAGGGCGCCGACCCTCGTAAATATGCGGTCTGTGATGCATATATCGGCATTTTCCGCCGGAACAAAGGATCCGGCCTGGGCCATGATCACCATGAGCGCCACCTGGCGCAGCACAGTTGATTTTCCGGCCATATTGGGTCCGGTGATAATAAGGACCTGGTTTCTGGTGTTGTCCATGTAGATGCTGTTTGGCACGAAGCGCATGCCGGGGTTCAGCTTTTCAACAACGGGATGACGGCCCTCTTCAATATGGATAATCCCCTTACTGTTGATTTTCGGACGGCAGTAGCCGTTTTTTTCCGATAGTTCCGCCATGGCCGTTACTACATCCACCTGTGAAATGAATCCGGCCGCTTCCTGGAGGGTTTTGCTTTCCGCCACGACCGCAGAACGCAACTGCTGAAAAATTTCGTACTCCAGCGCAGCGCGCCGTTCCTGCGCCGTCAGGACCTTTGTTTCAAAGTCCTTCAGCTCTTCCGTAATATATCGCTCCGCGTTGACCAGCGTCTGTTTGCGCACGTAATCGCCTGGCACGGATGGCAGATGTGTTTTGGATACTTCAATGTAGTAGCCGAAAACTTTGTTGTAGCGTACTTTCAGCGAGTTTATTCCAGTACGCTCCTTTTCCCTTGCCTCGATGCGCGCAATAAAGGCTTTTCCATCCCTGGCGATTTCAATAAGCTCATCAAGACGCGGATCGTAACCCAATCGGATCATGAAGCCTTCGGTAACGGTCTGGGGAGGATCATCCACCACCGCTTTTTCAATGTCCCCCGCCAGCCTGTAGATCGATTCGAATTTCCCTTCATCGGCCTGCAACAGGCCCTCAAATTCCTTCAGGACCGAAACAATATCCGGCAGTGCACCGATGGAACGGCAAAGAGCCGCAAGATCCCTGGCGTTGGCCTGCCCCATGGCAATCCGGCCTGCAAGCCGCTCCATGTCAGAAACGCTCTTAAGGGCGCTGCGGACCTGTTTTCTTTCATTGCCAAGCACCGACATCTGCTCCACAGCATCCTGGCGGATCAAAATGGACGCTTCATCCATAAGGGGATACCGCAGCCATTGCATCAGCAGGCGCCCCCCCATGGCGGTAATGGTCATATCCATGACGCCCAGAAGGGAATTTTTGCGCCCCCGGGTTTGAATCTCCGCCACCAGTTCCAGGTTCCGGCAGGTGATGTCGTCGATCAGAAGGTAATTTTCCAGGCTGTAGGTTTCAAGCTGCCTGAGATGGACGAGTTTTTGTTTCTGGGTCTCTTCAATGTAATGCAAAAGCGCACCGGCGGCACTGACCGCTGCTGGAAGATTTTCACACCCGAAACCCTCAAGGCTCCTGGTATTGAACTGATCCATGATTTTGCGGCGCGCGGAGGCATGGTCAAAACTGTCATCGTTCACATACTGGATATTTACATTGGGGAATGCATCGTGAAACGCGGCATAATGAGGGTTTTCCCTTGCTGAATCGGGAAGCACGACTTCACGGGGCGATATACGGCGGGATTCATCCAGGAGAAGTGCGGCACCTGCACTCTGGGTTGTGCGGAAAGTTCCCGTTGACAGGTCGAGGCATGAAAGCCCGCAATCTTTACCATCGTGGTATACCGATAGGAGATAGTTATTGGAGCGCTCATCGAGCAGCTCGCTGTTCAAAACCATCCCCGGTGTTACCACGCGGACGACTTCCCTTTTTACAAGCCCCTTTGCAGCCCGGGCATCTTCGGTCTGGTCGCATACGGCGACCCGGAAGCCTTTTTCTATGAGCCGGCCGATATAAGTGTCCGCCGCTTTTACGGGGACGCCGCACATGGGCACCGGCGACGATTCGTTCTTGTTCCTTGCCGTCAGGGCGATTTCAAGCTCGCGGGAAGCGACCCGGGCATCCTCATAAAACATCTCATAAAAATCACCCATCCGGTAAAAAAGAATGCAGTCGGCATAGGCTTCTTTGATTTCCAGATACTGCCTTATCATAGGTGTCATTTTCGGTGTTGTCTTGAGCGCTTCTTTTGTTTCACCCATTTATAGAGGCATCCTGTATCCGGCATTCAGGCTTTCAGGTTGTATCATGCACGGGAAATCTCCGCATCCACGGCTTTTTCCCTGTCCGCAGCATTGACCGCATCCATGCCGCCGCCTCCGCATCCCGCAAGGGCTGCAAGCCTGGATTCCATTTCATCGATCTGTTTTTGGTCCTCATTGATTTTTTCATTTAACGCCTTGATGGTTTTCCGCTTTTTGTACCCATATGAAAACGTCACGATAAGCGATACGAGAAAACCAATGATAAAGACACCCAGAAAATATATCAGATTGGGAAGTGCCCTGGACTCGGTCTCAAAAAAATAAAGATCGATGCCAATACTTTGTTCAGTCATAAAATATTCATTGTTCTGGTATATGAAAGTCGCCAGGACAGCAATGATGAGTATCCACAACAAGTATTTTATCTTCTGCATGCGTATCTCCTTTGACCTGTATATTTATCAAATTGAATAGCGATAACTTTTCTATGCAGCGTCCAGCCCGTAGAAACACTTCCGAAAGACTGTTTTACCTTAATTTCAATAACTCATACTGACGGTTTTACAAAAAAAACTCAACCGTTTTTTCCGTCGAAACGCAAGATCCGAAACGTCCCCATAGTCAGGTATCGGTTCAGGGCCTGGCTTTCACCTTTGGCCGACGGTTTTCGGGCACCTGCTCCAGAAAATACTGGTCCGTCATGCCGGCCAGGAAGTCTCTCACGATATGGGCGGGCTGTCGGCGGGACAGGTATTTTTCCGACATGGCGTCAATGAAGCTGCCATAAATCGGGGACTCGGGATTCCTTTTTTCTATATCGGCAATGTATCGTTCGAACAACTGTCTGAAAATGCTTCCGATGGTTTCCAGATCCGCCTTGAAGGTAGGATTGGTATAAATGCGCTCATAGTTAAACTGCTTCAAAAGGGCCAGGGCCGCTGACACCTCTTCTGAAAACGCCACATATGGCTTGCCCGAGCTGTTTCTTATGACATCCGTAACCAGGCTGTATACGATTGTGCCGTTTGTATTTCCCAGCTTTTCCACACACCTTTCCGGCAGGTCGTCCCGCCGGATCAGATCGAGGCGTATGGCGTCCTCGATATCCCTGCCCACGTAACTGATGGCGTCTGAAAAACGCACAACGCACCCCTCGAGCGTCATGGGGATAAGGCTGTCTGCCTTCCCGGCGGTCTTTTGCGCCAATTCCTGTTCATGATCGGCAAATGTTTTGCCCGATTGCGGGGCCAGCTTCCGGTCATGGGTTTCCCCGTCATGGCACAAGATGCCGTCTATTGTCTGAAGGCACAGGTTCCAACCCTTTCCTTTCCGCTCCACCCTTTCGAGGAATTCCACGCTTTGCACATTGTGATGGAATTCTCCGATCCCGTGCTCACGGCACAGTGCGGACAAAAATCTTTCTCCATCATGCCCGAAGGGCGTATGCCCGATATCATGGCCGATGGCAATCGCTTCGATCAGATCCTCGTTCAGGCCGAGGTAGCGACCGATGGTCCTTGCCACCTTGGAAACCAGCTGCACATGGAGCATCCGGTGCGTGATATGATCGTTTCGCACCAGATAGAAAACCTGCGTCTTGTCGATATAGCGGCTGTATGCAAGGGAATGCAGTATCCTGTCCACATCTACTGCGAAATTCAGGCGATAATCCGTTTCAAGCCTTTTTTCCGGATTTTTGCGGAGACCCTTCTCGCTGAAGGTCGCATTTCCGGACAAAATATTTCTCTCCCGATTTTCGACGATCGCGCGAAGACCGTCCGGTTCCGATCGATTTTCAAATTTGCCGTTTTTCAACCATCTCCTCCATCATCTTTGAATAATCAATTCCCGCTTCAACCAGTCCCTGGCGACCATATTTCATATTCGCCTCCAGGACGTAGTACCTGCTGTCATGCCGGCAGATATCAAGGCCTACATCATCCCACCCGCATCCCGCAGTTGTATGAAGTGCAAGCGCCTTTGCCTCTTCGGGAACAGGGTCAAAACAGATGCGCCCCTTCTGCCCCAGGTTGGTCCGGAATTCCCCTGGAGATGCAATCCGCCAGTAGGCACAGATAATCCTACCGCCGATCACGACGATTCGCATATCCCTGTCAATGGGGAAGTACTCCTGGATATATGCCGGCCGGGATATTTCCAGATAACGATTCAACTCCGCCCCGTTTTTCAAAAGGAAAACCCCCCGGCCCAGGGCGGACCCCCTGGGGATCTTTCCCACCATGGGAAAATCAAAATGAAAAAGAACCTTTTCAAAACTTTTTTTCCCATAAAACGTACGGGTTTTGGGTACGGGCACCCCCATCAGCGCAAAAAGGGCGGACTGCTTAATCTTGTCCTGTACGAAACGGTACGTATGAACACTTGGAAAAATCGGTTTGCCCGTTGCGGAAAACATGTCCGCATAAAAAGTGGAAGGGTAATATATCTTCGGGGCATTGCGGATCAGGTCTTTTTCTTCCGGAGAATAATCGGAAAAATTGGGGCGAACACCCAGGGTGATGACATTACAGCAGTTTCTCAGGCGCCCTTCAAGGGCGATATTGCATTGGCCGGTATGCATGCGGGCTGGCCTCAGTCACACCTGTTGTTTTCCGGCAGTTGTGGAACAAAGGCCTCTGGGGAGTAGGATACGTCAAACCAGGCGCGCTCCACCTTCAGCGTCATGGATGCCGTTTCATTTTCAATCTCCAGGACATCGGGAACCATATAACCGTCCACCACCCGTGTTGAGACGATTTGCACGCGGTATTTCAGGTCCTTAAAACCAAAAACCTCCACCATGGATACAGCGGCCATGTCAGATGAAAAGTAAATTTTTTCAACCACCCCGTAAAACCGCCGGTTCAATTTCATCACGGGGCGGGATGAATAACCGGCATCCTCCATCCACGCGGCATCATGTGAAGCAATGGGAACACCGCCACCGAGCAGAATGACAAGATCGGCCACTTCCATGTCGATTCCGGCCAACTGCCTGAGATTTGTTGCACGGCTGGTGTGCTTCCGGTAACAGCCGTTTTCAGAATAGATAAAATGACATTCTTTTCCATCGCAAATAAGCCTGGCCCCCGGCTGCCCCGCCAGGCCGATGGTTTCAATTCTGAGCTTCCGGTTCGGAACACCCAGCCATGCGCCCCGTATGGACCACGCCTCCCTCCCGGAGACAAAATACAGTTCGCCGATCCCCTTATATGGAGGGATCCCATCATTTGTCTGTTCAAGCCTTGCGATCTGGATTTCAGCAGGCACTGCTTTTTGTGCCGGCATATCCGGGACAAAAAGCCGTGCGCACCCCGGAACAAGCAAAACCAGAGTGAAAAAGAGAAAAATTGTCCGCGGCGCCGATAAAAACATTTATTGATTCTTCAGGTTTTCTATCTTTTTCTGTATTTGCAGCATCTTCCCGGAGGCATCGACGGATTCCTCGGCGCTATCGCTTACGTCTATGGCAAGCAAAGCCCGCTTGTACACCGCCAAGGCATCCTCCTGTCTCCCCTGACTGAGGTAGGCATCGCCAAGATGCTCCAGTATTTCTGGATCTTCCGGCCTTTTTTCAGCCGCTTCTTTAAGGTATGACACCGCCTTTTCGATATCCCCCTTCTTGAAATAGACCCAACCCATGGAGTCCAGGATATAGCCGCTGTCGGGTTTGATTTCCAGGGCCCGGCGGATCAGGTCTTCCGCCTCATCCAAATGAATCCCGCCCACTGCATAGGTATACCCCAGGTAATTTAATGCATCCGCATGTTCCGGGTCTATGGCGATGACGATCTTCATGTGCTCGATGGTTTTTTCGGAATCCCCGCTTTTGTCATAGGCCACACCCAAATCATAATGCAATTCGGTATTATCCGGATCATTTTCAAGATTTTGTCGCAACATGTCAATTGCGCCCTGGTAATTTCCCGCATCGATGTAAAAGGCGCCTAAAAACCGTGTAAACCTCAACCTGTCGGGATCGCTCAGCCGGTCTGCCTTTTCAAGCGCCTCCGTAAGGGCGCGGATTCCTTCTTCAGGCTGCTGCCTCTGGCTGTATATACCGGCTTTCTGGAGAACCGAATCCACGTAGAACCGGGAGTCCACTCCAACCCGCTGCAGGTGAAAAAGCGCCTCATCCAAATTGCCTGCCAGATATTCGCTTATGCCCGCCAGGTAGTGAAGATCATTGTCTTCCGGAAGCCCCCTGAGCATTCCCTCAATGACGGAAACCGCGTCTTCATAGCGATTCTGGGAGAGCAGGTCCTGGACCACCGTATCGATAACCGTCCGGTCTATGGCGGCCTTGACGCCCAGTTCTTCAAACAGGGCATCCGCTTTCCATTCATAATCGTTTTTCAGGTAAAGAAGCCCCAGCGCAATTGCCGCGGAGATGTCATCCGGATCCGCATGGACAATCTCTTCATAAATATCAATGACCTTATCGCTTTCATCGCTTTTGTCGTATATATTGACAAGCTCCAGTCGCGCATCCATGAAACCCGGTTCGATTTCCACCGCGCGGCGCAGCGACGCGATGGCCTTGTCCTTTTCCCCCGATCCGGCATAGGCCATTCCCAGGTAGTAATATCCGACGTATGCATCCGGATGTTTCTCCACAAGTCGATTGAATACGCTGATTGCACCGTCGTGAAGACCGTCCTGAAGATAAAGGCGGCCAAGCACGAGGTAAATGTTTTTTCGGTCCGGCGCTTTTTCAATCACGCTTTCATAGCGTTTTCGCGCACCTTCGAGATCGCCTTTGGACTGTCGTATGGAGCCTGCGATAATGAGCGCCTCGATATTGTCCGGCTGTATTTCAAGGATTTCTTCACAAAGCGCCAGTGCACGGTCTTTTTTGTCTATCTGAATATAAACCAGTGCCAGTTCCTGCTTCAGCAGAACGACCTCCGTTTCCAGGGAAACGGCCTCCTCCAGAAACGCAGCGGCCCCCGCCATGTCATTGGCCTTGATCGACCGCTGCGCAGCCAGGTAATAATAGTAGCTGCCCGGAGATTTCCTTGGTTGAAACATCGGCAATATTTCGTTATCCCCGTTCAATTCGATTTTCCCGTCCTCCTGCTTCAATGCAGCGCAGGCATTGATTGCAAAAAACAAGACAAACAGAATAAAAACGGCCAAACATTTTGGATAGTGAATCATATCTCTCCACATATGTGCGCACACGCATCAATCATCGGCTTCATCCGGCTGAAAATAGTAGGAATCAAAATCCGGTATTTCTTTTTCCAGAAAGGATTTCATTTTCTTTACGATATTTTTCTCCAGCTGCCGGACTCTTTCCCTGGAGATGGCATACTTGTCACCGATTTCCTGGAGCGTTTCCGGCGTATCCGTAAATACCCGCTTTTCAAAAATGTCCAGTTCCCTTTCATTGAGCTGCTTTTTGAACGCCTCTACTTTGCTTCGAAGGAGGACTTCCAGTTCTTTTTTGGCGACCTGGCTTTCCACGGACTCCTCGTCCGAGCTGAAAAACGCCCCTCTTTCCGTATCGGAATCATCCTTCATGGGCTCATCCAAAGACATATCCCAGCTGTCGAGACGCTGTCCCATATCCCGGATTTCCTGCTCGGACACCCCGAGCCGTTCGGACAACAGCTTTGTTTCAGGCAAAAATCCCTGATCGATAAGCTTTTGCCTTTCCTTTTTGAGCTTGAAAAAAAGCTTGCGCTGCCCCTGCGTCGTACCGATTTTCACCAGGCGCCAGTTGTCCATGATGAACTTCAGAATATAGGCCTTGATCCAGAAGGCGGCGTAATAGGAAAATTTGACATTCTTGTATGGATCGAATTTCTGCACGGCCTGCATCAGACCAATATTCCCCTCCTGGATCAGGTCCATCAGGTTCTGCATCCATGTCCGCTGAAACTCCATGGCGATTTTCACGACCAGCCGAAGGTTTGAGGCGGCGAGAAGAAATGCGGCATCCGGGTCATTTTCTTCCTGTACGAGCCTTCCGAGTTCGATTTCTTCTTCCCGGGTAAGAAGCCGGTAGCGGCTGACTTCATTTAAATACCGCTGCAGCGGGTCATACGGAACAAGGCTTGTCTGGCTTGAAGAATTGGCGACGGCATCCTTAAGTTTTTCAACGACATCGATCTGTTCGGCCGGCTGAAGCGCGGGATCTTCAGGTATTTCTTCAACGATACTCTCGTCCGTATCCTCTGCCGCACCCCCCGATATATCGTCCGCCATGCGTTCCTTTTTTTGGTTTTTCTTCATCATTTCTGAAATTTCCGCAAAGCACGCACCCAAGTAAATTCACGAGGGTGCTCAAAATTTATCTGGCATCAAAACAAAACATTCCCATCGATAAAACAACTTGCAACCGATCTGTACCGCAAGCAACGCTGCAATCACGCATGATTATATTTTATGTGGACAAAAAACACAATCAATGTTAAAAATTCTCTTCTTTAACTTCCTGCCTTCCTTGCGCGCCTGTAGCTCAGCTGGATAGAGCAACGGACTTCTAATCCGTAGGCCAGGGGTTCGAATCCCTTCAGGCGCGCCAATAAAATCAATGGGTTACGAATGCATCGTAGCCCATTCTTGGTTTTGTGTGTTTTTGGAACACAAAAAGAATACAAATTTTTATATTTTTCACACTCGCCCTCTGTAACATTATTATGCGTTCACGGCATCATGAATCGTCATGGTTCAACAAACTTTCCAAAAAAATTGCGCTCGTGGAAACGTGATAACCTCGTAAAAAGTCGATTTTGGACGGCAAAGAAAAAAGTTCAAGATCAAGGCGCGTGACGAAACCCCATGCATGTTGATACAAAGCTCTTCACCTCGGCCCCGACTCTTACGTATTGCCCCACGGTAAACCTTTCCCTCGCTGTTTGAATTAATTTCAAGATAATCGCCACAGATACAGTGTTCCCGATAAGGTTGGAATAGTGAATTACATGGCCGGCGTATTTCCACGCACATAACAGACGGCTGTCACCAAATTACACATTTGCAGCATTTGACTGTAACAAAATAATACGCTCAAGATAGAGAAAAACAACCCTGTTCTTGTAAAAATCCCAAAAGGCGCCGTACTTCCAGAAAAAGTTGCGGATCGAGGGAGAGTCAAGCATAATGGTCATCAAGCAATTCTTTTAAAAACCCCCGGAGGTAACATGTGCGGCAGATCGTTCTATACAGCAACATCGAGCAAATCAAATCCCATTTCCCCATAGACAGGGTCGTATGTAAATCCGAGCCCAAATTACAACGTGACCCCGATCCAAAAGGTGCTTTCAATTGTCAAACAGGAAGGACATAACGTCCTGGAAAAGCCGAACTTGAGTGCCGTGACCATGGAAGGGGGAGAGTTTATGATGAGTTTATGATGGGCTTGACAAATAGTAAAAGTGCGGTTAAATAGGTCTCAGATGTTCAAGGTGTCCATTTGGACACCGGAAACGATCGGGATTCGGTAATCAAAGATTTTCGGTCGTTTCTGAAAGGGAATCCCGTGAAAATCGGGAGCGGTCCCGCCGCTGTCATCGGGGACGAAATCCGCAAAATGCCACTGCCGGGGAAAACTTCGGTGGGAAGGTGCGGAAATTAGGATGATCCGTGAGCCAGAAGACCTGCCTTGAACATATGGTATGACGTATGCGCGTGGAAACGCATGTCATGCACTACATATGAAGGGGCCAAGAAAACTGGGTGCAGCCCTCTATGAACCATTAACAATGGTTTGTAGAGGGCTTTTTTTATTTAGTGCTTTGATTGTTGGACAGAATTTCTAAGAAACCAGGAAATGGAAAGGAAGGCACATGAAACAACGCATCGCAGCTATTATAGTATTGGTCGTTTGTACGTTTATCGTTTGGAACGGGGCTGCTTTGGCATATCCGGGTCATGGAGAGACATCCCAGAAAATCGCCATACTTCTTGTGACCTTCGGGTCGAGTTACCCGGAGGCGCAAAAGGCGTTTGATACCATCGATGAAAGAGTGCGAAATGCGTTTCCGGACAAGGAAATCCGCTGGGCATACACGTCCCGGATGATCCGCAACAAGATGGCGGGGGAAGGCATGGATATTCTATCTCCGGAGCAGGCCCTGGCGCAACTGGCCGATGACGGGTTCACCAAAGTGGCCGTCCAATCTTTGCACGTGATCATGGGGAGCGAATACCATTATCTTGTGTCGGTGGCCCGGGCTTTTGAAAGCATGGGCAAGGGGTTTGACGTCATAAGCGTGGGAATGCCGCTTCTGGCAGGACAGGGAGCGATGGACAGGTCTGTGGCGGCGGTCAAAGCGATCATCCCTCCGGAAAGAAATACAGACGAGGCGGTTGTTTTGGTGGGGCACGGCTCGGCGCATCCGGCAAACGCGTCATATGCCGCACTCATGTGGCAACTGCAGGTGGATGATCCAAATATCCATATCGGGGCGATCTCGGCGTTTCCGGAAATGGAAGATATTCTCGAACGTCTTAAGGCAAACGAAATAAGCAAGGTGTGGTTGATGCCGTTCATGTCGGTTGCAGGGGATCACTCGCAAAATGACATTTTCGGGGATGATGACGATTCCTGGCAGTCGGTGTTTACGGAAGCAGGGATTGAGGTGGATGCTGTGAAAAAGGGTGTGGCCGAATATGACGTGTTTGTGGATGTGTGGATTGAGCATTTGAAAGAAGCACTGTCGAAGTTGCAGGGAGCGAAGGAAGCATAACATGCGCGTTACGTTCCTACAGTCATTGCGTCACCGGGCATTGTGGCCGCAGGTGGCGGTCCTTGCGGTGGTGCTGGTGGCGGCAATGGCCGGTGCGGCCGGTATGGGCTACATCGAGGTTGGGTACCATGAGATCGTCCGCATTGTTCTTTCCGCCGTAACCGGTGGCGAGGCGTTTGCCGGGCAGCCAATCGAAACCGCAACCCGGGCCGTGGTGCTGGAGGTTCGGCTGCCGAGAATTATCACGGCGGTTGCCGTGGGCGGATCGCTGGCCGTGGCCGGGGCCGTTTTTCAGGGGATACTATTAAATCCGCTTGCCGATCCCTATACCCTGGGCGTGTCATCCGGGGCAGCGTTCGGGGCATGCGCGGCGCTGCTTTTAAATGTCTCCATGCTGGGCGTTTTCTCGGTTCCGTTGTTTGCGTTTGCCGGGGCGGTGATCACGCTTCTGGTGGTCATGTACCTGGCGTCTTCGGCCGGCGGGTTTTCGTCGAACAACCTGATACTGTCCGGGATTATCGTGGCGGCCATTTTGTCTGCCGGGATCAGCTTTTTCAAATACGCGGCCGACGAGCGGGTCTCGGTTCTCATATTCTGGCTGATGGGAAGCCTTTCGGCCCGGACGTGGACCGATGCCATGTTTGCCTCCAGTGTGCTGCTTGGCGGGAGCGCGGTCTGCTTTTTTTTCGCCCGGGATCTAAACCTGATGTCTCTGGGGACGCGCACGGCAACCTCGCTTGGCGTGGACGTGCGCCGTTTGTCCCCGCTGCTGCTGGTGTGCGCCAGTTTGATGGCGGCCATCTGCGTGTCGATTACCGGGATTATCGGGTTTGTGGGGCTGTTGATACCGCATTTGGTGAGAAGTATTTCCGGCCCGGACAACAGCCGTCTGATCCCTTTGTCCATGCTGACCGGGGGGATTCTTCTGCTTGCCGCAGACACCCTGACCCGGGCGGTGCTTCCCGAAGAGCTCCCCATTGGCGTGCTCACGGCGCTTATTGGCGGGCCGTTCTTCTGCTATATTTTTCGAAAACGGCAGATGCAGGCGATGGTGCATGATGCTTGAAGTCAATGGGGTCTCCTATACCTATGGTGACAGGAAAGCCGGGATTTGGGTGCTTGAAAATATCTTTGCGTCGTTTAAGCCGGGGCATTTTTACGGGATTATCGGCCCCAACGGATGCGGCAAGAGCACTTTACTGGATCTGCTGTGCGGGCACAAATCCCCTGACCGGGGGTCTGTGTCATTCGAGGGGCGTTTATTGTCTGCTTACGGTAAAAAGGTGCTGGCCCGAAATATCGCGCTGGTTCCGCAGTCGTTGTCCCTTAATTTTCCCTATACCGCAAGGGAAGTGGTCACCATGGGGCGATACCCCCATCTGGGGCGGTTTGCCGCGCCCACCGCAGAAGATATAAATTGTGTGGCGTCGGTGTTTGATCAGTGCAACGCTCAGTCGCTTGCGCCGCGCTACATGACCGAGCTTTCCGGCGGGGAAAAGCAGCGTGTGGTATTTGCCCGGGCGCTTGCGCAGGATACCCCGGTGCTGCTGCTGGATGAGCCGTGCGCCAACCTGGATGTTCGCTATGCCTTGCTGCTTTTGGATATTGCGGCAGAAAAGGTGCGGGAGGAAAAACGAACGGTGGTGGCCGTGATGCACGATATCAATCTGGCGGCGCGTTATTGTGATCAGTTGATATTTATGAAGGCCGGCAGGATACAGGCGGCAGGGGCGACGGGGAAGGTTCTTGATGAGGACATTCTAAAGAGTATTTTCGGGGTGAAAGCAAAACTTGTCGTGGAGCCTGCGATTGGGGCGCCGCAGGTGGTTTTTTTAAGGTGATGGGTGATGTGGGGATGGTTTTGAAAACAGTTATTCTGATTGTTTGTATGGCGTTTTTTCCGGTGATGCAGGCAAGCGGGCATTCGGGCGAAAAGGGGATGGCGCTGTTGGAGAACAATGCCATACGGGACAATGCGGGGCGGATCGTTTGTGTGGAAAGGCCGTTTACCCGCATTATTTCCCTTTATTCGGCGCATACGGAAAACCTTTTTGATCTGGGGCTCGATGATGAAGTCATCGGGGTGAGCCGGATAGATGCGTCGATGGAGCGGGCAAAGGGGATAAAAACGTTTTCCGCTCAAAACAGTCCGGAGCGTTTCATCGCGGCCCGGCCGGACCTGGTGATTGTGCGCCCCATGCTCGACAACGGCTATCCACGGCTCATGGAGCAGCTTTCCGGGTTTGGAATACAGGTGGTCTCCCTGCAGCCGGGGAACGTCGAAGAGATGATGACGTACTGGCTTATTTTGGGGCGTCTGTCGGGGCGTGAGGGGGAAGCCGGGGAAATGGTGGCCCGTTTTGAAAAAGGGATCGCCGAAGCGGGAGCGATCGCGCAAGGGATTGACATGAAGAAGACCGTTTATTTCGAGGCCATTCACATCCGGTTCAAGACGTTTTCCCCGGGGTCCATGCCCCTTTTTGCACTGGAATATGCCGGGGGGATCAACGCTGCCGAAGATGCAAGGCCGTCGCGGGGAACCAATATCGCAGATTTCGGGATGGAGCGGCTTCTTGCCAGGGGGGAGGAAATCGATGTCTATCTTGCGCAAACCGGTCACATGAACCAGCCTTCGGTTGCGGCGATCAAAAACGTTCCGGGATATTCGGCTATCCGGGCGGTAAGAGAGGGTAACATTTACATAGTAGACGAGGCGATCGTGTCGCGTCCCACGCTCCGGCTTCTGGAAGGAATCGAGGCTATCAGGAAGATTCTTTATGAACAATAAACAGATAAAGGGGCTGGTCGTGGCGGCACCGGCCAGCAGCAGCGGCAAAACCACATTCACGCTGGGTCTGCTTGCAGCGCTCCGGAAAAGGGGTTTGCGCGTCGCCCCGTTCAAGGTGGGCCCCGATTTCATCGATCCCGGCCATCACACGCGGATTGCGGGGCATATGAGCCGCAACCTGGACGGGTGGATGCTGGGCGAAGATCAAAACCGGCGGATTTTTTACCGGTCTGCTGTTGATGCCGATATTGCGGTGGTTGAAGGGGTGATGGGGCTGTTTGACGGGTATGACGGCAAAACCGATGCCGGGTCGACCGCGCAGATGGCCAAATGGCTGGGGCTGCCGGTGGTGCTGGTGGTGGACGCCGGAAGCATGGCGAGAAGCTTTGCCGCCATTGTCCGGGGATTTTACGTATTTGACCCGGCATGCCGCATATGCGGCGTGGTCGCAAACAACGTGGCCGGAATTCGTCATCTTCAATATCTCAAAGAGGCCATGGCCGGTGAAGCGGTGCCGCTTCTGGGGGGGATTTTCCGCAACAGCGATATCGAAATCCCGAGCCGGCATCTGGGTCTCTATACCGCCGATGACCACGTGTTAAAAGACGGCATGATCGACACTCTGGCGCAAATGGTTGAAAACGGAATCGATCTCGATGTGTTGATTAGTGTGTTGCCCGATATTGCCGTTCATCGGCCCGAAGAACCGGTAGTGCGGGCAGCTGATGTGAAAATCGGGGTGGCGCGGGATAATGCATTTTGTTTTTACTATGAAGAAAACCTGTACAGCCTGCGGGAAAACGGCTGCGAAATTGTTTTTTTCTCTCCCCTGCATGATGCCCAACCGCCGGGGGGGATCCACGGGATCTATCTGGGCGGTGGGTATCCGGAGTTGTTTGCCGAAGTTCTGGCGGGAAACACGTCCATGAAGGAAAATATTCGCCGGTTGTGTGAATCGGGGATGCCCGTATACGCCGAGTGCGGCGGGTTTATGTACTTGTGTGACCACCTGGTTACAACCGGAGGCCAAAAACATGAAATGGCAGGGGTGTTTCCTTTTGAGACCCGGATGCAGAGCAAGCTGGTTTCATTGGGGTACCGGGAAATCACTTTTGCCGGGGATACACCGGTTGCTCCTGCCGGGGCAAAGGCGCGGGGGCACGAATATCACTATTCCAACCTGGCGGAAGGTTCCACGCCGCCGCAGGTAAAACAGGTATACGAGACCACGGACAAGGATTCCAAAGACCGAAAATGTCCGGGGTGGCTTGTTTACAAAACGCTTGGAAGCTATGCGCATCTTCATTTCAGAAGCTGTCCGGAAATCGGTGTGCGCTTCGTCAACCAATGCCGGCAATATAAAAAAGAAAAAGGGAATATAAATGCTGCCCAATGAAATAGAGAGCAAAAGCTTCGCAATTATCGACGGGGAAGCGGGTCGCCACGGTTTTGACCCAAGGGCATGGAACGTGGTCCGGCGGATGATCCACACCAGTGCTGATTTCGACTATATCAAAACCGTCCGGATTCACGAGGGGGCGATTGATGCGGGGATTTCCGCGATTCGAAACGGCTGCCGCGTAGTAACGGACACGAACATGATTCGCGCCGGGGTGCGTAAAAAGGATCTGGAAGAATTCGGATGTGAGGTGGTTTGTTTGATGGAGGACCCGAAAGTGACTGAAGCCGCATCGAAAAATGGGACCACCCGAGCGCTTGCGGCGGTTGATGAGGCTGTCGAAATCATGAAAGGGGGCATTTACGTGGTCGGCAATGCACCGACCGCCCTGTTGCGGATCATTTCGCTGGTCCGGGAAAATAAAGCTTCGCCGGCCCTGGTGATCGGCCTTCCGGTGGGGTTTGTCAATGCTGCGGAATCCAAGGCGGCGCTATTGGAAACAGGCATCCCCTATATCACCAATACCGGCAGGAAAGGCGGCTCAAACGTGGCTGCGGCCGTCGTCAACAGCCTGGTGCTGCAGGCAAAAAGAACATAACAGGAGAAATATATGGGAACAACATACGGAACGCTCTATGGGATCGGCGTTGGACCGGGCGACCCGGACCACATGACGTTAAAAGCGGTAAAGGTGCTTTCCAGCGTGGACGTCATCTTCACGGCGAGTTCCACAAAAAACAGCCACAGCCTGGCGGTGCAGATTGCCGCGCCGCATATTCCAAAAAAGACCCCTGTGCAAAAAATTGCCTTTCCCATGTGCAAGGATATGGCAGTGCTGGAAGCCGCATGGGAGAAAAACGCACAGATTGTTGCGCAAACGCTTGCGCAGGGGAAAAATGCCGCATTCTTGACTCTCGGAGACTGTCTTACTTACTCTACCTATGGGTATCTTGCCCGGCACATCCGGCGGTTGGTACCCGAGATAATGCTGGTGGCGGTTCCGGGAATCACTTCTTACCAGGCAGCCGCGGCCAGGACCAATCGGCAGTTGGTTGAAGGGGAGGAATCGCTTGTAATAATGTCTGGTGTAAAGGGCGGCCACCGGTTCCGTGATATTGCCAATCACACGGAAAACGCGGTCTTTCTGAAAGCCTACAGGAATGTGTCCGATATCTGCCTGGCGCTCAGTGAAAACGGCTGGGCAGAAGACAGTGTTGGGGTAGTCAGCTGCGGGCTTCCCGAGGAACGGGTGGTTAACGATCTGTCTGATTTTAAAGAATCGCAGCCGGATTACTGGACGTTGATTCTGGCCGGCCGTAAAAAGGGGCTGAAACCCAATGCACAGGAAAAGTAAGCCGAATTACCGGAGGCTTGCGCTGTCGGTGCTGTTGTCTGTTGTGCTCGTGGTCGTGGGATTGGTGTGGATCGATGCCATGGACGGGGCAGCGGTATTTAAGCGATTGGTGATACCGCTGGCGCGGCTTTGCGTGTTTATCGGAATCGGCCTTGTGATCGCCCAGGTAATTGAGGCAAAGGGTTGGACAAAGCAGTTGGGGGTGATTGCCCGGCCTTTGTTTTCTTTTGCAAACCTGGGGCAGCGCTGTAGTGCGTCCTTTTCTGCGGCATTTTTTTCAGGAGTGACAGCCAATGCCATGCTGGTCGATTTTCATCAGGAAGAAAAAATAACAAAGCAGCAAATGTTTCTGACCAATTTTATCAACCAGTTCCCGGCGTATTTTCTTCATTTGCCGACCACCTTTTTCGTGGTGGTCTCCATCACCAAAACTGCCGGGCTCCTCTATTTTGGATTGACGTTTGCGGCTGTTGTCCTACGAACCATAATTTTTGTTATATACGGCCGATTTTTTGTCAAGCCGGCAAGTTCGCACAATGAAAGTGACTCTGCCGGAAAAACCTATAAACAAAAGAAAAAGACGACGGATGCCTGGCAGGCTATAAAAACGCGTCTCCCCGCGCGATATGTCGGTATTTTATATTACCTGGTGCCAATCTATGTTTCCATTGCATTGTTAACGGCCATGGGAGCATTTGATGCTTTGAGAGATATTATGGCCGACCGGCTCACGGTTGAATTTGTTCCGGTGGAAGCGTTGTCCGTGGTTATTTTGAGCTTTGTGGCGGAGTTCACGTCCGGGTTTGCGGCGGCGGGCGCGTTGCTTGACCAGGGTGTGATTACTGTTAAGGAGACTGTGCTGGCCTTGATCGCAGGAAACATCCTCGCTTTTCCGGTAAGGGCGCTGCGGCATCAGCTGCCACGGTATATGGGGGTCTTTTCGCCGAAAATGGGATTGCAGCTGCTCTTAATGGGGCAGTTTTTTCGGATCGTGAGCCTGATTGCGGTGGCTTTGGTTTATTATTTCGTGGCGTGAGGGATTCGCAGATATGGGTTAGGATTTTGGACGCCATAGTTTTCTTGGCCAGGTGCGGGAGCGGGTGGGTTGATGATGATATCCTTAGCAACTGCGGGTTTTGCTCCATTTCACCAAGAGAGATCACCAATACCACCCTTCTCATTAGTCCGGGATTCAGAGCAGTGGGGGACGTTCTATACAGGGTACGATGGTTGATATAAAATTGAAATTTTCTAAGACGGGTGGGGGGCATTGACTGGAGCAACATTGGGAGGACGCGGTAGACAAATCATGGCGAAGATTAGCATGGCACCCTGAATTGTTTGAGCCCGAAGGGCGAGTTTTCAGGGTGCGCTAATCGAGTCATTGATTTGTCACCGTGGACTCACAGTTGATACAGGCAATGCCCCCCGGCCGGCTTGGAAAATACCCTTTTTCTCTCAGAATCTCAGGGACACATAAGCATGCTGCTGCAAGCCTTGATCTTGAACAATTTACATAGTCGCTTATTGCGGTTTTAAGAATGGAATTTAGGCAGTGACCAACACCCGCACATCGAAAAAACGATTACGATCCGGGTTCACCACGGGTACGGCAGCCGCTGCCGCCGCCAAAGCGGCACTGTACGTGCTTGCCGGGAAAAGTGTGCCATTGGTTGTTTCAATCCGGTTGTTGACCGATGCCTGGTTGGACATAAAAGTTCACGAATGTGTAAGCGGTATAGATGAAAACGGAAAACCTTATGCATTGTGTACGGTTATAAAAGACGCCGGCGATGACCCGGACGTGACCAACCGGGCTGAGATCGGTTCGAAGGTGTGGTTTACCGATGATCCGGACAATATTTCCATTACAGGCGGTACAGGGGTCGGCACGATCACCCGGCCGGGGCTGGAGCTTCCTCCCGGTGAGCCGGCCATAAATCCCGGGCCCCGGCAGATGATCTGCGAGGCGGTAAATGATGTTCGCAATCGAAAAGGAATTAAAAAAGGCGTTCATGTTGAAATCTTTGTGCCATGCGGTGAAGAGATCGCAAAAAAGACATTGAACGCCCGCCTGGGAATCGTCGGGGGAATATCCATACTCGGGACCACCGGGGTAGTCACCCCCATGTCGCACGAGGCCTATATCGCGACCATCGAAGCAGGACTTTCTGTTGCAAAGGCGACCGGGATCGATACCGTGGTGCTGACCACCGGACGGCGGAGCGAGCGCCATGCCATGGGCTTTTTGCCGGATATGGCCGAGGAGGCATTTATCCAGATCGGGGATTATTTCAGCAGGTCAATCGAGTTGGCCGTTGAAAAAGGGCTGCAGAAAGTCATCCTGGCCGCTTTTTTCGGAAAGGCCGTTAAAATGGCGCAAGGGGCGGGGCATACCCATGCAAGAACGTCAAGGTTGTCGATGGCTCATCTGGCAAGGGTTGTGGCAGGTGCCGGGGGTGATGGTGAGGTAATTGCCAACGCGAACACGGCAAGGGAAGCCTTTTTTATTATCGAGAAAGAGTGTCCTGTTATCCTTGATATTATTGCAAGCCAGGCAGCTGAAAATGCGCTCGGGTTTTCAGGAGGCGGCATAAGCGTTCGGATGATCCTGTTTGATTTCAGCGGAAAGGTTGCAGCGGATAAAACAATTGAAAAGGAAAACCTATGAATACCGTTGATGTAATCGGCGTGGGATTGGGGTATGCCGATATAACTGAAAAGTACCATGAAATTATCGCGCGCGCCGACGTTTTGGTGGGGGGGAGGCGACATCTCGGCTGGTTTGCAAAAACTTCAGCTGAAAAACGAGAAATCACAAGCCCGTTAGATGAAGTGATAGAAGATATCTGCCGGTGGCGCAAAGACCGGCGCGTGGTGGTTCTGGCCAGCGGCGACCCGCTGTTTTATGGTATCGGCGAAACCCTCGTTTCGCTGCTGGGAGAAGAAAACATAGACATCCATCCCAATGTCTCGGTTATGGCCGCTTCTTTCGCCCGGATCGGGCGAACATGGAAGGATGCCACAGTCGTGAGCATGCATGGCCGAAGCAACACCACCGAACTCGTTACGGCACTTGCTCAAAGACGGCCCGTTTTTGTATTTACGGATCACAAGAATACTCCGGCAGAGATAGCACGTTTCGCTTTGGAGCATGCACCGGACCGGCGAATGTATATTCTGGAACAGCTTGGGGAAGAAGATGAGAAACTGAAAGTGATGACCCCGGCAGAAGCGGCATCAGGCCATGATTTTGCCTCGCCAAATGCCGTGATCTTTTTGCCGGGTGAAAATAAGTTGGTGATAGATGAAAGATTGCCATGCCGGCAATATTTTGGAAACCCGGACAATGCGTTTTCCCATGACGCGGGGATGATCACCAAGGAGGAAATCCGTGCCATCTCGATTGCAAAGCTTCGCCTTGCACCGCACCATGTGCTGTGGGATCTTGGCGCCGGAAGCGGGGCTGTTGCCATCGAAGCGGCACCTTTGTTAACGGCCGGCCGGGTCGTGGCCGTTGAAAAGAATATGGGGCGTATAAAAAATATTCATGACAATACCCGCCGGTTCAATTCTCAAAATATTGAGGTCCACCATTTGAAGCTGCCCGAAGGGATCGAGACGCTTCCAGACCCGGACCGGGTATTTATCGGAGGCGGGGGAAAGGATCTTCCAGAGATTATTTTCAAGGCCGCAGCCCGGCTTGCGCCGGGAGGGCGCATGGTTGTCAACGCCGTGGTTCTGGAGACGGTTGCCGCGTCTTTAATTGAAATAAAAAAGCTGGGTTTTGATGTCAATCTGATCAGCGTGCAGGTTTCCATGGGGATGGAAATGCCTTCGGGGACACGGCTCGACGCAAAAAACCCGGTTTATATCATTTCCGCGGACAAACCGGCCGAATGGTGCGCTGAAACGGATGATGATCAGGAAAGAAGGTTTCCGGTAGAATTTGTTGGGGCCGGCCCCGGTGATCCTGAGCTTATTACCATCAAGGGACAAAGAGCGCTTCAAAAGGCAGGCCTGATCGTCTATGCGGGGTCGCTGGTCCCCGATGCCGTTCTTGCGTGGTCAGATCGTGGAGTCGAGTTAAAAAACAGCGCCGGCATGAACCTTGACGACATTGTTGAATCCATGGAACAGGGCTACCTTGCCGGCAGGCGTGTCGTTCGGCTTCACTCGGGGGACCCGAGTCTTTTTGGCGCAATCTCCGAACAGATGAATGCCCTGGAGCAAAAAGGGGTTCCGTTTTCAGTAATTCCCGGAGTGACGGCTGCGTTTGCGGCGGCAAGCGCGCTTCAGGCCGAATACACCGTGCCGGAAAAGACCCAGACCCTGATTTTGACCCGTGCTGAAGGCCGTACACCCGTTCCGGAGTCAGAAAGTCTCGCGCTTTTAGCTGCCCATGGTGCTGCCATGGCAATTTATTTATCGGCCGGTCTTGCCCAAAGCGTGGAAAAAACCCTTGTGGCGGCTTATGGCATAGATGCACCGGTTGCTGTGGTATCAAAGGCCTCACGGCCGGATGAACTTGTGATTCGGACAACGGCCGGCAATCTTTCAAAATCGATGGCTGATAATGACATCCGTTCGACGGCCCTGATTATTACAGGCCCTGCGCTTGGCGAAAACAGGGGAGTTAATGCCGTCTCGAAACTCTATGACAAAACATTCACTCACGGCTGCAGGAAAGGGATCATATGACGGCACCGCAAACCATTGCCCTCTGGGCCATTACCCCGGATGGCGCTTCCATTGCGGCGGTGTTAGCCAAAAAGCTATCCAATGCAACCGTTTTCATTGGAAGCGGCGTATCGGCACCACCTGCCGGAGCCAGGGGGTTTGCCTCGCTCGCCGACGCGGTGGTTTGTGCGTTTAAAAATTATGATGCGCATGTTTTTATCATGGCTGCCGGCATCGTCGTTCGCATGATTGCGCCGCATATCGATACAAAGCAGACGGACCCGGCCGTGGTCGTGGTCGATGACGCGGGGCAGTTCGCCATCAGCCTGCTTTCGGGACACGCAAAAGGAGCAAACAGCCTGGCGGGGCTGGTGGCCCAGTTTATCGGGGCAATGCCGGTGGTTACCACGGCAACGGATAATGCAGGCGTCCCCGCCATCGACCTGTTAGCGGAAGTTCACGGCCTTGTTATTGAAAACCCTGAGACGGTTAAGGTCATCTCCATGGCGTTTCTTACCGGCAGGCGGGTGTGGCGGCACGACCCCTGGGGGATACTCGAAGATTCACTTGAAGGGTATGCCGCAAAGGGCGTCATGAAAGACGACACACCGGGGATCTTTATCGATCATGTTGTCAAAGATCTTCCAAAAAATGTGCTGATTGCCAGGCCGCCAACCCTTGCTGTAGGCATGGGGTGCAACAGCGAAACCAATGCAGACGAGCTGATATGCGCGGTCCAGGCGGTATTTGACCAATATTGCCTGTCTACTTCAAGTATCAGCCATTTTGCCACAATTATGAAAAAATTGGACGAACCCGGAATGATCGAGATGGCCGCTTACTTTGACCGGCCATTGATCGGTTTTACCAAAGAGGAACTCCAGGCTGTTCAAAACGTTCCCACCCCTTCTGACATAGTAAACAAACACATGGGAGTTACAAGCGTATGCGAAGCAGCGGCGATGCTGTCAATGAAAACAAATACCCTGTTGGTGCCCAAGCAGAAAACAAAAAACACGACCCTGGCTGTGGCGGCAAAGCCCTATATGTTGTAGGCATTGGCCCTGGCGGCATTGCACACATGTCCGGGCGGGCCAGGGATGCAATTAAATGTGCTGACACGATTGCCGGATACACCACCTATATTGATCTTGTCCGCCCCCTTATCGATGGGAAAACCATTATCTCAACAGGTATGCAAAAGGAAGTGGACCGCGTGTGGCAGGTGATCAAAGCAGCTGAAAAAGGAGCTTCGTGCGCACTTGTCTGTAGCGGTGATCCTGGTATTTACGCCATGGCGGGCCTGGTTTTCGAACTTTGCCGGTCAAATAATATTGCCGCCGGCAATGGCACCGATGAGCTAATGATAGAAGTGATCCCCGGTGTGCCGGCCCTGTGCGCAGGCGCCGCGCTGCTGGGTGCTCCGCTGATGCATGATTTTGCGTCGATCAGTTTGAGCGATCTGCTCACCCCCTGGGAATTAATAGAAAAACGAATACATGCGGCCGCGATGGCCGACTTTGTGATCGCTTTTTACAACCCGAAGAGCAAAAAGCGAAACTGGCAGCTCGATGCGGCCAAAAAAATTCTGCTCAAACACCGGTCCGGAGATACGCCGGTGGGACTGGTAACTTCTGCCATGCGGGACAATCAAAGCGTCCATCTTTGCACCCTGGAAAATCTGGATACCGGGCGGGTTGGAATGCAGACAATCGTCTTTGTGGGCAACGAATCCACATTTATCTACGATGGCCGCATGGTCACCCCGCGTGGGTATGACAACCGGTACAACCTGGAACAGGCAGGCTGATGATTGAATGCATGGTCATATTGGCAGCGGCACTTCTGCTTGACATCCTCCTGGGTGACCCCGTGTACCGCCTGCATCCGGTCCGGCTCATGGGGCATCTGATTGCGTGGATTGAAAAGATTCTTTTCAGAACCGGCAATATCGGTTTGGCAGGTGGCGGGGTGTTGTTTGCAGGTTCTGTGGTGGGCGTCCTCGGCGTCTTTTTGGTTTTAACGATGCTTTGGCATGTCTTTCCAATTGCCGGAATACTGGTTTTTGTCTTTGTTTTGTATTCATGCATCGGGTTTATGGACATGTTTCATCATGCCGTCCCCGTTAAATGGGCTTTGGAATCTGGTGATATCGATAAAGCCCGGGCGCTTTTGCAGCGGATCGTGGGGCGGGATACCGCCCAGCTCGACAAGGAGGGAATAGCCCGTGCGGCCGTGGAGACCGTGGCAGAAAACTTCGTGGACGGTTTTCTGGCAGTAATATTCTGGTTTGCGATAGGCGGGTTTCTGGCTTATGCCCTGGGTTTGCCCGCAGCACCGGTTGCCACCGGGTTTGCCCTTATATACCGCGTGGTCAATACGCTCGATGCCATGGTCGGTTATCGAAACGAGCGGTATAAGTATTTCGGGACGATTTCAGCGCGCAGTGACGATGTTCTTAATTTTATCCCTGCGCGCCTTTCCATCCCCGTGATTGCCGTTACTGCCGCTATTACCGGACTGAAGGCGTTCAATTGTGTGAAGATCGGATTTCGAGACCGGCTCAATCATGTTTCCCCAAATGCCGGCCATGCCGAAAGCTGCGTTGCCGGAGCACTTGGCATCCGTCTGGGTGGACCGGTCGCCTATCCCCATAAAAAGGTTGAAAAACCGTGGATGGGAGATGCAATCCACGATATCGGGCCCGTTCATATTCATCATGCGTGTGTGCTGATTTTCTTTGCCGGGTGGATTGCGATTCTGCCGGTAATTTTTCTCTTTTCCATCTTTGTTTAGCGGTCAGGCAGTGGAGGGTTATGATTGTGAAAATTTTTATAAGGCAGGTTAAACCATGAAAAACAATACACCATCTTCTTGGATCAAGCCCCTGGTCGCGGCGCTTCAGTTTCTGACCATCATACCGATTCCCATTACGGTGTCGAAAGTCGATATGGAACGGTCGCTCCCCTGGTTCCCGTTGGCAGGCCTGGTTACCGGGTCGATGGCCGCTGCCGCTTTTGTCCATGCCCATCTTTTTGGCCTGCCCCCCATGATGGCCGGGCTGGTCGGGGTGCTGGTCCTTTCCGCTTCAAACGGGTTTTTTCATCTTGACGGCATTGCCGATACAGCAGACGGGTTTCTCAGTTCGCGGCCAAAAGCCAGGATTCTCGAGATCATGCGAGACAGCCGGATCGGGACCATGGGTGTGGTGGGGCTTTTTTTTATCCTGGGCCTCAAATGGTCGGGTCTTGCGGCCATGGTGCCGGGGGTCGGCTGGCGCGCGCTGGTAATTGCCGCCGTGGTGGCACGCTGCGCGCAGGTATTTACGCTTACAATGATGCCGTATGCAAGAAAGGAAGGTGGACTGGCCTCTGTTTTTCTTAAAACGCATATCCCTGCGCACATGGCAATGGTCTTTGTATCCGGCCTGCTCTTGTCTGCCATTCTGGCGGGAGTGCCCGGAATTTTTGCCGTTTTGGCATCCATTGCCGCGGCGGTTGCCTTTAACTTCTGGTGTCTCAAAAAAATCGACGGCATGACCGGCGATACCGTGGGGGCGCTCACCGAAATCGTCGAAACAATCGTGCTGTGCACCATGGCCGTTGTCATATTGGGAGGGGTATGAAGGATTTTAGAAACGCCTGGCGGGAAAAGCACATGTCGTGTCGGATCGGCACCACGTCGTATATTATACCAGCGGATATTCTGCCCAATTTGAAATTTTTGAGCGGGATTGTCGATGATGTGGAGCTCGTTTTGTTCGAATCGGACGAGTTTTCCAATCTTCCGGCAAAATCCGATGTCCGCGAGATGAAAACCATTGCAGACGATTCGGGGCTCTCTTTTACCGTTCACCTGCCGTTGGATGCCTGGCCCGGGGCGAGCGATGAAAATGAAAGGGAGCGTTCCGTCCAGAAGTGGCTCCGGGTGATCGATTTAATGTCGCCTCTCTCTCCTTTCGGGTGGGTGGTCCACTTAAACGATCCGCCAAAGATTGCACCCGGCCCCGAAAACCCCCGTGCATGGGACAACTGGATATCACAGTGCTCAAAAACAATCGACACGCTGACCGGGCATGCAGATCCGGAAATGCTCTGTATTGAAACACTTTCGTATGATTATTCGAGGGTTTTTCCTCTGGTGGTTGAAAAACAATGCTCTATCTGCGTCGACATCGGTCACCTGCTTTTAACAAACCGCGACATTGCCGCCTCCCTGGACGCATGGTTTGACAGGACGCGGATTATTCACCTGCACGGGGTAAATGACAAGGGGCGGGATCATGTGGATATCTCGCACATCAAGAGTGATCTGCTCGCTGATCTGATTCAAAG
The DNA here is from genome assembly GCA_011389515.1 of Desulfobacteraceae bacterium. Lineage (GTDB taxonomy): Bacteria > Desulfobacterota > Desulfobacteria > Desulfobacterales > Desulfosalsimonadaceae > B1SED10-16. Next base: position 44,880 of record JAABUA010000006.1, read on the forward strand.
ATTGAACCCTGCCTTGGAAGCCAAGGAGAATATGGAAAGGGTCCTGACGCTTGAGATTTTTTCTTTGGAAGATCTTGAAATCTCCATGTCTGTTTTAAGGAAAACCTTATGAGTGTAGATACGCTGAACACAAAAAAAGTGACACTGATTACAGGGGGTGCCAGAAGCGGTAAAAGCCAATTCGCTCTCGATCTTGCCGACGGCTATCTAAACAATCCCTGTAACATAAACGCGCGCATGTTCATTGCCACGGCACAGGCATTCGATGATGAGATGGCCGATCGGATTCGCCGTCATCAGGAAGAAAGAAAAGGGTTTGCCGTGATCGAAGAGCCCGTTGATCTGGCCGGCGCGATCGCCCGTGTTCCGGAAGAGACCCAAATCACAGTGATCGATTGCCTGACGGTCTGGCTTGGAAACCTTATGCATTATGAAAAGGCTGACCGGGAAGACAACCCTTTGATTTGCGCTTTTTTAGACGCCATTTCAAAACCTGTCTGCGACATTGTGATCGTCACCAATGAAGTGGGGTTGGGGCTGGTGCCCCACGATGCCATGTCCCGCCTATTTCGGGATCTGGCTGGATATGTCAACCGGAAAGCCGCCGAAGCCGCATATGACGTGTATCTGGTGTCGTGCGGGATACCGCTGAAACTTAAATAACTTTTTAGAATGTTTGAAAGGAATCAAAATGAGTCTGCTCAACGATAGAATCAAGGCAATTACGGCGCCTGATCAAAAAATGGCTGCCGCCGCTCTTGAACGCCTTAGAAACCAGGCGCGCCCTGCCGGCAGCCTGGGTGTTATGGAACCTCTTTCAGCGCGTCTTGCGTCAATCGCTGGAAAAATGGATGTCCATCTGGACAGCAAGGTTATTGTCACCTGCGCCGCGGATCACGGAGTCGTCGCAGAAGGGGTCAGTCGCTTTCCCAAGGAAGTAACCGCCCAGATGGTATATAATTTTGTGAACGGTGGTGCTGCTATCAGCATATTGGCACGTCATGTCGGTGCTGCGGTACGGGTTGCAGATATAGGCGTTGATCATGACTTCGAGCCGGAACTGCCGATATTTCATAAAAAGGTCGGTAAATCGACTGCTAATTTTTCCAGGGGTCCGGCTATGTCTCGTGAGGAGGCAGTGGCCAGCATGGAAGAAGGAATTGCCATTGTGGATGAACTTGTTGCTGAAGGTCCGCTTCATCTTTTGGGGACCGGTGACATGGGGATTGCCAACACCACCGCGTCAAGTGCTGTCATTGCAGCCTTTTCGGGTCTTCCAATATCGAGTTTGACCGGGCGGGGCACCGGGCTGGACGATGAAGGGCTTGCCCATAAAATCAGGGTTATCGAAAAAGGTCTTGCCGTTAACAGGCCAAATCCCGGTGATCCAATCGATGTTCTTGCAAAAGTAGGCGGTTTTGAAATCGGCGCGCTCGGCGGACTGGTTATCGGCGCTGCGTCGCACAACATTCCCGTGGTCTGCGACGGTCTTATTTCAACGGCAGGTGCTTTGATTGCCTGCGAACTGGCGCCTGCTGCCAAAGCATATCTTTTTGCAGGGCATCGCTCCCGTGAGATCGGCCACAAATTCATGCATCAACGATTGGGTATCGATCCCTTGCTGGATCTTGATTTTCGGCTGGGAGAGGGGACAGGTGCGGCCCTTGCCATGTCATTGCTCGAATGCGCCACGCGCGTTCTGGCTGATATCAAGACATTTGAAGAAGTGGGCATTGTTGATGCCAACAGGAATTAATCAGACATGAAATCGTTTGAAGCAAACCGGCATGGCGGAAATCTTTCACAGTTGTCAGCTGTTTCCGGTCGTGCGCCGCAGGAAATTACAGACTTTTCGGCCAATATCAATCCGCTGGGGTTTCCGGAATGGGTACGGCCGCTGATTTCAGCAACCATATCGGCGCTTGCCCATTACCCCGACCCCGAATCCATGGGAATGACCGCTGCGGTCTGCAGTCGTTACGACGTGGACATGTCTGAAGTGATCTGCGTCAATGGCACGGCCGAGGCCATATCCCTGCTCCCCGCGGTCGCCGGGTTAACGCATGCAGTGATCCCGGTGCCCGCATATGTGGATTATGCCCATGCCTGCACTGCTGCCGGGATGACGGTTTCCCCCTTGCACCTTGCTGAAAATGATGATTTCGAGCTTGATTTCAATGCACTCTTCCATGTGCTTTCAGCAAAGCCGGTCTCCGGCAGGGCGATGGTCTTTATCTGCCGGCCGAATAATCCCACGGGGAAAACTCCGGGTGCAGAAGGTATCAGAAAACTCGCCCGTGATTTTCCATCGAGCCTGTTTGTGATTGACGAGGCATTCGGCGATTTTGTGGAAGGGTTTGAAAGCCTTGTTCGAAACCGTCCCAAAAACGTGCTGGTCTTGCTTTCGCTCACCAAGATATTCGCACTTCCGGGCATGCGCATGGGTGTGGCAATTGCCGATCCGGAGCTTATTGAAAAGCTATTCAGGGCCAAACCCTGCTGGTCGGTCAATACGCTATCCCAGGTGGTTGCTGCACGCGCGCTCGGCGATCATTCGTTTATCGAAGAAACAAGGTCGTATGTCACCCGTGCACGCCGAAAAATGATGGCCGGGCTTGAAAAAATCAAAGGATTGTTTGTTTATCCCGGCGATGCCAACTTTCTGCTAATTCGGATCGAGCGTTCAGATATGGATGCCCCGTGGGTGGCAAAAAAGCTGCTGGATAACGGAATAGCCATCCGGACCTGCGGTACCTACGAAGGGCTTGATAACCGTTTTTTCAGGGTGGCTGTTCGCACGCACGAAGAAAACGGGCGACTGATTGAGGCGTTGGAAGCCATCTTGAACAACAAGGAAAAGCGGAAAGCAAAAAGAAACACGCGCACGCCTTCCATCATGTTCCAGGGGACTGGCTCCAATGCCGGGAAAAGCATTCTGGCCGCGGCACTGTGTAGAATTTTACACCAGGATGGAATACGGGTCGCACCGTTTAAAGCCCAGAACATGTCGCTCAATTCGTTTGTAACGCGCGCAGGCCTTGAAATGGGGCGCGCCCAGGTGGTCCAGGCACAGGCAGCAAGGATCGAGCCGGATGTCCGCATGAATCCGATTTTACTCAAACCATCTTCGGACACGGGGAGCCAGGTGATTGTCAACGGGCTTCCCATGGGGAACATGAAGGCCAAGGCGTACGTGGATTACAAGAAGATTGCGATCGGGGCTGTTGAAGACGCTTATGACAGCCTGTGTGATGAATTTGAAGCGATCGTTCTGGAAGGGGCCGGAAGCCCGGGAGAGGTCAACCTCAAGAAAAACGACATTGTCAACATGCGCATGGCCCGATACGCCGAGTCGCCTGTTCTGATCGTGGGGGATATTGACCGAGGCGGCGTTTTTGCCTCGTTTGTCGGAACCATGGAGGTTCTTGCCCAGTGGGAGCGCTCGCTGGTGTCAGGTTTTATTGTCAACAAATTCAGGGGGGACGCCGGCCTGCTCGGAGATGCTCTGAACTATACCCAACGCCACACAGGCAGGCCTGTTATCGGCGTGGTGCCGTATATTCACACTCTGGGGCTGCCGGATGAGGATTCGGTAAGCATGAAGGGCAGGAACGGGACATCGGCGGGTTTACATCCGGATCATGTTAAAATTGGGGTTGTGGACCTTCCCCACATTTCCAACTTTACGGATTTCGACCCGTTTTTATGCGAGGATGATGTTTCCCTGTCATATATTCGTCGGGCAGATGAGATGGAAGGGCTTGATGCGATCATCCTGCCCGGGAGTAAAAACGTAATGACCGATGTCATGTGGCTGCATGAAAACGGGATGGCGGCGCGTATCTGCAAAGCTGCCGAAGCGGGAAACGTGCAGGTCTCAGGTATCTGCGGCGGCCTTCAGATACTCGGACACAAAATCGAAGACCCTCACTGCATCGAATCAAACGGAAAAACAGTAGACGGGCTTGGCCTGATCGATGTGACCACGGTTCTTGAAGCCAGCAAGACCTTGACTCGCACAACCGCCAGACACCTGGCATCCGGCCTTTTGGTGTCCGGTTACGAGATTCACCACGGGGTCAGCCGGTTTTCCGCCGCCTCGCTTCTGGAAATGGAAGATGGCCGGAAAGAGGGGGCATATTCGGAAAAAACCATGGCTTGGGGTACTTACCTCCACGGGATATTTGACAGCGACCCTTTCAGAAGATGGTTTGTCAATGGCCTGCGCCAGAGAAAAGGACTTGTCTCCAAAGACAAGGTGTGCGGCATCTACGACCTGGAACCCGCATTCGACCACCTGGCCGATACCGTACGGAAAAGCCTCAATATGACAAAAATATATCAATGGATCGGATTGTTTAATTGATACACGGCTTATTGCAAAGAAAATAAAAAAAAGCCGCGGCCATATCTGAAAAGCTTTTCAGATTAAACATTCTCGCCAATCCTTGCGGTGGGGCTGATTGTGCTTGCAGCCTGTCCCGGAAATCCAAGCAGTAAGGCTTTTACCATGCTGGCCCGCGGCGATGTCTCCTTTTCCGTGAAAGCCAGGGGTTCCCTTCAGGCGCGCCAATTTATTCATCCAGTACATTTCTTACCTTGACGGCCATCTCCCTGGCGGAAAAAGGCTTCTGAATAAAATTCAGGCCCTCATCCAGCACCCCCCGGTAGGCGATTACATCCGCCGTATAACCGGACATGTAAAGGGCTTTAAGACCCGGAAAAGATGCCTGGAGCTGATCGACCAGGTTGCGGCCGTTCATATCCGGCATCACCACGTCGGTGATCACCAGGTCAATTTTTCCCTCGTGTTTCGCGGCCATATCCATGGCTTTGCCCGGCGATTCCGCTTTTATGACCTTGTAACCAAAGAGCTCTAATATTTTTACAGCCAGCGTCAAAATAGCGACTTCATCTTCGACAACCAGCACCGTTTCTCCTCTGCCCCTGGGTATTTCCCCTTGGCTTTCCGAAACATCAGCAAGATCGATATCCCCGGGTTGACCCGAATAACGCGGCAGGTATATCCTGAAAACCGCCCCTTTATCCGGTTCGCTGTAAACATTGATAAACCCGTTGTTCTGCTTGACGATGCCGAAAACGGTGGCAAGGCCGAGCCCGGTACCCTTTCCTATGCCCTTGGTAGTAAAAAACGGTTCAAAAATATTTTCAAGGGTTTCCTTATCCATGCCGCATCCGTCATCACTTATGGAAAGCGACACATACGATCCCGGAACAAAATCGGAATGAACTGCGCAATAGTCTTCATCCAGTCTTTCATTTTTGGTTTCGATGTCAATTCTGCCTACGCCGCCGATGGCATCCTTGGCATTGACGCAAAGGTTGACAAGAATCTGGCTGACCTGGACGGGATCCATGTTGACCAGCCATAAACCGGCACCGGGGCGCCATGAAAGATCGACATCTTCACCAATCAGCCGCCGGACCATTGTAAGCATGTCCGTTACGGTATCATTCAGATCGAGCACCTGCGGACTGATCGTCTGCTTGCGGGCAAAGGCCAGCAATTGCTTTGTGATATCGATGGAGCGTTTTGCCGCGCTGTGAATTTCCCGGAGATGGCCCTGCAGTGGGTCGGATGCGTCCACCTCCCCCATGGCCATTTCCGCATACCCGAGAATCACGCTCAGCATGTTGTTGTAATCATGGGCCACCCCTCCGGCGAGGCGCCCCACGGATTCCAGTTTCTGCGACTGGATCAGCTGCTCCTGAAGCCTTTTTCGCTCCTCCCCGGCCCGAATCCGCTCGGTGATATCCTGGAAGCCGCCTTTTACAGCGATGATCCTGCCCGCCGCATTATGCTCGGCCACGCCAATGGTGCGCACCCACACCCGGTTTCCTTTTCCCGTGACAATCTGCATCTCTTCGTCATAGGCTTTTCCGTTTCGGGCGCATTCATTAAAGACCGAAGCAATCTTTTCCCGGAACTCCAGCGCGTAAAAGCGTATCGCCTCATCAAATGACGGCCTGTATCCGGTGGGCATTTCGTGAATTTTTGCCACCTCATCGGACCATAGAACCTCTTTTTCCGACAGATTCACGCTCCATCCGCCAAGGCGGGCCAGGTGTCCCGCAATCCGGTGCAGGTCCTCGCTTTCCCTGAGTTCCGCTGTACGCCTCGTCACCTGTTTTTTCAGGGACCACGACCAGAGGATAACCGCCAGAACAAGAAAAACCAGGGGTACCAGAAAGATGGCAACGTAACGAAGAAAAGCCACAAAGCGAAGGGGAGAATCCTCGTAGATGCCAAACCACTTATTGTAAATGCGCCGGTATTCACTGGTATCATTAATAATTTTGAGCCCTTCGCTAAGCTGCGCCAAAAGGGCCCGGTGGTTTTCCGGGACCGCATAACTGTATCCACGGGAAAGAAGGGGCTGCATTCCAACATTCAGATTTTTCCAGCCGTGCTTTTTGATCAAATCCATGGCGGTCACGCGGGCGACCAGGGCATAATCGTGCTTGCCTTCAGACAGTTCCCGAAGGGCATCTTCCTGGGATGCCACCACGGTTACATGGTCCATCACGCCCCTTTCCGCAAGCAAATCATGAAGGATATCGCCTTCCTGAACAACGATGCTTTTCCCGAAAAGCGCCTCTACCGTCGCCGGCGGCACCTCCTCTCCCCTGCGGACAACAATGACGTGATGGGTCACCGTATGGGGTACGCTGAAATCGAACATCAGGTCCCGTTGCGGAGAATACAGCATTCCCTGTACGGCATCGATTTCATTTCTGGCCAGTTGATCGACGATTGTTGCCCATGGTCCCAGGCGAATCTCGATATCAAGGCCCGTTTCCCTGGCGATCGCATACGTGAGATCCACATTGAAGCCTGCGGGCCGGCCGTTTTCATCCAGGTATTCAAAGGGAGGATAATTGCTGTCGCCGCCAATCACAATGCGCCGATTTACAGGCAACTCCAGGGCGGCAAACCATTTTGCATGGAGATGACGGTAGGTTCCATCCGCCATGACCAGTGACAGCCCTTCATTCAGGAGGGCCAACATTTCATGATCCCCGTTATTAACGGCAAAGCAGAATTCCTGGCGGAATCCTTCGATGGGTTCGTTGACAATTCTCAGGTTGGTAAAATTGTTTTCCTGGATCAGTCGCAGGGCCACAAGGCGCTGGATGACAACGGCATCAAAACGCCCCCGTGAAAGCTCGTGCAGTGCCTCCTCAAAGGTTGCGGTTGCCTTGATATCGATACCGCGATCTTCCCGCCGGAGAAACTCTTCGGCATTATCGCCTTTCATCACAGCGACCGTACGCCCATCTAAGTCTCGAAGATTCCGGATATCAGATGAGCCATCTCGCACAACAATGGCCCCGTGAAGGGACATGTAGGGAAAAGTAAAGTCAAAATCCGCTTCCCTTTCCGGTGTTCGCCCTACCAGGGGAAGGGCCTGGACCTCCCCCTTTGCGAGCCAATCGCGCACATCCGCCCACTCCCCGGTGCGAAAGGTCACATCGCGTCCCATGGCGCCAAGTGCGGCACGCAGCAGTTCCACGGAAAAACCATTTGCGTGGCCTTTTTCATCGACGATGGAAAAAGGCGGATAGTCAATTTCGGCAGCGGAATGAATGGTCGATCCTGTTGCCGCTGAAACCGTTCCGCTATTTGCAAATACCACAAGGACGAATGTTGCGATAATGCCGAAAAAAAATGCTGCAAAACGGCTGCAGCTTTTGGGGCGAGATTTTCGGCTGGCGATCATATGTGCACTTTCTACCCATTTACGGATTTTTTGTTCCTATGCGTATCCGGCTCGCGGTCTGCAAAGGGGGGAAACAAGGTATACTCAGGCAACTTCACTATTTGTAATCATAACCTTTTTCCGTATCAAAATCAAACAACGGCGCTGTAAAGACTCAGGACTGCTTGGGCAGCTTGTAGAGAAAGCGGTGTACAAAGGAATCAGATAGCAAGGGCAGGCAGCGTACCAGGACCGCCACGACAAGAAGGGAAAAAATCATCCTCGCGAAAAGAATCCCGGACAAATGCCCGCCGAGCATTACCATAAGCAAGGTGTCCTCGATGATACTGTGGGTCAGTCCCATGAGGGTCAGGGAAGCGAACACGTCTTTGGGCTGGACGCGTCCGGACCTGGACTCATATATGATAAGACCGCCGCCGTAAGTCAGGCCCATGGTCATGCCCACAATGGCCAGGGGTGCGGCTTCCCGGCCGATGCCCAGAAAACGCAGCGGCGGCTGAAGCATACGCACCAACAGATCGGTAATGCGCAGCCATGTCAACAGGCGCATCAGGCTGATCAACGCCAGGACAATGCAGAAAATAAAACCCAGGTTGCGCAGCTGCTCCAGACCCCACAACAAAAGCCCGGTATTCTGCCGTATTTCTCCCTGCCAGAATATTGCATTTTCCTGCTGGAGCCAGCCGGTAAGGAAATAGGACCAATGGAGGATGACGCCCAGCACCAGTGCGCAGCCCACGCGCATTAACGCCTGGAATAAAAAGCGGTTCCCGGATTCCTGGGCGATCCTGACTTCAATGGGCAGGGCATGGGCAACGAGAACCAGGGTGGACAGCACCGTGACCTGGGCCACGCTCAAGGTGTGCTCCGGCGCCAGGGTCAAAAACACCACGGCCGCTCCATAGATGTTGTTCACCATGGCGGTGGCCCACACAAGGCCCATTTCCGGGGGCAGTCCCACCATCCTCATCAGCGGCTCAAGCGGCAGTGCGAGGTATGCGATCCATCCCAATTCCTGTAAGGCCTTGACCAGAATCAGGATCGGGATCATTATTTTAAACAGCCCGACGCTGACGTGGACTGCTTCCCGAAACACCTTGCTGCTGGCATTCAAACTGGTTTGCAGAAATCTCAACGGAAGGCCGCCCCGGCTTTACGGTCCCGCCTCTCCTGCCAGATCTGAAATCCGAAAAGCGCAATGTAGACAGCAACACCGAAGATCTGCAGCGCTTCCCGTCCCAAAGGCATGTGAACCTCAAAAACGCCCGGTCTGAAGGTCACGACAAATACCGCTAACAGAATCAGGCGCTCGAACCAGTGGCAGTGCCGTACCATAAATCCCTGCAGCGCCGAGGCAAAGGCGAACATGGCGATAAGACCCGCAAAGAATACCCATGCAATTTTGGGAATGGAGCTCAGCCATATGATCTGGCCGGTATCGGTCACCCCGGAGATCATCAGCAGTTCCGTGTTGAAAAGGAAGATAAAAGGCAGCACCGCAGTACGCATGTCATAGGTGAACCCCTGGATTCCGGTACGGATGGGGTCACTTCCGGCAATGGCGGCGCCTGCATATGCGGCCAGCCCTACGGGGGGCGTGTCGTCGGCCAGGATGCCGAAATAGAAAACGAACAGATGGGCGGCGATCAGAGGGAATACCAGGCCCGCATCGGTACCCAGCTGAACAATCACAGGCGCGGTCAAGGTGGCCATGACGATATAATTGGCGGTGGTCGGCATTCCCATTCCCAGGATCAGGCAGGTCATGGCGGTGAATATGAGCATGAGGTAGACGTTGCCCATGGAAATGACGTCGATGAGCGTTATGAAGCGGCTCACCAGGCCGGTAATCGTAACCACGCCCACGATGATGCCGGCCGTTGCCGTGGCGATGCCTACGGAAATCATGTTTCGGGCGCCTGCAATCAGGCCCGCATAGATGTCCTTCAATCCGGAAATAAACGCATACCCCAGAAACCGCTTCAGATCCAGGTTCGGATCCAGGGTGCCCGCCTTTTTCGCAACCCCGAGGCTCAGAAAAGCGATAATGGGCCTCTGGATGAGCATGATTACCACCAGGGATTCTATGGCCATCATGGCCGCGGTCACGGGAGAACGTCGCAAGACCACCAAGTATATCAACAGGATCATCAGGGGGATGATAAAATGAATACCCCGGAGAAAAGTTTTTAGAAATTTTGGCAGATCTTTTCTGGGCATGGCTTTGAGGTCCATCTTTAACGCTTCGAGATGGACCACGTAGAACAGGGTCAGGTACGAGAGCAGCGCTGGAACCAGGGCGGCCCGCACCACATCGAGATAGCGGACCCCGATGATTTCGGCCATGATAAAGGCAGCCGCGCCCATGATCGGCGGCATGAGCTGACCGTTGGTGCTTGCAGCCACTTCAACCGCAGCCGCTTTATATGGCGGGAAGCCAAGCTTTTTCATCAGGGGGATAGTGAATGTCCCCGTGGTTACGGTATTGGCAATAGAAGATCCGGATACCAGCCCGGTGAGCCCGGAAGCGGCTACCGCCGCCTTGGCAGGCCCTCCCTTGAAACCACCCAAGGTGGAAAAAGCCACATCAATAAAATATTTGCCCCCCCCTGCCTTGTCCAGCAGAGCCCCGAACAAGACGAAAAGGAAGACGAAATCTGTTGCCACGCCCAAAGGCACCCCAAAAATACCGGTGGTGGACAGATACATATCGCTGATCACAAAATCGAGTGGAACGCCTCTGTGCCGGAGAATTTCGGGCAAATGGGGGCCGATGAAATTATACATGAGAAAGAAAAATGCCAGTATTGCCAGGGCGGGCCCCAGCGTTCTGCGCGCCGCTTCAAGCAGAAGAACGATCAGGATTGTGCCCATCCAGATATCCATCGTGGAGGGAAGCCCCTGGCGGAACACCAGGTTGTCATAGTCCCACCAGATGTACAATGCTGCCATTGTAGCAAGGAAAGCAAACAGGATATCATAGAATGGAATATAGGAGAGAATCGATTTTCTGAAAAACCAAGGTGCGATTTTTTTCAATCCATTGACATAGAATGGGGGGCGGTGCTGGTTATAAGCCGGATACGCCAGAAAGGCCAGGCAAATGGCAAAAGCCAGGTGCCACGCCCTTGCAATATGTGAATTCAGGGGTTCATAAGCGATATACAGCTGATATCCGGACCAGCCCAGACAAACCAAAGTGATAAATGCCGCAAAAACACGGTTTTCAGGATCTCTGCCCCCCGCTTCTACCAGGGCGGAAATTTCCTTTGGCACTTCTGCACCATTTTCAGTGGGCTCGTCCTGTCCGTTCTGATCTTCGGTCTGATGCTGATGCCCCATACGCGGTATTCTCTCAGGTTAGAAAATTACGGATCGGAAGTAGTAAAGAGGCAGGCGGAGACGCTATCCGCCTGCCTCTTTTGATCAACTGGCGGGTCTTATTTCAACCAGCCTTTTTCCTTGTAGTATTTTTCCGCGCCGGGATGGAAAGGAGCGGAAAGCCCCTGGAGCATTTCCTCAGGATTGAGATTCCTGAACGCGGCGTGGGATGCTTTGAGATCATCGAGTTTTTCAAAAACGGTTTTGGTCATGTCATATACCACTTGTTCCGATACATTTGCGTTGGTTATGACCGTGGCGGTTACCGCATAGGTTTCCACGTCATAATCCACACCCCTGTAGGTGCCCGAAGGAATCTTGGTCATGATGTAGTAGGGATTGTCCGCCACCATTTTCTTAATATTGGCATGGTTCAAGTGGATCATGCGGATATCCACAGAGGTGGCCGGCTCTTCGACGGTTGCACTGGGGTTGCCGACGGTGTAGAAGAAAGCGTCGATCTTGTGGTCCACCAGGGCCCTGGATGCTTCATGCTGCTGCAGGCCTTCCGCCTGGATGTCTTTATCCTGGTCTATACCGTAGATGCGAAGGACATCCTGCGCATTGTGCCGCTGCCCTGAACCGGGGTTGCCGATATTAATCCGTTTCCCCTTGATGTCCTCCACCTTTTCGATGCCGGTGTCTTTCCGGGTGACCAGCATGACGGTCTCTGGATGCATGCTGAAAACACTGCGAAGATCCTTAACCGATTTTCCTTCCCAGTCCGCTTCACCGTAATATGCCTGGTAATTCCGGTCCGACTGGGCCACCCCAAAGTCAAAGGCCCCTCTTTCAATGGCGTTGATGTTGAACACCGAACCGCCGGTGGGGCGTCCCACGTAATTGTAATCTTCCCCTTCATGTTTGTTCATCAGGTTACTGATCTGCAGCGCCACCTGGTAATAAACACCGGTGATGGAAGCGCCTCCAAAAAGGATGTCCTGCGCGGCCTGAACGGCGGGTGCGCTGGTCATAAGCCCAAGGACAACGGCCAATGTGATAAGGACACGTTTTACTGACATGGTGATCTCCTCCTGTGATTCGGGTTGGTGAAAAAACATAGGCTGCATACTTTCAATTTGCTCATTTCAGGGGATTGTGTCAACGTTTTTTTAAAAACCCAAAGCCTGTTGCTTCCTGCAGCAATGCCAGATGGAAAGGGCCAGCAAACCGGCTCTCTCCACCAGGGAGGACTTGAGCATGTACTCCCTTTCGCTGTGATCAAAATCCCCAAGGGGTCCCATGCCATCGAGCACCGGCACCCCTCTTGACGCCACAACATTTGCATCCGACACCCCGTTTCTGAACTCGGGACGGATGCGCTGCCCCAGCAGTTCCGCCTGGGATTGCACCAGCTGAAAAAGCGTTTCGTTGGATGCAGACTGCGGCATGGACGGCCGGCCGGACTGATAGGCCAGACTGCAGGCAGTCTCCCTGACAACCGGGGCATCCAGAATGCGGTCCATTTCCGCTTTCAACCGCTCATCGTCCTCTTCCTGAAGATACCGGATATCGATCAGCGCCTCTGCCTGTCCCGGCACCGTGTTGGGCCCTATGCCCCCCCTTACGACACCTACGTTCAGGCTCACCCGGGGAGGGTCGTTCAGGGCCTCCAGTGCGATGATCTTGTGCGCCATCTCCAGGATGGCACTGGGCTTGTCTGTGCCGGCCTGGGCTGCATGACCGGATTGTCCGGAAACGATAAGCTTGTACCCGCTTTTTCCCTTTCTTCCGGTAACGATCCCATTCTGACTGCCGCCGCATTCCATCACAAACGCGGCAAAGGATTGATCCGCCTCCCGGCATGTGATATTCCAGGATGCGGGGGAGCCGATTTCCTCGTCGGAATTGCAGAACATGCAAACCGGTATCTGCTCTAAAAGTCCAAAGCGCTCCAAGGCCAGCAGGGCATAAATGCTGCAGACCAGGCCGCCCTTCATGTCGATGACTCCGGGTCCGTAGGATTTGCTTTCATCCTCCCGGTAAAAATGGAAGTCCGTGTCCGGCGGGAATACCGTATCCGTGTGACCCAGCAAAAGCAGCTGCCTTTCACCGGCTGCTTTTGGGGTTTTTGCCATCAGCATATCGCCCTGCTCTGCAAAGGAAAGACGCTGAAGCTGCATAGCCGGGGGCATGATCCCGGCCAGGGCGTCGGCCATACGCGCAAGGCCGGCCTTGTTTCCACTGCCGCTCTGAATCAGAACCAGTTCCTGTAAAAGAGCCAGCATCGCTTCTTCATTGTCCTGCATGAATGCCCGGATGCTTTGCGGCAAATCGTCTACCTGCTGCATACCAACGCTCTCCTGGAAATAAAAGGGATCCGTCTCCGGCTATTCAACATACCTGGCAAAAGAAAAATCCGCGTTGGAATGGTCTTCCTCGGAAGCATCCGGATATTTCACCTCTTCGCCGCTCCAGGGTTTTTTCAGGACAATGTCGCTTCCGGCCCTGCCCGCAACATTGCTGCGGTGCAGGGGGATCTTTCCCCCGGCAGTGGCGATGTATCGGGGGATGGCATCTCCGGAAACATTGCCGTACATGGACTCGATGATGTCCTGACCCACCGGCACCGGCACCCGCAAGTGGGAGAACTGGGGGTTGCGGTAGCTGCAGTTAAATACGTAATAGGGGCGCACGTGGGCTTCCTGGATGGTTTCGCAGAGCTTCCACATTTTGGTCCGGGTGTCGTTTATGCCCCGCAACAGGACGGCCTGGTTGAGAACGGCGCTGACCCGTTTTGAGATCTGCCTGAACGTCTCCCGGGATACCGGCGTAATCTCCTGGGCCGTATTGATCTGTGTCACCACGCGCAGTGGTTTCTGGTCGTTGCTCTGTTCCAGTATATCGAGAAGCTCACTGTCGATCCGCTGGGGGGTGGTTACCGGAATCCTGGAACCCATCCGTTTCAGGCGAACATGTTCGATCTGGTCGAGCTCCTGCAAAAGCCACCGGAGCAGGTCATTGGGAAGGACAAACGCATCGCCGCCGGTAACCAGCACATCCCGGATGCCGGGATTGTTCCGGATATAATCCAGGGCTTCCTGGTAGGCCTGTTTGCTGTAGATGCGGTCTTTTTTGCCGATATGCGCGATGCGCAGGCAATGGGTGCAATACATGCCGCACATGTTGGTGGCCTTGATGGTGGCCACCCGGGGATAAAACTGATCGATGAGCCTTGCCGGGGAGTGGTCCGCGGCTACCGGAGGGATCTCCTCCCCGACGTTGTCGATCATTTCCCCCGTTGGCACGGATTGGAGCAACACGGGGTCATTGACCGCACCCGGCATGATCAGGCTGGTATAATACGGCGTCAGGCGCATCCTGTACTGACTGGTTACGCGCTGGATATCGGTTACGGCGTTTTCGGGCAGGTCCAGTATCCCCGACAGGGTCTTGACGGATTCAATGGCAAATCGGAGCTGCCCGCTGAAGCTGTCCCAGTCTTCCTGCTTCATTCCAAGCACTTTTTTGATCCGCTCCTGGTTCTCCCGGATCCTGTCCCACAGTTCGATGCCGCTGGGGGCGGCCTTTGGATGCTCCTGCATATACGCCATTGCCCTGGCATTTGCATCTTCAACAATGGACAAGGCTTTCAAAACACGGCCGCCGATGGTTACTTCGTGCTCGTCGATTTGCTGGTGTTTCACCGCCAGTTGCAGGAGATCGCTCTCTTCCACACCCAGATCCCGGGGGGTCTGTCCTTTTTCCTTGCGGATGCGGCGCAGCAGCCGGAAAAGGTTTACGATGGGCTGGGTCAGGTCCTGCTCCCTTGCTTTCTGCAAAAGATCCGTTACTTCCACAATCTCCTGCTGTGCTGCCGGAGATTTTTCCCCGGCCGGGGAAAATAATTCCTGGAACAGCTCCCGGCTGAAGCTGTCTAGTTTTCCTGCACCTGTTTCATCACTCATGATTCGTTTTCATCTCTTATTTTAATTGATTTTCTGAGCAATTCCTTGCCCGCTTGTATATCTCCCTCCAGAAGATCCCGCCTTCTGGAAACCGCTGCGATGCGCCCCACGAAAGATCCCGGCTCCGCCTGCAGACCCTGTCCCAGGTGTTCCATGACAATGACACCGTGTTCCATTGTATTGCATGCAACCTGTCTGAAAAGTTCGCGCTCGTCATGGTCCTGGAAAATGGACTCCTGGATGAATATCCCCTTATCCGTCTTGAAGTTGTACGTTCGCCAGCATATGTCGCCGAGCGATTCCTGGAGTTCCCTCTTGTTTGCCGGAAAACGGTTTTCGGTAACGGCATGATATTCAAGCTCAAGGAGCGACGGCGCATCCGCCGGTAGAAGATTTTCCAGCGTACAGCACATTTCCATGGTTGTGCCCTGCTTCCGGGCATTGAGTTCCACAAAATGGACCTTTTCTTTTTCATCCACGACATAGTCGCAGCCGAAAATGCCCCGGTATCCGCTTTGCCCGAGAATCCGGCCCACGGTCCGGGTATGCTCTTTCAGCTCGTTTTGGATGTGGGGGGGGAGTGCGGAAGGAAAAACAGACCCCTTGAACGTGTTGCCCCCTTCAATATCCTGATCCGCCACCGCTGCGATAAATATCTCATCCGCATTGGCCACCACCCCTAAGACGGTGGGATCCGAAACATGGGGGATGTACTTGCTGGCAAAGTACTTTGAATCGGCAAACATTTCCCTGCCTGCCAGATCCTGGGCGCAAAAGGCGATAAAACTGTTCATTCCGGCGGCGCTATAGGGTTGGCTGACGAAAATCCCCTGGTCCCATTCATGCCAGAGCTTGTCCGTAACCTGCAGCAGTTCCGTATATCCGGCACATACCCTGAAATCGATCACCGGAACCGAAGTATTCTGCAGCGCCTGCAACTGGTGCAGCTTGTTGTTCCACAGGTGTGCGATTTCCCCGTCCGGACCCAGCAGGGTGACACCAGGGATGCGGTTCAGGGTCATTTCCGGCACGGATTCAAAAACATGCACGAAAAGCCGGCTCTGCCGCTGTAAAAGTTCCTGGATCAGGGTGTGAACGGTCCTGGATTCGGACACCTGGCGGTTAAAATCCCTGTTGGTGATGCGGCAGCTGACCTTGCACCCGCTTCTCGTGATCAACTCCCTGCTGCGGGGATTGATCACAAGGATGTTTCTGTGCGGATAGCAGGCCATAACATCCGGCAGAATGGAAATGAAATCAAATTTTTTGTTGAAAATCCTGCTGAAGGCATCTCTGAGAAAGGGGTTCAGGCAATCCGTCTTTAATTCGCCGACGTACAAAAAGTATTCCGTATCCGGATCCGGATGAAAATCGCAATATAATACGTCTTCTTCTTCGGTATACATGGAAGGAAGGTCCTTGTTACAACCGCATGATCAAATATAATAACGACGGATTTTCAGTTTTCAACATTTTTGGCATGAATCAACGTCCAGTAGCCAAAAAGATTGACGGCATCCACCCCGACGACGGGCATGTCCATGCTGTTGATCAGCCAATCCATTGAAAGCCGCGGGGAAAATCCAAGAAGGTTCTGAAACGGGAGCATCACGGTTTCGATCATTTTCGGGAGCAGCTTGTGGTTGCTGAAGTGGTTTAAAATAAAAATATCGCCGCCCGGTTTGCATACCCGCTTCATTTCCGATACCAAGGTTTTCGGCTGAGGCACCACTGAAACAACATACATGGCAGCCACCTTGTCAAACATATTGTCGGCAAAACTCATCTGCTGGGCGTCCATGAGAAACAGCGACCTTTTTGTGGAGCCGTTGCCGTTTAAATACTGTCTGGCCACCTGGAGCATATCCGGCGAAATGTCAATACCGGTAACCTTGACGCTTTCCGAATAAAAAGGAAGGGTTAATCCGGTGCCAACGCCGACCTCAAGAACATGGTCGCCCGGCCTGCAATTCATTTTGCCCATGAGCTGCCTGCGGCCATGGTCAAAAATTTTGCCGAAAATCAAATCGTAATTTCTGGCGTATCTTTTATATGCTTTTATTATCGCTTCATCGTCCATGTTAAACATAGTACACTCCTGAAAACATATCACATACCGTTTGCCGCCAGGGTCTGCCCCGAATATATTTTTACCCGAATGCCATGAAGACAGGACGGTTGCGGCGATGCATCACAATTGACAAAAACCGGTGTTTCATTTATCTATTATCTATCTGAAAATCATACGTATGAATTCCAGAAAATTTTCCGGAAATTTTTCCGAAATACGAAAACAAAGGGCGGACGCAGCCGGTCAGCACAATCCGCAATATCAGGAAACAGGGAAGACTTCTTGTAAAATAAATTATATATGTTATCAAAGAAAAAAACGAGTTTCAAAGCATTTTTTATAAAACCGACATAACATCATATTAATATCAGGAGGGCCGACATGTCATATGAAACCATTCTATTCGAACAGGAAGACGATTTTGCTACAATTACCATTAATCGTCCAAAATCGCTGAATGCACTGAATTCGAAGGTGCTGCAGGAACTTGTCGACGCGCTTGACAAAGTTGCCGGAAATGAGGATATCCGTGTTCTTATTCTGACGGGGGCCGGTGAAAAGGCGTTTGTTGCCGGCGCCGATATCGGCGAGCTTTCGACCCTGAATCCTGTGCAGGCCCGCTACTTTGCAAAAAACGGGCATATGGTCATGAACAAGCTGCAGGAACTTCCCATACCGGTAATCGCCGCTGTTAACGGATTCGCTCTGGGCGGAGGGCTGGAAATCTCGCTGGCATGCGATTTTATATATGCATCGGATAATGCAAAAATCGGGCTGCCGGAAATAAACCTGGGCATCATTCCCGGTTTCGGCGGAACACAGCGGCTTGCCCGGATCGTCGGCAAAAACCTGGCCAAGGAAATGATATTTACAGGAAAAATGTTGGGCGCCGAGGAAGCCATGAATAAAGGCATCATCAATAAAGTCCTGCCGGCGGAGCAGTTGATGCCGGAAGTGAAAAAGACCGCCGGCATAATGGCTGCAAAGGGCAAAGTGTCGCTGAATGCCGCCAAAAAAGCCATTAACGACGGAATGGATGTCGATCTTTCCAGCGGCTGCAAGATGGAGATCAATGCCTTTGCGCTCTGCATAGCAAGCGAAGATGCCAAAGAAGGGACAACGGCCTTCCTGGAAAAACGCACAGCCGCATTCAAGGCGAGCCTGAAAGGGTAGTTTTTTTTCTTGACATACGTACCGCATACGTTTAGAAAAGGCAGAATGATAGATAGGCAGGAGGCATGTACAGGCGCATGGAAAGCCATCTGTACAATGAACGTTTGATATTGAAACGGATAATTAACGCCATGACAGCAACAAAAGGCTGTCCGGCAGATTTTGGGAACTTTTTCTTTTTTAGGAAGTCTTCCCATGGATCGGCCGGGTCAACGCCATAAAATTATACACAACCGGATCGTGATTACGCCATGGGAAGACGCGCAAGGGTCGCCCATGGTTTATTTTTTTTAATATGGCCGTGTGGCACCCGCCCACGGCCATATTTTTATTTCTGCACCGCCACCGTGGCACGGCGCGCCGTTACTTTACAACTTGGGGAGGATACCGAAAAATGATTTTTAATATCGAATATGAAACAATGCCCCGGGAGGCGCTTGAAGCCATCCAGCTGCGGCGGCTGCAGGCCACCCTGTCGCGTGCCAATGCCATGGTTCCTTTTTACCGGTCGAAATTCAAAGAATCCGGCATTACGCCGCAAGACATCAAATCGCTTGAGGATTTGCGCCGATTGCCGTTCACCATCAAGCAGGATCTCCGGGACAACTATCCTTTCGGGATGTTCGCGGTGCCCATGGACAACGTCGTCCGGATTCATGCATCCTCCGGAACCACGGGGCAGCCCACCGTTGTCGGTTACACGGCGCGGGATATCGATACGTGGGCGGAGCTCATGGCGCGCGCCCTTACCGCCGGGGGGGCCACCCGCGGAGACATCATCCACAACGCATACGGATACGGTCTTTTCACTGGGGGACTGGGCGTTCACTACGGCGCGGAAAAACTCGGCGCTTCGGTTATCCCGGTATCCGGCGGGAACACCCGGCGCCAGGTCATCATCATGAAGGATTTCAAGCCCAGCATACTTACCGCAACTCCCTCTTATTCCCTCCACCTGGCCGAAGCCGCCGAAGAAATGGGCGTGTCCTTCAAGGACCTCAACTTCCGCTTCGGTGTTTTCGGCGCGGAACCCTGGTCGGAAAGCATGCGAAAGGAAATCGAAGAAAAACTGAATCTCAAGGCTGTCGATATTTACGGCCTGAGCGAAGTCATCGGACCCGGAGTGTCCATAGAGTGCCACGAAGCCCAAAAAGGGCTTCATCTTTTTGAAGATCATTTCATACCGGAAATTATCGATCCCGATACCGGGGAGCCGCTTCCGTACGGTGAAACCGGCGAACTGGTCATCACGTCCATAACCAAGGAGGCGTTCCCGGTAATTCGCTACCGCACAAGGGATATCACGTCCCTCAATCCGGAGCCGTGCATCTGCGGCAGGACCATGGTTCGGATGAACAAGGTAAGCGGCCGCACCGACGACATGCTGATCATCCGCGGCGTCAACGTTTTTCCGTCGCAGATCGAAAGCGTGCTTATGGAAATAGAAGGCGTGGAACCTCATTACCAGCTGGAAGTAGACCGGAAGGAAAACCTGGACATCCTGACCGTCAAGGTGGAGATCAGCGACAAAACCTTTTCGGACGAGGTAAAGGAGCTCCAGCGCCTCAGCGCCACCATTGAAAGCAATATCAAGGAAACATTGGGCGTTTCGGTAAGCGTGAAACTCGCCGAACCCAAAAGCATCGCCAGGAGCGAGGGCAAAGCCGCCAGGGTGATCGACCGAAGAAAATTATAGAGGGAGGAAGCGCATGCAAGCACAACAGATATCCATTTTTCTGGAAAACAAGATGGGGCGTTTGTCGGAAGTAACAAAAATCCTGTCCGACGCCGGCGTCAACATACGCGCCCTCGCCTTGGCAGACACATCGGATTTCGGTGTTCTCCGCCTGATCGTGGACAACAATGCCAAAGCGGAAGAAGCCCTTAAAACCAGCGGTTTTACCGTTAAAAAAACACCGGTTGTGGCCGCTCTCGTCAACGACCGTCCGGGCGGGCTTCACGGCATCCTCGACCTTCTGACAAAAGCCGGGATCAACGTGGAATACATGTACGCCTTTGTTGCCCAGAGCGGCGACAATGCAGTCATGATATTCCGCTTCGATAAAATCGAAGAGGCCGTGGCCATTTTGACAGAAAATGGCGTTGAAATCATCGACGGCAACAAACTCTACACAATGTAGACGCAGCAGGAGGCGACCTGGAAACCGGTCCCTTTCCGCCCCGAAATGATCCCGACATGGATGTACCTGTATACCGGGACAACACCCTTAAAGGTAAAGGAGAAAGCAGATGGATACCAAAAGCAAATGCCGTATTATTGCCATAGTTACAGCACTTATCATGGCCGCCTGCCTGTTTTGTGCATCAACGGCTGCGGCGGAGCAGAAAAATGAACCCATCAAAATCGGCGGCATTTTTTCAGTCACAGGTCCGGCCTCCTTCCTTGGCGATCCCGAAAAGAAATCCATGGAACTGGCCATAGACAGGATCAATGCCAAGGGGGGCATTGACGGTCGCATGCTCGAAGCGGTCATCTACGACTCCGAAGGGGATCCGTCACGGGCCGTCAGGAACGCACAGCGCCTCCTCACCAGGGACAATGTCATTGCCATTGTCGGCCCCAGTCTCACCCCGACATCCCTGGCAGTCGTCCCGGTACTTGTACGGGCGGAAGTTCCGCTGATCAGCTGCGCCGCAGGCAACCAGATAACGGACCCGATAAAACCATGGGTTTTCAAGACAGCACAGAGCGATATCCACGCAGTGAGCAGCATTTACGCGCACATGCAAAAAAAGGGGATAAAAAGAGTGGCGGTCATGATCCAGTCCGACGCCTTCGGGGAGAGCGGACGGGACCAGCTTCTTGGACAGGCGGGTGATTTCGGCATCGAAGTCGTTGCCCAGGAGAATTTCGGCACCCGCGATACGGATACCACCGCCCAGCTGACCAATATACGCAGGGCCGATCCGGAAGCCATCGTATGCTGGGGAACCAACCCCGGACCTGCCGTGGTGGCCAGAAATGTGCAGCAGCTCGGCATCGAATTGCCCCTCTACAACAGCCACGGCGTTGCATCACCGCGGTTTATCGATCTTGCCGGTGATGCCGCGGAAGGGATACTGCTGCCGACCGGAAAAATCCTGGTAGCGGAATTGCTGCCGGACAATGATCCCCAGAAAGCCGTGCTGCTGGATTACATCTCCACATATGAAGAGCGCTTGGGCGAAACCGCCTCCTCTTTTGGCGGATACGCCTTTGACGGAATCAACCTCCTTGCCGAGGCCATGAAGGGCACGGACGGCGACAAGAACAAGATCCGGAGCAACCTTGAGCAAATCAAGGGGCATGTGGGCATCTCCGGTACGTTCACTTTTTCCGGAACAGACCATAACGGTTTGGCGCCGGATGCTTTCGTCATGGTGCGCATCAAGGACGGCACGTGGGAACTGGTTGAATAGTTTTTTCGACAACGGAAGGGATCCATGCAGGAATTCTTGCAATATTTTTTCTCGGGCATTACCAACGGGGCGATTTACGCGGTCATCGCCATCGGTTTCTCCATGCTCTACCGCTCCACCGACCTGATCAATTTCGCCCACGGCGAATTCGTCATGATCGGTGCGCTTACCATGGTTACCCTGACCATGACGCTGCATGTACCCGTTGTGCCCGCTTTTCTGATTACCGTATTCGGCGTGGCCATTCTGGGCCTTGTTTTCGAAAGACTGGCCATCCGAACGGTAAGCCGGCCGGAGCCCATCGTGCTCATTATCATAACGGTGGGGGCCTCCATTTTCCTGAGGGGATTGGCCATGCTGATATGGGGGAAAGACTCCCATACAATGCCCCCCTTTACCGCGCACCAGCCCCTTGATATTGCGGGCGCGCGGCTGCTTACCCAGAGCATCTGGATCGTGCTCATTGCCATCATGGTCGCCGCATGCCTTCATTTTTTTTACAAGCGGACCCTTACGGGCAAGGCCATGCATGCGTGCGCGATCAACAAGCAGGCGGCATGGCTGGTTGGCATTCCCTCAAAGCTGATGACTCTTCTGGCATTCGGGCTTTCCACCGGCATGGGTGCGGTTGCCGGCATCATCATTGCACCCATAACGATGCCTGCCTATGACATGGGCTCGATGCTGGGCCTGAAAGGCTTTTGCGCCGCCATGCTGGGCGGTTTGGGAAGCCTCTGGGGATCGGTGCTGGGCGGTTTTCTATTGGGCATACTGGAAGCCCTGGGGGTCGGGTTCGTATCTTCAGGCCTCAAGGATGCCACGGCATTCCTGTTGCTGCTGCTTGTCCTCTATTTCCGTCCGGGCGGCATTATCAGCGCAGTCAAAGTAAAACGGTTTTAACATGATCCGGATCGACACGCACATCATCGCCTGTATCGTTTTTGCCGCGGCTGCGACCGCGGCCGGCATCCTCATTGACAATGCCTATTATCTGCAGGTGATGATATTTATCGGCATAAACACGCTTCTGGCACTGAGCCTCAACATGCTCATGGGATATGCCGGACAGATTTCTCTTGGGCACGCCGCTTTTTACGGAATAGGCGCCTACGCGACCGCCATTTTATCAACCACCTACAACCTGTCCCCGTGGATCGCGCTTCCCGTGGCCATTTTCGCCGCGGTTGTCATTGCTTATATCGTGGGCATCCCCACCCTTCGCCTGACCGGATACTACCTGGGCATGGGCACGCTCGGTTTCGGGATGATCGTCAGCATCATTTTCCGGGAATGGTACAGTGTCACCGGAGGCGCTTCCGGGTTCGTGGGAATCCCGCCCCTTTCCATCGGTAATTTTGTTTTTGACACGGACCGCAGTTATTTTTTTCTGGTATGGGGCGTGGTGCTCTTTTTTTTCATCATGTGCCGCCGGATCATCGATTCCCGCGTGGGACGCGCTTTACGGGCGATCCACGACGGGGAGCATGCCGCAGCGGCCGTTGGCGTCAACACGGCAAAAATGAAGCTCAGCATATTTGTGTTGAGTGCGGCAATGGCTTCTCTGGCAGGCTTTCTTTACGCGCACCAGGTGTATTTCATCAGCCCGGGATCGTTTTCGTTTCTTGCCTCCATCCGGATCGTGACCATGGTCGTCATCGGCGGGATGGCCAGCATCTGGGGATCCCTGCTGGGCGCTTCCCTGCTTACCCTTCTGCCGGAATGGCTCCATACGTTTGCAGATTACGAAATGATGGTTTACGGACTGGTACTCATGCTTGTGATGATTTTTCTGCCCCGGGGATTGACCCGCGGCATTCTCGATATTTATGAAAACAGCCGGAAAAAAGATGACAGGTAATTCGACCCTTCTGACGATTGATTCGCTTTTCAAGGCCTTTGGCGGCGTACGGGCCATAGAAGACGTTTCGTTTTCCCTCATGCCCCGATCCATCACCGGGCTCATCGGCCCCAACGGGGCGGGCAAGACCACGCTTTTCAACCTGATCACCGGCATTTTCCCCCCGGATTCGGGGAAGATAACATTCAAGGGCAAATCAATCAGCGGGAAAGCTGTTCATGATCTGGTAAACATGGGCATCGCCCGGACATTCCAGAACGTGGAATTGTTTTCCAGCATGAGCGTTCTTGAAAATATACTGGTGGGAATGCATACGAGAACCACCTGCGGCCTGCTGGGCAGCGTGCTCAAGACGCCCCGCATAATGACAGAAGAACGCCGGGCACGCCAGAAAGCACATGAACTGCTCGAATTTGTCGGGCTTGCGGATTATGCGGACCGCAAAAGCAGCGACCTGCCATTCGGCTGGCAGCGCCTCCTGGAACTTGCCAGAGCGCTTGCATCCGAACCCGGACTGCTCCTGCTCGACGAACCCGCCGCAGGCCTTAACATGAACGAAACCGACACGCTCGGGGAACTGATCGAAAACATCCGGAAACAGGGAATCACGGTATTGCTGGTGGAACATGACATGGCCCTGACAATGAAGGTCTGCGATCAGATCATCGTGCTGGATCAGGGGAAAAAAATCGCCGAAGGCCCGCCCCGGGAAGTCCAGTCCGATGAGGCGGTCATGGCGGCCTACCTGGGGAAACCGAAGTAAGGCGCACCCCGGCCCGGGCCTTTCCCCTTTAAAAACAACATACAAACCGCAACCGATAACGGTCCACATATACCTTATGCTTCGTATACGGAATCTAAAGTGTTTTTACGGCCAGATCATGGCTGTGAAGGGAATCAGCCTTTCGGTCAAGGAAGGGGAAATCATCACCCTGATCGGTGCCAACGGTTCCGGGAAGAGCACGCTGATGGAAGCTGTCAGCGGGATTCTGCCCAGCTGGACCGGTGAAATCCTGTTTGAGGGGAAAAACCTCAAGGGCATGGACCCGCCCGCGGTGGTGAAGTCCGGCATCAGCCTCGTGCCGGAGGGGCGGTTGATATTTCCGCCCATGTCGGTACACGATAACCTTATCCTGGGCGCATACACGATGCTGAAAAAGAAAGCCAGAGAAGAGGTGCGGGAAACCATGGAAACCGTAACCGACCTTTTCCCCATCCTGAAAGAACGCTTCGAGCAGCCGGCCGGAACGCTTTCCGGGGGGGAGCAGCAGATGCTTGCCATTGGACGCGCCCTGATGGCCAGACCGCGGCTGCTGCTGCTGGACGAACCATCCATGGGGCTTGCACCGCTGATTGTCGAAAAAATAATGGGCGTTCTCGAAACATTGAGAAGCAAGGGGCTGACCATACTGATCGTGGAGCAGAATGCCCAGGCGGCCCTTTCGGTTGCCGACAGGGGATATGTATTTGAAACCGGGTCCGTTGTCCTGGAAGGGGCCGCAGATGAACTGCTTGCCGATAAAAATGTAAAACGCGCCTATCTCGGAAAGGATTACGAGGAATTTGACGATGAAAACCGATGACTTTCTGACGTATACACCCGAAGAAAAAACCCAGCTTCAGCTGGAGCGGCTGCAAAGCACCCTGAACCGTGCGTACCGGCAGGTCAATTTTCACAGGCAGCGCATGAATGCCGCGGGGATCGAGCCGGGACAGGTCGAATCCATAGACGACATGAAGCGCCTGCCGTTTCTGGACCGCGCCGATTTCAGCGAGCACTACCCGTATGAACTTTTTGCGGTGCCGCTCAGGGATATCGTCCGCATCCACACGGCGCCCGGCATCGCCAGGCACCCCACCGTAAGCGGGTATACCTCACAGGATCTTGACATGTGGCGGCGCATCGCCGCAAGGGCCCTGAATGCAGCCTCGGTGTCGGCCCATGACATCCTTCAGGTGGCCTTCAACCAGGGGCTTGCCAACTGGGGGCGGGACTACAAGGACAGCGCCGAGGACATCGGCGTAAGCGTCATCCCCAACACCCAGCTTTCCATTGACAAGCAGTTCATGGTCCTGCGCGATTACAAAACCACCATTCTCGTCACAACACCCGCCATGGCGTATCAGCTTGCCGATTACATGCACAGAACCCAGGTCGGCCCGGCGGCCCTTAACCTGCATACCATGATTATCGCAGGGGAAACCATTTCCGATAACTTCCGGAAAACCGTAGAAGAGCGGGCCTTCGTTTCTTTGTGGCTCCATTACGGTCTGAGCGAGGTGCCGGGCCCGGCCATCGCATTTGAATGCACTGCCCATGACGGGCTGCACATCAGTGAAGATCATTTTCTGGCGGAAATCATCGACCCGGAAACAAAGGCCGTCTTGTCTGCAGGGGAAACCGGAGAACTCGTTCTGACCACCCTGACCACGCGGGCATTCCCCCTGATCCGCTTCCGGACGGGCGACAAAGCGCGCATTATTCAGAAAACGTGCTCCTGCGGGAGCCGCCTTTCAAGAATAGAATGGTTCCAGGAACGCACCGACGACATCCTGCGGGTCGATGGCGTCAAGATTCACTCCGGGCAGGTATGCAATATCCTGGAAGAAACAATGCCCGTGACCACCTGCCAGGTTACCTGCCGGGTAAGGGACGACAACGGGCGCAAGCTGCTGGAAATTCTTATCCCGATGAACGATGAGATTTTTTCCGACGAGATAAAGGAGATAGAGAAGCTGCTCCGAAAAACCGAGCAGCGGTTGAGGGAAGATCTGGGGGTGGCGGTATTGATCCGGCTGATCGAACCGACCAGCCGGAGAACGCCATCCTAATCGGCGGATTCAAAAGACATCACATACACTTCCAACTCGTCGGGCATCTCGGTTGGCGGCTCGCCGCTGCCGCCCGTGGAATAGAATGCCAGCCCCTTGAATGCGAAATTTGTCCGTTCCCCTTTTCCTAGGTAGCGGATGACCGCTTTCTGTTCATCGGCCTTGTCCGTATCCGTGAGATGCCACTCCGCCTGCCGGTATGCCGATCCGCACGAGGGGCAGCCGCCGGTGACGACCACTTCGCGCGCATCTGCGGTGCCGATATTGCGTATATCGCCGGTTACTGTAACCGTATATAGGAATCTTCCGTCCTGGACGATGGAATATTCAAGGTTTGAGATGTCGAATTCCGCCTGCCCTTTTTCCCCGCCGCAGCCCGAAAAGATCAGAACGACGCCCATCAGCAATACGCAAGCACTCATTGAAATAGCCCTGATAATCATCCTTGCAAAACCCCCTTTTGTAATGATTGTTTTCATCATTCCCCGCAGCCCGGAAAAAAAGCATCGCCATGCATCACGCTCCGGATACGTATCTCATTGGGATTAATATCAGTAGAATCCTGAATAATCAAGTAATAACCATTCAAAATATTTTCATGGCGCTATTGCTGAAAATACCGCTTTTCTTTTTTCCTTGATTTTAATCGACAATTGACTTAACAATTGAAAATACATGGGATACAATTCTCGCAACATCAAGGAGGTAGGTAATGAAAAAAAACCTGTTGGCCATACTACTTGCGGGGTTGTTCATCGCAGCGGCTCACGGTGTCTGTTTTGGCGCGAACCTGATAAAAAACGGCAATTTTGAAACAATCACCCCCGACATGACCCCGTCGGGCTGGAAGCTGACCCCCGCGAGAAACACTGAGTTCGACTACTCCTTTGACTCGGGGGACAAGATAAGCGGCAGCCGCTCCTTGAAAGTAAGCGTGCAAAATCCCATCGGCTTTGTAACGCTGTCGCCTGAAAACAAAGCAGACGCTCCCGAACCGGGGGAAAAATATGAACTGGTGTTATGGATCAAAGCGGAAAACCTTGATTACAGCCAGACAATGGTAACCCCGGCGGTACGATTGGACTTCAGACCCACTCGTACCCGGCCGATGACCATGATCGACTTGATAACAGACATGGAGTCCAATGCGGGATGGCAGGAGCTCAGCCTCCAGGTAACCGCCCCGAATGATGCACAGCGGTTTGTTTTCGACATCATACTTACGCAGGGAACGGTATGGATCGATGATATCTCCCTGACAAAGATCGAGTAGGCCCTATTCCAGCAGCACCTCTTCCAGTCTCTCCAGGTGATGCTCCGTTACCAGCGTTTTCCTGAGAAAATATTCCCGGGCAGATCCGTATTTATTTGATATGTGGTCGATAACCGCCTCTATGCAGTCCCGGGGGGCGGTAAGATACGGAAACACGCGCTCCGGATCGATGCCGTGGTCGCTCAGCATTTTGTACAGATCGGGCAGAAGCCGTGCAATATAGATATTGGAAAGCTGGTGATCGTCCACCACCGTTTCCTCGGGGACGCCCACGGCAAGCAGCAGCAACGCCGCGCAGGTGCCGGTCCGATCCTTCCCTCCGGTGCAATGAAACACGAGCGGCCCTTTATCTGCATCGATCACCTCGAGCACCACGGTTTCCCATGTTTTGGAGAAGGATTCAAGGTTGTTGATATACCCCTTCACCATAAAATCGTCCGTCAGCCAGTCCGAATCCCCTTTTTTGAAGCGCTTTACCGCTTCGGTAAAACCGTATTTTCCATGGGTGACCGGCAGATGGATATACGCCATGCTGCCGTCCTCCGGCAGCCGGTCCGGCGCACTGAGCGCTTCCGATTCGGTCCTGAAATCGACGACGCGCCGGATGCCGATCTGACCCATAAGCGCCAGGTCCTTGTCTGAAAGCCCCGCGAGTCCATCCGCGCGGAATACGCGCCCCCACTTTACCCGCCGTCCATCTCTGGCAGCATACCCGCCGATATCCCGGAAATTGACCGCGCCGTCCAGCTTCATGCGCCGCTCGGCGATGAGCATGCGGCTTTCCCCCACCACAACCTCAAAGTAATGCCGTACATTCTTATCCACCGCTTCGATATCGACACATCCATGATCCGATACCGCAACAGGGGTATTTCTGTCGATGGCGTCAGGGGACATACCGCGGTATATGGCTGTACGCCCTCCCGGTAATGCTGATTCCCAGCATATCCGAAAGGCATGCTCATCGATACGATCCACCGCCGCATCAACAATTTCATTGGTGTTTGTTTTCTTTTTTTCCATGGCAACGCACCTTACTAAAAAAGTCCAAAAAAACCAAGCGTATAACAGGCATTGCTGTTTTATCGGAGAATTGCCAAAGGGATTTTCCCGGCTGATAGACAACCCCCCCGGACATGATTATGGTTTTTAACAGAACCATAACATAAGTGAATAAAATACGACATGGCGAACCCCGCCAATTCCATCAGAATTTTATCCTTGTGTTTAAGGAGAAAATCAATGGGAGGTCGAAATGGAAAAACAGACATATGATGTTTTAAAAAAACCCCTCACCCTCACACCTGCCCTCAGACGTTCGAAAACGGCCAGGCAGTATGTTGAAGAAACCCTGAATGCGGCCGGCATCACCATCAACGGGACCAGACCCTTTGACATCATCGTCTACAACAATAATCTCTATGACCGGATTATCAGCGAAGGCAGCGTCGGCGTCGGCGAAAGCTATATGGACGGCTGGTGGGACTGTCCCGCACTGGACCAGTTTTTCGACAAAATTTTCAGGACGGATGTTAAACAGATTATTGCGGGGAACTGGCAATTTTACCTCCATGCGTTGAAGTGCCGCCTGCTCAACCGGCAGAAGGGGAAGCACGCTTATGAAGTGGGCCTGAGGCATTATGATGTGGGCAATGATTTTTACCGGGACATGCTCGACGGTCGAATGACCTATACCTGCGGATACTGGAAAGATGCCGAAACCTTAGACGAAGCCCAGGAAGCCAAGCTGGATCTGATTTGCCGCAAACTGCAGCTGGAGCCCGGCATGAGCGTTCTCGATATCGGCTGCGGATGGGGGTCCTTTGCAGCGTATGCAGCGGAAAAATACGGCGCCCGGGTCACCGGGGTCACCATTTCCCGGGAGCAGACAGCGCTGGCAAAACAGAAATACGCAGACCTGCCGATTGACATCCGGCTGCAGGATTACCGGGACATAACCGGAAAATTTGACCGCGTGCTCTCCATCGGCATGTTCGAACACGTCGGGTATAAAAATTACCGGACCTACATGGAAACCACTGCACGCTGCCTCAAAGATGACGGAATCGCCTTTATGCAGACCATCGGCAGGAACGAAAGCGCCAGCACCATTAATCCGTGGATCAACAAGTATATTTTCCCCAATTCCATGCTCCCGTCCATTGCACAGATAGGAGAAGCCATGGAAGGGCTTTTTGTAATGGAGGACTGGCACAACTTCGGGCCGCACTATGACAAAACGCTCATGGCATGGCACAGAAATTTTGAATCGTCCTGGCCGAAACACAGGGACGGCTATGGGGAACAGTTTTACCGGATGTGGAATTTTTACCTGCTGAGCTGCGCCGGAACCTTCCGCTCCCGGCTGAACCAGCTCTGGCAGATCACGATGACCAAACCCGGGAGGCCGCAGCCGGCATGCCGGCTTTCATAAAAACGCCACCTGGCAGAGGGGATCTTCCTTTTTTATCATCGCCTGGATCCGGATCCGTTCGCGCTGGCTTTTTACCGGCCGCACAAGGGATACGGGGCGGTCGTTTTCCGCTGTTTTGAAATGCCATTGGTCAACGATCCCGGCAACCAGGGCGTACGCGCTTCCGCCAACGCCGCAGCAGGACCTGTCGATCATGAAAAAACCCTTGTAGTACAGCAGGTCCCCCCCGGGATCGGCGACCCGTTTCTCCTCGGTGAACAGGTATTCCCCGCCGATGGCCGATATGGGCTCATTTACCACCGGATGTGCAAACGAAACACGGTCATCGTCCATTCTTCCTCCCCGCTTTTTATACGGCTTTGAATGATTGCCAAACGCGCATGCAACTGGTAATATAGCTGTAAATTGGATCGAATCGCAATATTTGAATCACATTTCCATCATTTTGCAGCCGCCGCGCGCTCGGTACCGGAACAGGAAAAAAAACCATGATACGTATGCCCACGAAGATGCTGGCAGGGTTTCTGCTCCGGCTGATGGCTGCAAACTTCAATCTGCGCGCCGGACTCCGGCAATACATGAAGGATGCGGACGGCTGGATCAACTTTTCCGTCGGAATAAAAACCGAAACCAGAACGGTGTCCGCCGCCATTGTCTTCAAGGACGGAAAGGTCAGCGTCGTCCGCCCCATCCCACCCAACGTGGATGTGACGCTCCGCTTTGCAGACGACGACGCCCTGATGGAGATGATGGGCATCACGCCCAACGAGATGCTCACCATGATTCTGCATAACCGCATGGTTTTAGAAGGGAACCTTGCAGCGCTTCAGCTTTTCAACTTCTACATCTCCCTGCTGATGGGCGGCAAACACCGACGGATGCTCGAAAAACGACACGCCGGCGATATCCGGGACCGGAAAAAAACCTTCGGCCGCCACAATCCCCGCCTGGCAGAAGCCCTTGCCGACCGGAAAAAAACCCGCCTTGCGGCCCCGGAGCGGGATGCGGGGGTATTGTACCTGGAAGATCCCTATCTTTCCCGGTACAGCATCGACGACTTTC
>JAABUA010000070.1 GCA_011389515.1 Desulfobacteraceae bacterium
GTTCGGCCACGCAAAATCCTGAATTTACGCGGGCCACTTCCTCCGGCAGCACCACCATGTCCAGCAGGTAGTCAAAGGGCTTGAACAACCCGATTTTTTTCCGCAGGATCCCGATGGCCCGGTTAAATGCCTTTTTGTTGTTGATCCGGAACCCGAGCTGGGAGGCGGTGGACTTGACCGGCTTGATCCAGAAGGGAAAATCAAGGGCGATTGTTTCAAGGGCGTTGTCTTCAAACGGGTCGAACGTGGTAAACCGGGGGACGTGCTCGGCGATGACCTTTTTTTGCTCCAGCCGGCTCCAGTACTTGTGCTCGGATTTAAGTACGCTTTCGAGCGTCGGGCCGGGCACGCCGAACTTTGCGCAAAGAATCGGCGTCATCGTGCTTACCGGGAAGTCCGTGTACCCGACAATGGCGTCAATGGGGCCGTCAAAGTCTTGCAGCTCCTGTTCGGCCAGCGCCAGCATGTCGACCAGCCGGTACCGGCCGCTGTCGATTAAGGCATGGATATCGAGCAGGCCGATAAAATTGCATTCATCGGCATATCTAAGGGATTGCAGCATCTGGAGGTTGAAATCGTCCAGACCGATAATAAATACGTTTTTCTTCATCTTAGGTCTCTTGGACAAAAGTTTTATTTTCCGAAGAATTTCCATTTCACTCTGCAACATCATAAATTGCCTTCAACAACACTGAGGAAGATTCGCTCTTGCTGACAAATCCATCCGCTCCCGCCTCACGCATCTTTTGAGAAATATTTTCTTCAGCAAACATTGAAAGACCAATCACCCGGATCTCGGGATTTTCAGTTTTGATGACGCGGGTGGCCTCTACGCCGCCCATCCCCGCCATCGAAATGTCCATTATAATCACATCCGGCTTAAGCTGCCGGGCAAGCTCCAAGGCTTCTTCTCCACTGCCTGCCTCGCCTGCCACCGTGATGCCCGGCTGAGCTGCAATTATGCTGACAAGCCCCTGCCGTATCACCTTGTGATCGTCAACAAGCAGCACTCTTATGATTTCTGAGTCCCCATCCACTGCCTTTTTTTTACGTATACCGGATGGGGAAACAGTATCCTGCACAAGTTTCTCAGGTTCACTGATTGTGCCCAGGCTTATCGGAGCCGTAATCGTAAACCGACTCCCCCGCCCCGGTGCGCTCTTGATATCAAGATTCCCCCCGATGGCAGTAGCACGTTCGCGCAAACTTAGCAGCCCTATCCCGGATTCTCTTGTTACGGAATCCAGAATAGCCGGATCAAAGCCCTTGCCCTGATCGCTGACAGAGAGGGTAATAATATTATCCGCATCGTTGAGATACACTTCTGCAGTATCAATATCGCCCCCGGAATGCTTGACCACATTAAACAAGAGTTCCTGAACAGCACGGAAAAGAAATACTTTGACAGTGGCATCTTTTATTTTGCTCGTCAGTTTCGATTCCAGCCATACCTTCAACCCGAACTTTTCATCCATATGCCGGACGAGCCATTCCAAAGCGGCGGCCAGCCCAAACTGGTGCAGCACCGGTGGGCTTAATTCATGAGACAGATGCTGGGATTTTTCAAGAGAATCTCCCAGTAATTGCTCCACCTTTTCAAGTATGGAGCTGGGGTCGGGATTGTCGAATGCCGTGTTTATCTGCATCCGGGCACTTGAAATAATCTGTTGCAAATCTTCATGCAAAAAATTGGCGATTCGCTGGCGTTCGGATTCTTCGGCCTGGATCAGTTCCGCGGCCAAAGATTGGAGCAGCTTTGCACGGGATTCGGCTATTTTGGTGCGTTCATCCACTTGTTTTTCCAGGGTTTCATTCAACTGCCGCAGTGCTCCCTCGGCCAGCTTCTGCATGGTGATATCGTAAGCCGCACTGGTGCCCCCGGTTATTTCCCCGCCGGCATCCCGTAGCGGTTCAATAATAACGTCATACCAATGGGTTCCATCACTCCTGTCAAAGGCAATCTCTTCACGTACGCCCTTCCCGGTTTCGATCACCTGTTGCTTCATCGTCCGCAGGCGCTTTGTGCTTTGCGAGTCATCCAATTCATCGTCACGTTTGCCGATTACAAAGGAAGGGTCAAAATCGGGATGGGGATTATAAATCCAGCGGTAACGCAGATCCCGATCAAATTGTGCGGGAACAAATTTCGAATGCGCAAGTGCGATGCGGAAATTATCCTCATTCTCCCACAGGACGTTTAAAATTCTGTTTCGCTCGCGCAGGTCCAGGCCGATCCCGATCATCGTTTCATCGGAAAGGCATGTATTGGTCCAACTGGTGGGTATAATGCTGCCGTCTTTGGCCGTTACGTTCCACTCGTGCCACTCCGGTGAAAGCGACTGCATGAAAGACGCTACTTCAGAGCGATAAGCCGGATCCGGGTATACTTTGCTCATGAAGTCGCCGCTGTTTGCATCTGCCGTAGTCCAGCCAAGAACCGATTCAGCATGACGGTTGAGGGTGAACTGCTGTAATTTGGGGTCCCAGATAGTGAGAAGTACGGGGATATTGTCAATCAGGTGCTGTATGATTCCCTGGTCATGGGCCAGGCGTTCCTTGATTTGTTTGAGCTCTGTTACATCATGAATGATCGTAAGCATTCGGGGATCGTCATGGTCTTCTATCTCTACAACGGTAAGGCTTGCGCTTCGGATTTCGCCATTTTTTGTTCGGATACTGACATTTTTATCCCGGACATATCCCTGTTTTTTAAGCAGGTGAATGCTTTCCTGACGGTCCGCTTTTTCGATCATGGATAGATCAAGCGAGCTTTTATCGATAACCTCGGTCTGGTTGTACCCGAACAGGCGTAGAAATGCAGCGTTAACCTTATCAATTCTCCCATCCCGGATTCTGCTCACCACCATTGGATCCGGATGGTTATCAAACATCTGTAAAGCCCATTTCAATTGTTCAGCCATTACGTGAACCATGGGGAAACCTGTTTATGGAAGCCTGTTATACATTTTTAATTTAAGCATGATATTCTTGAATGACCAATTGCTCAATATGCGTTCAATTGGGAATTCCAAGGTAGAGATATTAAATGAAACCATATTCGGATGAACAGGGATGTTCCCGGCCTCTTCGCGTCGCCTCGCCGGTAATAATAATTTTACACGCCATTTGAATATTGTTATACTTACAGAAGGATAGCAAGTCGTCTGACCGCGGCTTTTTACGAGTTCATCAAGAGGATTGACCAATTGAGTGAATAAAAAATCCCCGCCCGAAAGTCAAAATTCATTCGCCTGGCTCATGAGGCCGGTTGCCATTCTCCTGTTTTTCATCCTGGCGGGGATGGCTGCGTTTTACACTGCGGGGCCTGCCCTTATTGAAAAAATTATTGTCAACAGGATGCGCGAAGCCGGATTTGTCGAGCCCAATGCCAGCGTCATGGCAGTTACTGTAAAGGGCATTCATGTAAGCCGTGTTTCAGCGCAGCAGCCCAGGCTGAATATCGATTTTATAACCATCGGGTACACCCTGCAAAGCCTCATGAGGGGAAGGGCCGATGATATTTTCATCAGCGGCCTGCAATACACGATAGGACTCGATGACAGCAAGCCGGACTTCGGCTTTCCGGTTTCCGAAAACGGCAAACCCGATGCTCCATCCGATGCCCCGATTGATCTTCCATTCAACAGCATCGAAATCAATTCTTCATCTCTTGTGTTTGATTACAATGGAAAGGGCTATCCCGTCCCTTTCCGGCTCAATATCGTCCAAATGGGCAACCGTATTTTGGACTATACGTCAATGCCCGTTGTTTTCGGCCTTCCTGTAAACATCAACGGCCGAACCAATATCGACACCCTGGAAACCAATATCAGTGCCGTCGCCTCATTGCCCGCCAACCAGTATTCAAGTGGGCAGAAGCCTGACGGTAATGCTTACGACGCCCGGATAAAGTTCCTTTGGACGATCGGCGAAGACGGCAGCGGCAAGGGAAGTGTCGATATCGTGGCTGCGGCGGAGAATTTGCAGGCATCGTTTAAAAATTATCGTGCCGGCCTTGAAAAAGGGTATTTTCATGGTATTGCCTTTTTTAATGACCAGATGCATTTTGAATCCTTTGAAACGGATTTTTCAATTACCGGGCTTGACCTCAACAGCTTTCGCGCGGAAAAAATAAGGATGCAGGTCAATGACAACGGTTCTATATTTACATGTAAGGCCAATGTAAAAACCCCCGTGAATGGGCAGATTGAAATCAGCGGAAACCAGACGTCGATCAATGAGCTGCTAAATAACGGGTTTTCTTATGACGCCGGATTTGACTGGAACGTGCAACTGGGAGGGGACCCGGGCTTTCTTGCGGCGTTTGCCCCCGTGGAGATGGCTGCAAATGGCCCTTTTGGTGCTGCGGCAAAGGGGACGGGGAGCGCGGGCTTCTCCTCAAATCAGGCAAACGGGCAGGAGAGGTGGCATATTGGCGTAGACATCACCCAAGCCGCCGTCGATCTGGCGGAAGTGGTTATACCCGGGTATTTTTTGACAGCGCAGGATCTCGTTTTTCATGGTACCGGCGCTTTTTTTTCAAACCCGGATCAGCTCGAGGCGGAAATCGGAAAGACAAGTATTTTTAAGGCCGCCACGGTTGCCCACGAACCGCCCGGGACGATCTCCCGGCTGAAAGATGTTGAGCTAAGCCCGGATATACGCGTACACCGGACGGGGGACGGCTCGATGACGGTGTCTGGTTCCGGCCGTGTGGAAAAAGGGTTTACGGCTGAATTTCATCAGGGAAGTATTTTGGGGAATTCTTTTTTACTTAAGGCCGATCTTCATCTTGATGCCGGAAAGGAGATAAAGGGTGTTGCCCTGGTTCAGGCGGATATGGGGCGTGTGCATATTCCCTCTGCGGATCTTTTGGTTCTTGATTTGAAGGTCGATATTCCAATCGCCCTTGGTGGGGTTGCCGCTCAAAAGGGGCATTTTTCCACAGGCGCTATTTCCCGGGGCAAAACAAGCTGGCCCGGAATGAAAGGAGAGTCCGAAATATATGACAACCATGTCCATGTTACGGGTATGTGGCCCTTTCTGCCGGATGCATCCGTGGAATTTTCCTGCGACGCAACCCTTGATCCGGATGAAGGGATCTCCGGCAACATGACTGCCCGCACAGGGTGGTTTGACCTGCCGGAAAAGCGATTGCAAGACAGCCTTGCGCCAGGGCTTGAAAGAATTACCGCCACCGGTTCGGTCAACACCCAGTTGAATCTTGATGTAAAAGGCTCGAACATCCAACCGGATCTGCATGTAGCGTTCAGAAATGTCAATCTACGCTATCCGGATATGGACATGGAGATAACGGACGCCAGGGGGGATGTCCGGTTAAACCGTTTTTCCCCCTTGACGACCCCGGGCAATCAGCGCATGGATGTATCAGCGTTACGGATCGGAGAAGTCGAGTTTATTGACGGTTTTGCGGCCTTCAGGCTCGATTCCGCAGACGAGATTTTCCTGGAAAGAACGCGGTGGCATCTCCCAGAAGGAGGTTTCATTACAGCCCATGCTTCCCGGTTTGACATGAAGGCGCAGAGTGCTGACTTCGAGGTTTTTTTCGAAGACATCGATATTATGAAGCTGGCCGCCAGGGTAACCGATCGGAAAATTGATGGAAGCGGACTGGTTTACGGGCGCGTACCCGTGTTATATGAACAGGGGAGAGTCGAAATTGGAAACGGGTTTCTTTATTCGATACCGGGAACGGGCAGGCTGGGCATCAAAGATGAAGAATGGCTGGAGACGCTTATCTTGCATGTACGTGATGCCATGCAAGGGCATCCTTACCTTTCAACGGTTTCCGAGCGGCTGGAGCAGGCGCTGCAGGATTTTGAGTACGACTACCTGATGGTCAAGCTTAAAAAAGGGGCTGAGGATACGTCCGCCATGATCGAACTTCGCGGCCGGGGAGTCGAGGGCGATCCCCCGCAGGAAGTGGGGAGCCTGGTCATCAACGTGAATGATCTTGGAGAGATCGTCAACCGTCTTCTGCGCTTTCAGATGAGCAGGGAAGAATCTATTGAAAGGGCGTTTGATGAACTTTTCGATTTGTAAGGAAGATAAAATGATTATCAACATAAACAGGAGTATATCGTGAAAAAACTTTTTGTTCCGGGGATACTGGGGATATTGTTGCTTTTAAGCGCTTGCACAAGGCACCATGTGACCGCCGATACCACCCACAGGGTTGAAATAGCCCCAATTCACGTAACTGTGGATATCAATCTCAAGGTCCAGCGGGCGTTAAATGATGCTTTGAACTTTCAAGGGGATATGGACGATATCTTTACTGAGGAAGAACTTCAACAATTAAGTCAATAATACGACAGAGGTGCAAAATGAAAAAACAGATATATGCCGGTTTGATTGTTTTGGTTTTTTTCATGACCTGCGTTTTCAGCGCCACGGTTTTTGCCCAAAACAAGGACGAAGTGACGGCAAACATGCGGGATCGCTATCCCGCCCTGCAGGAAGCCAAGAACAACGGCCTTGTAGGTGAGGCCTGGACCGGCCTGGTGGCGCTGGTAGACGCCGGCGCCCCATCGGATGTGCAGGCGCTTGCCAGCGCTGAAAACAGCGACCGCAAAACGCTTTTTCACATCATCGCCCAGGAAACAGGGGCATCTATCGAGGAAGTGGCAAAGCAGAACCGCATCCGCATGTATCGCCTTGCCGAAGACAATCATTTCCTTCAGGGCAAAGACCGCCAGTGGATCCGGAAAAAGGATTTACATTTGTAATGATGAATCGGCGGGGCGCATAGATTGTAAGAGGGCGTATGAGCGGGAAACGGGATAACAGCAGCCGCCTTGTGTATTCGACTGAAAAAGGCGACATTTGTAAAAAATGCCAAGAGCCCAAAAACGATTGCCGGTGTCGGAAACGACCTTTGGCATCTGTGGGCGACGGCATTGTGCGTGTCGGCCGGGAAACCAAGGGGCGCAAGGGGAAGGGGGTCAGCCTGGTCACGGGCGTACCTCTTGAAGGCGAGGCGCTTTTGCAATTGGCCCGTCGCCTCAAGACCATATGCGGCAGCGGGGGAACAGTTAAAAACGGAATTATCGAAATTCAGGGGGACCATCGGGACCGGCTTTTGGAGGCGCTCGGAAAAGAGGGGTTTGTTGTCAGGGAATAGGAACTTGCTTTTGACGTGCCAATTTATAACAAGATGCGAATTGATAAGAAGCAAAGCTTCATGCGTTGAACTCAGCGTGTCAGCGTAGCCACTATTCTAAACCATTCTTGCAATGCCATTTTTCGGACATGCAAAAAATTGATGACGTCGTAAAAAGTCGCGATCAGACGAAGTCGTATAAGTATTCACCTGTCAAGTGGAGTTGTTGTCAATATGAACGTTCACGTCGTGCATTATTCGGCGGGTGCAGCCATCGCTGAAGGATTTGCAGTGGTGATTGACGTGTTCAGAGCATTTTCGACGGCCTGTTATGCATTTGAACAAGGGGCGGACAGGATCATCGCAACGCACAGCCTTGAAAAAGCACGGGAACTCAAGAAAGACCATCCTCAATACGTGCTTATGGGTGAGCGCCATGCCCGAAAACCGGTCGATTTCGACTTCGGCAACTCACCGTCTGAGATAAAAACAGCTGATCTTTCCGGAAAAACCCTGGTACAGACCACCCATGCGGGCACCCGTGCACTTTTGGCGGCACGGCACGCAGAG
Source organism: Desulfobacteraceae bacterium (assembly GCA_011389515.1). Lineage (GTDB taxonomy): Bacteria > Desulfobacterota > Desulfobacteria > Desulfobacterales > Desulfosalsimonadaceae > B1SED10-16. Next base: position 7,694 of record JAABUA010000070.1, read on the forward strand.
CATGTCATCACCGGGAGCTTTGTCAATGCAGGGGCAATCGTCAAATATGTCCGAAATTTTTCACCAAGCACCGTCTATTTGATCTGCGCCGGGTTTGAAGGGGTCAGCGAGGCCATGGAGGATATTTTATGCGCGCAGTACATCAGGGATACCCTGCTGGGCTTCCCCACGGAATTTGACGCCATTCCGAAAAGGCTTGAAACCGCGCCGAGCGCCTTGCGCTTTTTCGATCCGGAAGATCAGGATTCATTGGAAATCGATTTTCACATGTGTCTTGCCCCGAATCGATTTGACTTTGTCATTGCCCGTACCCACGCCGATGAAGACACCTGCCTGCTGGAGCGTATGACGGCTTTTTAAAAAGTCCGATACCCGCAGGTATCATGGAAAAAGCGAAAACCAGGCAGCAGACCGCATATGGGTTATTAATGGCGGCAAGGTTCCAATTAAACCCGCCGATTCCCAATCCTTCATCATACATTATACTGCGCTGGATTTCCGTTCTGAATATACTCCAGGTATAAAGAATGCCCAGGGCAGGTTTATGCCTGTTCCGGCAAACGTCACCACCCACCCTTTTTTCAATGAAACATCAGACGACATATTATATTCCTCATCGATAGAGTACTGTCTGTATAAGACTTTCGTTAGCCAGCATCCACTCGATTCTCTATCAGCCGCTCGATGACAGACTCATCGGCAATGGTTGACGTGTCCCCAAGTTCATCCGTCTTACCGGCGGCTATTTTCTTGAGTATCCGGCGCATTATCTTACCGCTCCGGGTCTTGGGAAGCCCTTCGGTGAACTGTATCACATCGGGTGTTGCAATCGGACCGATTTCCTTTCTCACCTGGGCGATGAGTTCCTTTCTTAAATCCTCGGAGGATTCCACACCGGCCTTGAGAATCACGAATGCGTATATCCCCTGTCCCTTTATCTCATGGGGGAAGCCGACCACGGCGGCCTCGGCGACTTTTTTATGCAGCACCAACGCCGATTCCAGCTCGGCCGTGCCAAGACGATGACCGGAAACATTAAGAACATCATCGATTCTTCCGATTATCCAGTAATACCCGTCTTCATCGCACCTCGCCGCATCTCCCGTAAAATACATCCCCGGCGCCTGGCTGAAATAGGTTTCGCGGTATCGTTCATGATCACCATAGACCGATCGTGCCATGCCGGGCCAGGGTCTTTTAATGCACAGCAACCCTTCCTCGTTCGGATAGCGCACAGGTTGGCCGGTGTCGTCGATAATGACCGGGTCTATTCCGAAAAACGGGAACTGACAGGACCCGGGCTTGTTCGGACCCACCGCCGGCAGCGGAGTCAGCATGTGCCCACCTGTTTCCGTCTGCCACCAGGTGTCTATGACCGGACATCTGCCGCCGCCCACTTTATTGTAGTACCATCGCCATGCTTCAGGGTTGATTGGTTCACCAACCGTGCCCAGCAGGGTAAGGGATGACAAGTCATGTTTTTTTACGTATTCATCTCCTTCCCTGGCAAGGGCCCGTATCGCCGTAGGTGCGGTATAGAATTTGTTAACCTTGTATTTTTCCACGATCGCCCAGAACCTTCCGAAATCCGGATAACTAGGGACTCCCTCGAACATCACGCTGGACAAACCATTGATCAACGGGCCATAGACAATATAGGAATGACCCGTGATCCAGCCGATATCAGCGGTGCACCAGAAAAGTTCATCGTCTCTCAGATCAAAAACGAGCCGGGTGGTCATGGCGGCGTAAAGGAGATACCCCCCGTGGGTGTGGACAACCCCTTTGGGCTTGCCGGTACTTCCGCTGGTATAGAGTATAAACAGGGGGTCTTCTGCGTCCATTGACTCGGGTTTCACATAGGCATCCGCCGGCACCAGCGCCATTGCCTCATGCCACCAGATCTCCTTTTCAGGGTTAAGTGCAACCCCTGAATCGGTTCGGTTAAAAACGATCACCTTCTCCACTTCCGGAGATTTTTCAAGCGCCATGTCCACATTTTTCTTCAAAGGTATGGGCTTACCCGCCCTGTAGCCGCCATCGGACGTGATAACCACGCGTGCACCCGAATCCTTGATGCGATTGGCGATCGCATCCGCTGAAAAGCCGCCGAAAACAATGGAGTGAATAGCCCCAATACGGACGCAGGCAAGCATCGCCACGGAAAGTTCAATGACCATGGGCATATAAATAAGGACACGATCCCCTTTTTTTACGCCGTTGGATTTCAGCACCTGGGCAAACCGGTTGACCTTTATGTATAGCTCTTTATAGGTGACGGTCAAAGTTTCATTCGGATTGTCGCCTTCCCAGTAATAGGCGACTTTATCGGGATGTGTCTCCATATGACGGTCCAGACAATTGTAGGAGGCATTGATTCTGCCGTTTCCGAACCATTCTATTTTGGCTTCGGTAAAATCATACTTTAGTACAAAGTCCCATTTTTTATCCCAGAGAAGATACTTTTCTGCCTGTTCCCCCCAGAATTTATCTGGTTCCTCAAGAGATTGGCTGTACATGCGGTTGTATTGATCCATGCCGCTAATAAAAGCTGATTTTTCAAAATTATCAAGATGGTCGCCATACTTTTCCCTTTCAGCCATAATTACCTCCCTGAGCTCAGTGTTTGACAAACAAAGCGGTCTTTTACCATTTTACTTCGGCCGGGCAAAACTATACTTTGGTTTTTTTAAAGAAGTGGTTTTTCAGATTTCAAGATGATACTTCTAAACCAGCGTTTAACATGAATGGACGTTCGTTTTTATATATAAACATAGTATACACCAAACAATTATGTCAAAGAAAACATATCTGGAAAAGGCAGGTGGGACGGAGGCGCAATAAAGAAGGGTTGTTGAAATGTATAAAGCTTACCACGGAAAACAATATTCCCGGACACCCTGAAATGTGCACCTTGAATCCAGCAATCTTGTCCGGGACAAAATTCGCATTACTGCCGAGACATAGCCGCATTTTGTAATTATTATTTATGTAAGACTGGTTTAGGTATGCTGGAGTATGTGATAGCCTTTTTTGCCAAGCTCTCGGGCTGAGGATCTAAAAGATAGCCCCCACCTATAATCGGTTTTGGGGGCTAACAGGAGAAAATTTGCAGGAATAAAAAAATGGCAGATTCTAAAACATTTGAAGAGGAACGCCAATACGCTGAGGGTATCATTAACACTATCCATGAGCCCTTAATCGTTCTGAATCATGATTTACGGGTGATTTCCGCCAGTCGTTCCTTTTATGACATGTTAAAGGTAGAACCTGAAAAGACCGTTGGGCAGCTTATCTATGAACTGGGCAACAAACAGTGGGACATTCCGGAACTGCGGCAGCTGCTCGAAACCCTCCTTCCCCTTAAAACAACCCTTGAAGCCTATGAAGTTGAACACGAATTTGCGGACATCGGCAAGCGCATCATGCTTTTCAATGCCCGGGAAATTCCAAGAAAATCCGGAAGAGAGCGGCTTATCCTCCTTGCCATAGAAGACATCACCGAGCGCAAACGACTGGAAAACTTGTTATCAGAATCTGAAGAACGCGACAGGCGGCTTTATGAAGCTGCAAATGACGGGATCGTACTTCTGGAAAAAGCGGAAGGAAAGATAACCCATGCGAATCCTGCCATCACCGAAATGTTGGGCTATTCCCATGATGAGCTGATCGGCAAAGGATTAATACATATCGGTTTTCCCGATGATATTGGGAGCATTCAGGCAATATTGCAGACACTGGAAAAGGACGGCATCCTTCATTACAAGGATGCGTCGGTGCAGACAAAGAGCGGGCAACTCATTGATACCGATATTTATATGGTCGATAAGACAAGGTTGGTGCAATGCAATATTCGCGATATCACCGCGCGTAAACGGATGGAAAAGGACTTGCGAGACAGCGAGGAGCGCTATCGTTTACTGGTTGAAACGTCAAACGATCTTGTTTGGATCTTTGATTTACCGAGTATGAGCTACACATATTGCTCCAAATCGGTGGAAATGATTCTTGGTTATTCTCAAGAGGAGATAAATGCCTTAAAGATGGATGATTTCTATCCGCCGGATACAAAAAGGAAGGTCGTTGCCGCCTTTGACAAGGTTATCAATGGAGAAACCAATTCAGACCATGTTTTCATTGAGGCGGAAAATCGCCACAAAGACGGCCACCTGGTTTGGATGGAAATCAGTGCGGTGCTGCACAGTGATAACCAGGGTCAACCTCTATCATTTACAGGTGTCTCCCGTGACATTACCGAGCGCAAGCAGGCCGAGACGGAGCGTGCCGAGCAGCATGCCCTGATCGAGGCCATCTACTCCAATGCGCCGCTTGTAATGATGGTGGTGGACGGTGACCGCCGCATTCAGCAGGTCAACAGTTTTGCCACTCAGTTTGCCGGATGGCCGGCAGAAGAGATGCTGGGGATGAGAGGCGGCGAAGCTCTGCGCTGCCTGCATGCCAAGGATGATGCGCAGGGCTGCGGGTTCGGGGAATTCTGCAAAAATTGCGTCATTCGTAACATGGTGCTCGATACCCTTGAAAGTGGTGTGCGTCACCTGCAAGTTGAGGTCTCCTTCGATTTTTACTTAGAGAACAAGAGTCGGACGTTGACTCTTCGAGTCTCAACAACCCCCATCTTATTTCGTGCAGAAAACATGGCGCTGGTGACAATAGTGGACGCTACCGAACAAAAGCAGTCCGAACAGGAGCGCGAAAATCTTCAATCCCAACTACTCCAGTCCCAGAAACTGGAATCCGTGGGGCGTCTGGCCGGCGGTGTGGCCCATGATTTCAATAACATGCTCACCATCATCAACGGTTATGCAGAAATGATGACCGATGTGCTTTCTCCTACCGAGCCGTTGTATGATAATGCGTTGCAAATCCATGAAGCGGGAAAAAGATCAGCAGTGATGGTTCGCAAGCTGCTGGCTTTTGCCAGAAAGCAGATCTTCTCCCTGGAAGTAATGAATTTAAACGACAACGTATCCAGTATGCTCAAGATGCTTCATCAGTTCATCGGGGAAAATATTGACCTCCTCTGGAAGCCCGGTAAAAATCTCTGGCTGATAAAGATGGACTTTTCCCAGCTTGACCAGATACTTGCCAATCTGGTGGTCAATGCCCGTGATGCCATTGCAGACATCGGCAAAATAGTCCTAGAGACGGAAAACATCGAATTTGACGAGCAGTACTGCGACAGTCATATGGGCTTTGTGCCGGGACAATACGTAATGCTGGCGGTAAGCGATACCGGCTGCGGCATGGAAAAGAACGTCTTGGACCATCTGTTCGAGCCGTTTTTTACGACCAAAGAAATCGGCAAGGGCACCGGACTGGGCCTTTCCACGGTTTACGGTATTGTCAAGCAGAACAAGGGGTTTATCAATGCGTACAGTGAGCCGGGACAAGGCACAACCTTCAGGATATATTTGCCGCGCCATGCCGGGGATGCCGTTGCTCTGGGCAGAGAAGACCGGGAGCAATATCCGCTTGGCAGCGGCGAGACGATACTGGTCCTGGAAGATGAAATTCTGGTTTTGAATTTAGCCAAAATCATGCTTGAAAAACTGGGATACAAGGTGCTGGCGGTAAATTCAGTCCATGAA
>JAABUA010000071.1 GCA_011389515.1 Desulfobacteraceae bacterium
CGGGACAGCCCCAACTCCGTTAGATGTCGAATGATCGTGTCCATCTTTTTTTCTTTTAAAAAGCCCTGGGCCACGACAAGCTCAAGCGGGGATGAGGTTTCAGCCCATTTTTTTTCGATAATGGAAAACCTTGCGGTATGCTTATCCATAGCTTCGATAACCGCCGGGTATTCAAAACCGGAGCCGTCGATCAGCGTTACGTGGTCTCCCGGTGAATAACGAAGCACTTTCTGCATGTGCCGGACGTCTGCTCCTTTAATCTGCGGCTGCGGGCTTGTGATTTCACCGGGATCGATATAAAAGCGTCGCATCGTAATCATCCTTTCTCGAGTTGGTCTCGTGTTGGTCTCGCGCTGGTTTTCAGGAAGCGATTTTTCTTCCATTTTATACAGAACATATTTATTTGCAAACATTTGATTTGATGTGATATAAGGATTCTACCCGTAGTAGTGCTTCCCGGGGCAAATTTCTTGACACCCCGGAAAGGTTATGATACTTGTAAAACACAATAATTTGAATATGTTTCATTTTTATTTCAACTCACCCTCTGGTTTCAGGAGTCCAATCCATGATCGAAAACAAAGAACAAAAGAATGCTGACGAAAAATTGAACGATCAAAAAGATCCGGGGACAGATGACATGGCTGAAACCATTGAATTTCAAAATCTGGAATCGGATGAGGATGGTGTTGTCGATGAAGTTATCGACATTTCCGACCTTGAAGCCGATGCGCCGGAAACGGAGGGGGATATTGTTGATTTGACGGAAATCAGCACCATGAGCATGGTGGAAGGTGACACCGTTTTAGAGTTGACGGAGAGTTATCGTGAACAAGGGGTTGAGCAGGAAGGCGCGGCGCCGGGTGATGCATATGAAGATGTCCTTGAGCTTGATGAAACGGTCGATGACGATTCCTTTTTTGATCTGGAAGGGGAATCGGAAAGCGAGACGATCATGGAGCTCACAGCAGAAGAATTTGATATGGATGAAGAAGAATTCGACATAGATGAGGAAACCCTTGCCATTGATGACGCCGATGAAATGCCGCAGCCCGATGCCGGAGATTCTGGCATGGAAGCATACGGAAGTGAAGATGCCCTGGAAGAGGAACTGCTCGATAAACTGGATGATTATTTCGGGGAAGAAGAAGAAGATGATTTTGATGCCGTGGAAGCTGCATCGGCAATGAAGGCAGATGAAGGCAGGACCGGGCAGGTAGAATTGGAAATGAATCAGCTTGAAGCGGCCCTGGACAGGGTGCTTGAAAAAAAATTTGGTAAAAAAATAGACAAGATGTTAAGCGATGCTGTGTCCAGAAAAGTTTCCCAGGAAATGGACGCTCTCAAATCGATTCTGTTTGATTCCATAAGAAACCGAAAATAGAAAAATAAAACAAAATCAAGCTGTTGATGCACTCGTAAAAAGTCTGATTTCAGATGGAGCCGTAAAAAGTTCAAGATCAAGGCTTGCGCAATTTCGAAGAATGCAGCGTACTTAGCCGTACGTGAAGTTCTGAGAAATTGCGCGTAACGCAGATATTGGACTTTTTACGGTTCCATCAAGCTGTTCGCAATACAAAAATAAAGACGAGGAAAAGGGGATTGGCATCAATCCCCATTTTTTTGCGCAAAATTATTTGAAAGTGATATGCTTTCATGTAAAAAGGGGCAACAGCGTAACAATAGTTCAGGTGCAATCAATAACGGTCATCACTTCGGAGCAAAACAAATCATGAATGACAATCTTCTGGACAAGGGGTATGAGCCAAAGACGGTAGAAGCGCGGTGGTATAAATACTGGGAGTCTGAAAATCTTTTTGCAGCCGATGAATCTTCGGATGCAAAGCCATACGCAATTGTTATCCCTCCGCCGAATGTCACCGGCGTGCTTCACATGGGGCATGCGCTGAATATTACCTTGCAGGATATTTTGTGCCGCTACCAAAGGCTTCTCGGGTCCAACGTGCTGTGGGTACCCGGCACTGATCATGCCGGTATCGCGACCCAGAATGTGGTTGAACGCGATCTTGCCGCGAAAGATCTCGATCGTCACCAGATGGGGCGGGACAAGTTCATAGATGCGGTATGGGAGTGGCGGGAAAAATACGGATCCACCATTATTAATCAACTGAAACACCTTGGGGCATCCTGCGACTGGTCGCGCGAACGGTTTACGATGGATGAAGGGCTTTCCCGCGCGGTTCGAAAAGTGTTTGTCGTTTTGTATGAAGAGGGGCTTATATACCGTGGCAGTTACATCATCAACTGGTGCCCGCGGTGCCGCACCGCCCTGGCCGACATCGAAGTCGAGCATGCCGACCATGACGGCCGCCTCTACCATATCCGTTACCCCTATGCAGCAGGAGACGGGGGGCCTGTTGTTGCAACCACCCGGCCCGAAACCATGCTGGGCGACACGGCCCTTGCAGTGAATCCCGAAGACGACAGGTATCTGAATATGCCCGCCGATGAGGTCGTTCTGCCATTGACCGGCCGCACGATCCCCATCATTTACGATGATTACGTGGATATGACTTTTGGCACCGGTGCGCTTAAAATCACCCCGGCCCATGACCCCAACGATTTTATCGTGGGCGAGAGGCATGATCTTCCCCGTCTCAAGGTGATCGGAGATGACGGACGAATGACCGCCGAAGCAGGGAAGTTCGAAGGTCTTGATCGTTTCGAGTGCCGGAAGCTGGTTGTCGAAGAGTTGGAAAAACAAGGGCTGCTGATAAAAATCGAAAACCATGCCCATAGTATCGGGCACTGCTACCGTTGCCAGACCATTGTGGAACCCAATTTGTCTCCCCAGTGGTTTGTCAAAACAAAACCCCTTGCGCAGCAGGCGATTGCCGCCGTCACAGATGACCGCACGCGAATCATACCGGAAAAATGGAAAAACGATTACTTCATGTGGCTTGAAAACGTTCGCGACTGGTGCATTTCACGGCAGATCTGGTGGGGGCACCAGGTGCCGGCCTGGACCTGTGGTGATTGCGGTCATCTTGTGGTTTCCGAGGAAGACCCGGATCAATGCCCGAAATGTCAAAGCGGAAACCTCCTTCGTGACAACGATGTTCTCGATACCTGGTTCAGTTCCGCGCTGTGGCCCTTTTCCACCCTGGGATGGCCGGATAAAACCGCACTTCTTGACAAATTTTATCCCACGTCGGTGCTGGTTACCGCTTTTGATATCCTTTTTTTCTGGGTGGCCCGCATGATGATGATGGGGCTGCACTTCATGAAAGAAGTGCCGTTTCACCATGTGTATATTCATGCCCTTGTTCGTGATGAAGAAGGCAAGAAAATGAGCAAGTCCACCGGCAATGTAATTGATCCCATTGACGTGATCAACAATTACGGCACGGATGCCCTGCGCTTCACCCTTGCCGCATTTGCCGCCCAGGGGCGCGACATCAAGCTTTCGGAAAAACGGATCGAGGGGTACCGCAACTTTATCAACAAGATCTGGAATTCCGCCCGTTTTGCCTTCATGCACATTGAAGAAGCCGAACACCGGTTTCCGGACAAAGGTTTGTCCCTGCCGGACCGGTGGATCCTCTCCCGCCTTCATCAGACCACGGACAATGTTGCAGAGGCATTGGATGAGTACCGTTTCAATGAAGCCGCAGGAACCCTTTATCAGTTTGTATGGCATGAGTTCTGCGATTGGTACCTGGAGGCCTCCAAGCCGGCTCTGTATGGCAAAGCCGATGAAGCATCCAGAAAAGCGGCGCTCTGCACCCTTTGGCGGGTGCTCCATGACACCCTGATACTGCTTCACCCGTTCATTCCGTTTGTAACGGAGGAAATATGGCAGAAACTGCCAGGTACAAAAGCCTCCATTATGAAAGCCCGCTTTCCGGGCACGGATCCGGAACTTCCTGCCCCTGACATCGACACGGAAGCAGAAGCGGATATGGAGCGTGTCATGGGAATTATTACCGCGGTTCGAAACATAAGGGGGGAGATGAATATCTCTCCTTCTGTCACGCTTTCGGTCTTCCTTCTCACGGGAGACAACGGCACCCTTTCGAAGATACGGTCCCAAGGGGAGTTGATCAAGACCCTGGCGCGGCTTGATTCTATGGAAACAGCGGATTCAGGTGAACGGCCCAAGGCTTCGGCCACCGCAATTGTGCAGGATGTATCGGTGTCGGTTCTTTTGGAAGGCGTCATTGATGTGTCCAAGGAGTCCGTGCGCCTGGACAAGGAAATTGCCAAGCTGGAAAAAGAAATTTCAGCATTGGCGAAAAAACTGGAAAATGACAATTTTATTTCAAAAGCGCCTGTGGATGTCGTAGAAAAAGTTCGCTTGCAGCATGACGAAAACAGGGAAAAAATGATAAAGCTCGAAAAAAACAGGCAGACCATAAGGGCGTTGGAAACCGGGCAGAGCTAAATTTAAAAAGCGGATGCAGATAATGGTTACTGAATTATTCGGGGAAACAAGGTTCCCTTTCAGCCTTCAGATTGACCGCCTCATTGAAATGGCCATCGACGAAGATGTCGGTCATGGGGACATTACCACGCAAGGTCTCGATTTTGGAAACCAGCAGGGGAGGGGGGTAATTGTCGCCAAAGAAAATCTCGTTCTTGCAGGGACAGACCTTGTCGGCCGGGTTTTTATGAAAATTGACCCGGCCATTGAAATAAAAAAGGAGCGGGCGGACGGTGATCTTGTTGATGCAGGCACGGCTGTCCTTACCGTTGAAGGGAGTATGGCGGCGCTTTTGATCGGGGAGCGTACCGCCCTTAATTTTTTGCAGCGGATGTCCGGTATTGCCACCCACGTCCGCCGGTATTCAGATCTTTTATCCGGCTTTCCGGTTCGCCTCGTGGATACGAGAAAAACCGTCCCCGGGTGGCGGGTACTGGAAAAATACGCTGTAAGGGTCGGCGGAGCCAGCAATCACAGGATGGGTCTTTATGACGGGGTGTTGATCAAGGATAATCACATTGCCGCGGCCGGCGGCATTTCACAGGCGATTGAACGGATTCGCAACAGGGTGTCTCATCTGATTCGTATAGAAATTGAAACATCGACCCTTGGGGAAGTGGAAGAGGCGCTGACCGCCGGCGTCGATGTCATCATGCTCGATAATATGGCGGATGCCGAGATACCGGCTGCAGTGGCACTGGTAAACGGAAGGGCGATGCTTGAAGTTTCAGGCAGGGTGGACCATGATCGCATTTTATACCTGGCTTCCACCGGAATCAATATTATTTCGTCGGGCGCCTTGACCCATGCCGCACGGTTCGTGGATCTGAGCATGGATGTCGGTTGTACGAATTTTTGAATTTATTAATAGATATAACGACAGATAAAACGACAGATATAATGACCAGTATAACTTCAGGGGTACAGGCATTGATGAAATTTTACACCTTATAGCCTGCAACCAGAACGCGGAGCGTTTTTTCCATGATCCCTTTACGGGACACCATTCAGTCAAAGCATTATCCGGTTGTCACGCTCTGCCTGATCGGTATCAATGTTTTGGTGTACCTTATGCAACCGGTTCATGGACCGGACTTCCAGGAGTTTGCTTTTACATACGGCCTTGTCCCTGCAAGATATACGGTAGATGAAGTGACAAGGTATTTTACAGCAGGGCAGCAGATTTTTGCGCTGTTTTCCTTCATGTTTCTCCACGGAGGGATTCTGCATATACTCGCTAATATGTGGATCCTTTATATTTTCGGGGATAACGTGGAGGATTTCCTGGGCTCTTTTTACTACGGACTTTTTTACATCGGCGGCGGTCTTTTTTCCGGGATGACGCACATGGTGCTCAACCTGTCATCCACCACCCCTGTCATTGGCGCAAGCGGTGCGGTGGCTGCCGTAATGGGCGCATATTTCATTTTGCACCCCACATCCCGCATCCTGACCCTGATCCCTGTTTTTTTTATTCCCTTTTTCATTGAAATCCCTGCATTTATATTTCTGGGCATCTGGTTTATGATACAGGTGTTTAATGCGGCGGGTACCGTTGGCATGGATGGCCCGGGGATCGCATGGTGGGCCCATATCGGCGGATTTGTCTTTGGCGTGGGCGTTATAAAAGTGGCCCGGGGGATGTCATCTGGCGCGCCGGATACAAATCAGAAACGATGGGACGGCCTACCGAGGCGGAAAAGCAGGCACCTGCAGGTTATCCGGCCGTCTTCCGGCGATGAGGGTCTTGACCTTAAAGCAACGCTTACGGTTACCCCTTTTGAGGCTTCCGTCGGAACCACCAAGACCGTCAATATCCCTGCCGGATTTCAAAAAAGAATGTACAGGGTGCGGGTGCCGGGGGGTATTCAGGATGGCAGTCTTCTTCGTCTCAGGGGCCTTGGGCGAAAAAATCAGTACGGGGAAACGGGTGACCTGTATCTGGAAGTGCGGGTAGAAACATCCGCATAATGATTTTTCCGGGATTTCACTCAGAGAAGTGATATGCAGTCGCGCCCCTTGTTTTTCGATTTGTACATCGCCTTGTCGGCGCGTTTTATGAAATCTGCGGCGGTTTCACCAAAACGGTATTCCGTAACGCCGATGCTCAGGGTGATGGGTTCGGAATGGTTTTCCAGTGCTGCCAGTTCATTTTCGACATCCGTCTTGATCCTTGCGGCGGCGTTTAATGCGGCATCCAGTTCCGTTTCCGGAAGAATGATCATGAATTCCTCACCCCCATACCGATAGGCAGTATCCGGTGCGCGAAGCGACCAGGCGAGCGCCTCCCCCATTTTAGACAGTGTAAGGTCTCCTTCCATATGTCCGTAAACGTCATTGTACCGCTTGAAATGATCGATATCGATCATGATCAGTGAAAGGGGGCGCTGATACCGTTCATGGCGAATGATTTCTGTTTTCAGCTGGGCGTGAAAGTGCCTTGCGTTATAAAGGCGCGTCAGGTGGTCGGTAATAGACAGAATTTTGAATTCTTCCAGGATCTCGTTGCGCTCCTGGGCGATTTCTCGCTCCCGAAGTACCCTTTTTAACCGGAGCAGCAGCTCTTCAAGGCGAAAGGGTTTGAATACAAAATCATCAGCCCCTTTTTTAATGGCGGCTTCATAGGTGTAATCGCGTATATACCCCGTAATAATAATCACGGACGTGTCACTGACAGCCTTTATTCGTTCCGTCAGTTGCAGTCCGTCCATGCCGTTCATGACGATATCCGTGATGACGACATCGAATTGTTTTGCAGAGAGCTTTTTCAAGGCTTCTTCGGCATTGCCTGCGGCATCCGTGCTGTAATTATAAATGGAGAGGTATTCGCATATGGCGTCCCGGATCGAGTCATCATCGTCTACGATTAAAATCTGTGGATTCATTGTCTTCGCTTCATCATGGATTTTCAGTAAAAAATGGATTGCTTGACAGATCCGGCGTTAACTGATAGACAAGACCACCTATCGGTCCACTGTACTCATTTTATCGTAAAATAACCAGTTTTTTGCTGCCAATAATATGAAAAATATTCGTAACTTCAGTATCATCGCCCATATCGACCATGGCAAATCCACCTTGTCGGATCGCATGATTCAGTCGACCGATATCGTTTCCGACAGGGATTTCAAGGACCAGATCCTTGACAGTATGGACATCGAGCGCGAGCGGGGCATCACGATCAAAAGCCAGACCATCTGCCTGCCGTATACGGCCAAAGACGGCAATCTCTACTGGCTTAACCTCATCGATACTCCCGGGCATGTGGATTTCAGCTATGAAGTTTCCCGCGCCCTTGCTTCATGTGAAGGAGCGCTTTTGCTGATCGACGCCAGCCAGGGAGTTGAGGCGCAGACCCTGGCCAACCTGTATCTTGCCCTTGAAAACGATCTGGAGATCATCCCGGTGATCAACAAGATCGATCTTCCTTCTGCAAATATTGAAATGGTCAAGATGCAGATTGCAGACGATCTCGGCCTGGATCCGGAAACGGCCATTCTTGCTTCTGCAAAAAACAATATCGGCATTGAGGAAATCCTGGAGGCCATTGTAAACAAGCTGCCTCCCCCAAAGGGAGACCCGGACGCACCGGCCAAAGCCTTGATTTTTGACTCCCATTACGACCCTTTCCGGGGAACCATTGTTCATTTCAGGGTATTTGACGGCACGATCCGACCCAAAGACCGGATCATGTTCATGTCCAACAAGGCGGAATATACGGTAGAAGAAGTGGGCATCTTCCAGATAAAGCAGGTTGTCCAGAAAGAGATTGCCGCCGGCCGTGTAGGATATATGATCGCCGGCATAAAAACCGTTTCAGACACAAAATCCGGAGACACCATTACCCGGAAGGATCGTCCCTGCGACAAGGCCATGCCCGGCTTCAAGGATCCGAAACCGGTTGTTTTTTCATCGATTTATCCGGTATCCACGGATGATTATCCGGAACTTGTCGTTGCCCTTGAAAAACTGAAGCTTAACGATGCTTCCCTGGTTTATGAAAAGGATTCCTCCACCGCGCTTGGATTTGGCTTCAGATGCGGGTTTCTTGGCCTGCTTCACCTGGAAGTCGTGCAGGAAAGACTTGAACGTGAATATGATCTTTCGCTGATTATCACGGCGCCTTCGGTGCGATATGAAATCGTTCTTACGGACGGGACCACCATGATGATTGAAAATCCGGCACTGTATCCGGATCCGGCAGCGATTGCCGTGACCCGGGAACCATACATAAAAGCCTCCATCATGGTGCCGGACAAATACATGGGAACGGTCATGAATCTTTGCATGGAGCGCCGGGGCATCAATAAAAATTACCAGTATTTTTCAAGCAACCGGATGGAAATGATTTTCGAGCTCCCCCTTGCGGAGGTCGTGTATGATTTTTACGACCGGCTCAAGACGGTCACCCAGGGTTACGGGTCATTTGACTATGAAATCATCGATTACCGCGAAACGGACATCGCAAAAGTGGATATACTTATAAACGGTGAAAAAGTCGATGCGCTGTCGCAACTTGTTCACAGGGATAACGCGGTTGGCAGGGCGAGAAACGCCTGCGCGCAACTCAAGGAGGAAATCCCGCGTCACATGTTCAAAGTGGCCATCCAGGGAAGCATCGGAGCAAAAGTGATCGCCCGGGAGACGATAAATCCGTACCGGAAAGATGTTACCGCCAAATGCTATGGCGGCGACATTTCCCGTAAACGCAAACTTCTGGAAAAGCAGAGAAAAGGTAAAAAACGCATGAAAATGGCGGGAAACGTTATGATTCCCCAGAACGCGTTTTTGTCGGTATTAAAAAGCAAGGAGTGATGGCAACGTCAGCGGGAAGTTGCTTACGATCCAGCGATTTCAAAGGAATTGAAAAAATAACCGATTTCAAATGCCGCGGTTTCCGGGGAATCCGAACCGTGGACGATATTTTTTTCAATGTCGGTGGCAAAATCACGCCGGATCGTACCTTCGTCGGCTTCCTCAAAGTTCGTCGCCCCCATGAGGGTTCTGTTTTTTGCAATAACATCATCGCCTTCCAGAACCATGACCACGACGGGACCGGATGACATGAAATCGGTCAGGCTTTCAAAAAAAGGCCTTTTTTCGTGAACCGCGTAAAATCCCTTTGCCTGTTTTTTTGTCATCCATATCATTTTCATGGCGATGATTCGTATATCGTTTTTTTCAAACCGGCGGACGACTTCTCCGATCAAACCCCGGCCGACGCCGTCCGGTTTGATGATTGACAGGGTTTTTTCCATTACCGTAAATTCCTTTCCATAGATGTTTGTGTACTCGTTTTTTGGTTGGTCTCTGGTTACCATTTTGTTCCGTGCAAGTCAAGAAGTGACGACTTCGCAAAAAGTTCAAGATCAAGGCTTGCGCGATTCCGAAGAATGCAGCGTACTTAACCGTACGTAAAATTCTGAGGAATCGCGCATAACGCAGATATTGGACTTTTTACGGTGCCATCAAGCAGTGGGAGCGCAAAAAAGGCGGGATCTGGCATGTCGCCGATTTTGCATTGACAATGGGGGATTTGATGCATAGTGTTAGGTCATGTTGATACAATTATCGACCGCAATATCAATATATTCTTTAATTTATTCATGCATGGAGGGCAACAATGTTCAAGGTAACGGAAGAGGCATACCAGGAAATTGCCGAGTTTTTCAAAGGCAAGACAGCGCGTCCCATAAGGGTGCTTTTAAATCCCGGTGGATGAGGCGGGCCGTCACTGGCCATGGTTCTGGATGAACCAAAAGAAACCGATACGGTATTTGACGTAAAAGGATTCGAATTTATAGCGGACAACGACTTTCTGGAAAAAGCAAAGCCGATTGTCGTGGATCATAAAGGCATGGGATTCAGCATAAGTTCCAATATTGATCTAACCGGTGGATCGTGCGCCTGCGGATCGAGCTGCGGGACCGATGGCGACTGAAAAACGTCGTGCTTTACAAGACCCTTTGCCGTAAAAAATAAAAATGTGCCGGAGCAACAATTGTCGGGCACATTTTTATTTTTTGTAAATTGTAGGTCGAATACCGGGAAATGGGGCGGCAAAAGCTTTGTGAACCAGTCGGGGTATTAGTTCAATGCTTCTTTCAGCGCTTTGCCGGGCGTAAATTTGGGGACCTTGCGCGCTTTGATGTTTATGGGCGCTCCGGTCTGGGGGTTTCGGCCCGTACGAGCATCTCTCTTGACCGGCTTAAACGTGCCGAATCCAACCAGGGTTACGGAATCTCCCTTGGACAGTGCATCTGTAATTGCCTGAACCATGCAATCGACTGCTGCCTGGGCTTCTTTCTTGGTGCTTACGACTTTTGACACTTCGTTGATTAAATCTGCCTTGTTCACTTGACTACTCCTTTCTTTGCGGTTGTTGTTGGTTTTTGCGGGGGGTTTATGGGTATTCAAATGTTGATGAATCCGTAAAAAGTTTCGATCAGACGACTTCGTAAAAAGTTCAAGATCAAGGCTTGCGTGATCCCGAAGAATGCAGCGTACATTAGCGTACGTGTATGTCTACAAGGCGTAAGCCGCAAATTCTGAGGAATCGCGCGTAACGCAGATATCGGACTTTTTACGGAGTCGTCAATTTATGCAAATGAATGAGCACAGTCGTTCCGTCGTCCAAACATTTTTTTTAAGGCGAACCGTTGTTCTATATTCATACGTCTATGAAAACGCTGTGTCAAGAGTGTTTTTGAGGATTTGAACAATTTAGATCAAAATATACGTACCTTTCCGACTAATTTTTTCAGAATGGGCGGATGCCGTAAAGATACCATTGTATCAGTTCCCGGCCATAAAATACTGAAATAACAGCTCCAAGGGCCAGGAAGGGGCCGAATGGGATTGCAAGTTTTAAATTCCTGCCGGAGAGAAGCATCAACGTGCCGCCAACGATGGTCCCGGTGATGGACGCAGCAAAAATGGTCAATAAAACACCCTGCCAGCCGACGACCGCCCCGATCATGGCCAGCAGTTTGATGTCTCCGCCACCCATCCCTTCTTTGCCGGTAAGCATGTAATACGCCCATGCGACAAGGAGAAGGCTTCCCCCGCCAACCAGGATGCCGAAAATCGATTCCACCGGCGTTATGGCGGGAAGAAGAAATGCGGCGGCGAAAAAAACCGGAATTCCCGGGAGACTGATGACATCCGGTATAATGCGATGATCGAGGTCGATAAACGTTATGACCAGAAGAGCGGAAACAAAGACAAAATAAATAAATGCCTGAAGGGTGAAGCCGAATTTCAGAACGCACAGGGCGGCAAGGATGCCGGTAAGCAACTCAACCAATGGATACCGGATGCTGATACGTGCCGCGCAGCTCCGGCATTTGCCCAACAGCCATACGTAGCTCAGGATGGGAATGTTGTCGTAGAAACGGATGGGTGTTTTACACCGGGGGCAGTTGGATGCCGGCGATACAATGGAATTGTTCGCAGGAATCCGGTAAATGCATACATTGAGAAAACTGCCGATAAACAGGCCGAATAAAAAGCCGGTAATGATTTCAAACGGAATTGACATGGGGGCAACAGTGCTTAATTTAGTAATCTCGAAAGGTTGTCTGAAAGTCCGGGTTTTTGTTCTCCACGTGAAGAGAATTTGTTGTTTTTACCACATATCGGGTCTATAAGAAATATGTTTTTTACGGAGTCGTCAACAGGTGGCTAAGTTAAACGTTCCATATACAAGGCGTAGCAATTTTTCATACGCGATGGCATACATGTCGTATGTTGAGCGGATGAAAAATTGTTACAACGCAGTAGCTGGTACTTTTAACGACGCCATCAGGGGTTGACGTTTCTTTGCATAATAGATTATTTACAGCGGCAGGGAAGCAGATAACAGTATAACCGCAAAATGCTATACATAAGGAAACAAAAACATTGACCAAGAAGTTCATGTCAGGAGTGACAATGGCTGAAAGTGATAAAGAAGATCTAATCCGCCTGATCGACGACGAGGCCGTAAAGTCCGTTGAAATCCCCGAAAAGCTGCCTTTGCTGCCGGTCAGGGATGTAGTTGTTTATTCGGATATGGTTCTTCCGCTTTACATCGGCCGGGACCATTCGTTAAAAGCGATCGAGGAG
>JAABUA010000072.1 GCA_011389515.1 Desulfobacteraceae bacterium
ATTATAAGCGATCTCAAAAAAATCTTTTGCCCCAATATCTTCGTTGGGGGTGAAATTGAAATCCTCGGAATACTGCAGTATGCCTCCGGTTTCAATTTCACCCCCACCTTGATCTTGAACCAAAATCTTTTTTTTGAGATGGCTTGTCGTCCGCGATTACGCTGAATGCGTAAAAACAGGTCTATTGCAGCAATATTGATCGACATATTGCATGATGCATACCAAGCCGACAATATGAATACTATCTTTTCAATATATTGATTTTATTTGATTTAATAACAGAAATGATTGAAGAAGGAGTGACGGGGGGAACTTTTTGTTACAAATTGCGATTGTCTGGCTGTGGCAAAATGTGACGATTTTAAAGGGAACCGCGGATCCTGTCCAGGTCCAGGGGGAGTGGCTTGACCGGGTCGGTATAGAGAGAAAGCGCGTCCTGGAAGCATTGCTGCACGCACAATTCACATCCCAGGCATTGACTGTGGTCATAGATTCTCTGGCCATCGACAAATGCAATCGCACCGAACCGGCATATTTTCTCACATGCACGACAATGCGCGCATTTATCGGGATCATGGCGGACCGAGTAGCCGGACCCGGCGGTCATGGACAGGGACTGATCGATACCGCTGGCCAGCCGCGTCGCCTGGAGGCTCACGCAGGTATCCGGATGACAGTTACATATCACGCCGGTACTGCCCCCGGTGGCAACCTTAAAAAACGCCTGGGTAATGTGTCCGGTTTTGCGAAACCGGTCGATGATGGACAGGGCTTCCGCCTGGGAAATTTTCCTGGGGTTGTATTTTTCGCAATGTTCCAGCCAGAAAGATGCCACGCTCCTGCCCACGGCAATACAGGAGTGGATATCTTCCGGGGCGGCTCCCGTCGCTTTTTTACAGGGGCAATCCATGACCGCGATAAACTCCGGTTCCTGAAAAATAATCCGGGTGGCGTATTTATAGGGTATGATCCGTTTGTTGCCGTCCGAGTCGACATGGATATCCTCGTTCAGGGTGAAAATCTTCCGGGTATCTTCATAGGAAAGAACCTTGGAATGATAACGGTTGAAAACCATTTTACCGACAGGTACCAAGGGCCTGCACCATGTCAGGTATTTCAGGGACGCAACGAAAGTGCCTAAAATTCTGACATAGGGGTAATAAAACAAAAAATAAAAATAATTGTGGACGAAACGGTCGAGACGCCACCCGTGCTTTTTCAGCATCATCCGCGTTGATTGCTTCATCAAGGCCGCTTTCCTTTTTCAGGACCTTTGTAAACCCTTCGCACCTGCAGATCCGAAACAATGCGGCCAGCAGACGGAAAGACCCTTTCCAAGCCGGTGAGGATACGCGTTGCAATTCCAGGCGTAATTTCGTACCGGTTTTTCATGATGCCTTTTATGATTTCATCAGCCACGGCTTCGGCGGAAAGAATCGGTATCGTCCCGGTCACCGTCTTGTTTTCTTTTGTGCGGCTGACATTGAGCGCCTCCACCATGGGAGATTCGAATTCCGCCGGATAAACAATATGAAAGGCGATGTTCTGATGTTTGAGTTCCGCCCGCAGCGCTCCGGTAAGGCCGCGCAGGGCATGCTTTGAAGCGCAGTAGGCGGAGTATCCGAAAACACCTATCAAGCCGGCCACGGAACAGATATTGACGATTCTGCCATCTCCCTTTTCCTTGAAGTACGGCAAAACAGACTGAATGCAGTGGAGGGTCCCAAAGAAGTTGATATCCATGGTTTCACGAAAGGTATCGATAGGCTGGTATTCAAAATACCCCTCCCGGAGAATGCCGGCGGAATTGATCAGGATGTCAGGGGCGCCTGTTTTGTCCGCCAGGGCCTTGAATGCTTTTTCAACCGCCCTGCTGTCCGAGACATCGCACGGAAAAACATCCACTGCCGCATCGGATGCACCACCTCCAAGCAATTCCTGTCTTACGGATGCAAGCTTTTTTGGATCACGGGCGATCAGCGTAAGACGCGCACCCTTGGCAGCCAGTCTTTCCGCAAGGGCTTTCCCGAGTCCGGAGGATCCGCCGGTAATAACGATATTTTTTCCGTCAAACATGTTTCCCCCGCTTTTGGTTTCGAGCCAACTGTATAGAAGCGTTACCGATATATATAACAAACAGAATAAAAAAAATCCATCCCGACCATCTCCCTTGCCGTCTTCAATCAACAGCGTGAAGCAGCGATTCATGTGAATGATTTGTTGTGAATGATTTAATTGACATTATTATTTTTGACATGGTATAATTAAAAATTTTAATATATTGAATATATAATAATATTGGCATCTTGACTGAAGAATTAAAAACCGATGTAATCGTGCGGAATTCCCTTGGCCTTCATGCCAGGCCGGCGGCCATGATTGCAAAACTGGCAATGAGTGCCAGCGGCAATATATGGCTGACCGTGGGTAACGAGACCGTTGATGCAACCAGCATTATAGACATCCTTTCCCTGGCATGCATGGACGGCACACGCCTTACAATAGAAGCCGAAAGCGCATCAGACATTGACGTACTCAGACAAATCCAGTCACTTTTTGAAAAGGGCTTTAATGAATAACCACGAAAACGGTGCATCAGGCGAATTCATATTAACCGGCATCAGCGGTTCACCGGGCATCTGCATCGGCAAAGCCTACCTGGTGGACAGGGAAGGTGTCGATGTTATTGAAAAGTATTTCGTGGGGCAGCACGAAATCAAATCCGAGATCAACCGTTTTAAAAATGCCGTCAAAAAAGCCCGTACCGAATTGTCCTCCATTATCGACGGGGTACCGGAAGAGCTTCGGGATAATACCTATATCCTGGAAACCCACCTGCTTCTGCACAAGGACAAGATGCTCTATGACAAGACCATAGAGATCATCAAAAAAGACCATGTCAATGCCGAATGGGCGCTGAAAAAAGCCACATCCAGGGCTGTCAGGATGTTCAAGCAAATCACGGATCCTTATCTTGGCGCCCGTGCGGCGGATATCGAGCACGTATCGGACCGGATCATGCGGCTGCTGGCCGGGATCGAAGAAGTCAATATTTCCGGTATCGACAAACGGGTCATCCTGGTGGCAACCCATCTTACACCGGCCGAGACAAGCCAAATCCAGCTGAACCGCATCATGGGGTTTATCACCGACCATGGCGGCAAGGCCTCCCATACAAGCATCGTCGCAAGATCTCTGGAAATCCCTGCAGTATTAGGCCTTGAAACAGCAACATCCGTCATTAAAAATGACAACTTCATTATCGTTGACGGCAATCAGGGTATCGTCATCGTAAACCCCTCGGAGGAAACGCTTCTCGATTACACGGAGCTCCGGCGCAGATATGCCATACGAAGGGCCGACATCATCCGCTCGGGGGAACTGCCCGCTGAATCCGCGGACGGCATTGTGTTCAGGGTTATGGGAAACATCGAACTGCCCGAGGAGATCGTCGGCGTCCGGGACAATGGCGGCGACGGCATTGGACTGTTCAGAACGGAGTTTCTCTACATCGCCCGAAACGATTTTCCAAGTGAAGAAGAATTATACGAACAGTACAGGGAAACGGTTGAACTCATGGCGCCCCACCCGGTTACCATCCGAACCCTGGATATAAACGGAGACAAAGAGATCCCTTCCCTGCCGACGCCTCACGAGGACAATCCGGCACTGGGACTGCGGGCTATCCGGTTTTGTCTCAAAAAGCCTGAAATCTTTACCACCCAGCTCCGCGCCATACTGCGGGCGGCTTCCCATGGGACGGTCCGGCTGCTGCTTCCCATGATTTCCGGTTGCGAAGAAATCTCCGAATCCATTCGGTTGATCGACAGCGCGGCGGAATCTCTCGAAAAAGATGGCCTCCCATACAACCGGGACATACAAATCGGGATCATGATAGAGGTCCCGTCTGCAGCCATCCTTGCCGATGCAATGGCGGAGATGGTCGATTTCTTCAGCATCGGCACAAATGACCTTGTTCAGTATACGCTTGCAATAGACCGTGGAAACCCCCACGTGGCGCATCTCTACAACGCTATGCATCCGGCCGTAATCCGCCTTATCAGGCATATTGTGGACTGTGCCCGGGCAAAAGACAAGCCGACCTATATCTGCGGTGAAATGGCGGCTGACCCGATCAACCTGCCCGTAATTCTGGGATTAGGCATCGAAGAGTTGAGCATGGCGCCGCAGTCGATACCGGAGATCAAAAACATGATCCGTCGGATCTCCGTTGCCGATACCAGCCGGTTGATGGTCGATGTGCTGAAAAAAAATACCGTATCCGAAATACACGAATTGATCAAAAACAGGTTCGGGGATATGCTTTACAGCGAGATCTACGCCCGGTAGCAGCCTCAACGGAAACATCTCCATATCAATTATGCATATATAGGGCGAAAACAGGTCATGACTTCCGAGCACGTTAAAATCGTAACCGTAAACCGAAAGGCACGCCATGATTTCCATATCGTCGAGGAAATCGAGGCGGGCATTGTCCTTAAGGGAACCGAAGTAAAATCCCTGCGCCAGGGGAAGGCCAATCTCAAGGATGCTTACGGCAGGTTCGATAAAAAAGGAGAACTCTATCTTTACCAGATGAACATCAGCCCGTATCCGTTCGCCTATTATGACAACCATGAACCGGAACGCCCCCGCAAACTGCTTTTGCACAAATCGGAACTAAAGCGTCTCTATGGAAAAATCAGAGAAAAAGGATTTGCCCTGGTTCCGCTCCGGGTTTATTTCAAGCAGGGGAAAGCCAAGGTCGGCATCGCCCTGGCAAGGGGAAAGCGGCTATACGATAAACGGGACGCCATAAAAAAGCGGGAGGTCAAGCGCGAATTAGACCGGGCAATAAAGAAATACAAATAAAGTGGATTTCCCCTGACAAACCGGTCAATTGTCAAACCGGTCAAACCGGTCCTTGACAAAACCTCCACAGGAACTTATTATAGCTATACATAATTACGGCTTTCACTAAACAGCCTTCAAGACGTTTTTCCTCAATCTGGGGGCGAAACGGCTTCGACGGGGATATGGAAGCAGTGGTTGCATACCGAGGTCCGCTGACTCGTTAAAAAGGCGGTGCTTAAATACAAAAGCAGACGATTATAACTACGCTGTAGCTGCTTAAGGCGGCTACCGTTCTGCCGGTTTTTTTCTGCGATTCCGGTAAGAACGTCATTCAGCAGGATAGCCGATAACCGGATGCCTGTTCCGGTTCAGGCGAAATTCAAACAGGATTGCGGTTCAGGTATCCCGCCTGAAGGAGCCCTGAACAGCGAAATTTAAATTTCAGGACATGTATGTAGACGCCATTGTGGAATATTTTCGGACGCGGGTTCGACTCCCGCCGCCTCCACCATTTATTTGTAATAATTTCAAAAATTTATTTTTTCGCATTTTTGTTCTCTGGTAGAATTCCAGGCTTCTACCAGTTTGGTGCGCCATCAGACGCCGATACGTTCCGGTAATAATGCGTGATTTGATCAATGGGCATATTTCCAAAATATGGCAAAATATGGGTATTCATTGCTTTTTGATAAGCATGATACGTTGTTTGACAATCCAGGATGCCAGATATCCACTTCCCCCTGTCACCAGCAACGGTTTTTTCGGATCGATCTTTTTCAAGGCTCACCTACTTGTGTTCATTTTCACCATCATTAATTTCCAATTATATATCAAATAAATTCAATATTAGATGGTTAATAGTAATTTCATTTTTGTATGCATCGTCCGTGAGAGTCCTTAAAATCCGTAACTAATAGTCGTCGGTCAGCATCACATAGGGTTCTGTCAGCACGCCGGTCCGGGCAAGGGTTTCGGGAGTCGGGCGGCCGGTTTCGTCCCAGCCGCGGACGGCGTAGTAATCCTGAAGGAGATACTTCATGTCCGCTTCCGTGATGCGGTGTCCCTTGTGGGGGCCGCTGGGCAGAGGCTCTTTCACGAAGCGGCGGGGGAGCTTTTCGTCCGCCGTGCGCATCCCCTCCCTTAGGTTGAACAGTCGGGTGGTGTTCCAGACCCGCTCGCCCAGACGATCGAAAAAGGAGGCCTCGACGTTGAGTCCCGTGGCCGCGTTGAGCATTCGGGCATAGGTGTCCGCGCTTACGCCCATGGCCCCGAAATCGCATTTGACAAGGCAATCGGTGCCTGCCAGGTAATCCTGCATGGACATAAGCATCGCTGCCTTGCCTTCCAGCGCCAGGGCTTCCACCGGCTTTCCGTTCCATTCCGACCCGGTCGCTTCGTGGCCCGCTGGAAATCCCCGTTGGTGGCAGGCTCCCCGGTCCGCCGTCATGTAGGCCAGCCCCATGCCGGGCGTGCCACGGGGGCCCCAGGCCGGCATCTCAAGCCCTTTCACGTGAAGCGCGATGGCTTCGGCATCTGGGCCTATCCGGCCGGCGGCCCGTTTGACGCCCATTGCCAGAAGCGCGCCCAGTTCGCCCTCTTGCCTGGCGATTCGTTCGATCAGCGCGGCCGCTGCATCGGCGTTGCCGAAAGACAGCGTCAGGCCGTCTGTCGGTATTATCCCCTTTTCCGCCGCCTCGAAGGCAAAGCTTAGGCAGGCGCCGGCGGAAATCGTGTCGATTCCCAGCTCATCGCAAAGTTTGTTCAAATGCGCCACGGCACGGGGGTCACCGATTTCGAGATTGGTTCCCAGCATGGCTGCGGTTTCGTATTCCACGATGTCGGTGATAAAAGACTTGTACTTTCCTGTGCGCACCGCCCCCATCTGGGAGCAGCCGATGGGGCAGCCAAAACACGCCGCTCGCGACAACCACAGCTTCTGCTTCTGGCCGTGATCTCCCAGCTTTGCAGCGAGCTTCGATGTGCCGTCCATGAAATTCCTGGCGGGAATAAGGCCAGTGGCATTCGCAAACTCCACGGCCGATGCCGTTCCAGCGCCCATTAACACCCGACAGTCCTCGCTTTCGGAAATCTCGCGATTGGCGGTCGAGACGGCGCGTAAAAAGGCCTTCCGATCAGAGAGCCCGACCAGTTGATTGCCTTTCAGCGCAATGGCCTTGAGGTTCTTGGCGCCCATTACCGCACCCGCTCCCCCCCGTCCGGCCTGCCGATTGGTCTCGCAGCAGATCAGGGCGTAGAGCACACCGTTTTCCCCCGCCGGACCGATGCTTGCTACCTTGATGTCGGGATCGTTGTGGCGCGCTTTGATTTGCTTGGCACTTTCAAGTGCGCCGCTGCCGCATAATTCACCTGCCGGCTGCAGCGATGGCCCGCGGTGATCGATCAGCAGATAGACCGGTTCCGGGGAGCGGCCGGACAGGACAATTCCGTCGTAGCCGGCGTACTTGATCTCGGGCCCGAAGTATCCGCCGAAGTAGGAGTCCAGAAATGTATGGGTCAACGGCGACTTGGTCACCACGCAGGCCCGCATGGCAGGAGCCGTGGTTGCAGTCAAAGGACCGGCCAGAAACATCAATACGTTGTCCGGTCCCAGCGGATCGGCCCCTTCCGGCACCAGATCCCAAAGCAGCTTCGCCCCGATCCCCTTGCCGCCAAGATAAGCGGCCGGAATTTCAGATGGCAGAAGAAGCTCTGAAAACGTCGAAGAACTTAAATCGACACGGAGCAGCCGACCCATGGTGGATGTATTGGTCGCCGTCATTTACGATTCCCCCTTTTCCGCCGGATCACCCGTTGCATATTCCAGGGCTCCATAGGGACACATTTGAACACATGCGGGGTCTCCGCCGCACAGGTCGCACTTATAGGCTGCTCCGGTTTCCGGGTCTGCATGGATCATCTCCAAGGGGCAGAACCGGCTGCAAAGACCGCAGGCGATGCATTTCTCCCGGTCGATCACCACCGCGCCCGTGCGTTCATCCCGGGTTATTGCACTTACGGGACAGACCCGCAGGCACAAAGGGTTATCACAGTGCCGGCATACCACCGGCAGGTGAACCAAATTCTCCCACCGGGACTCGACGCGGATCATTGCCTTGTTGGGGTTGAACCCGCCGAACATGTGCAGGGAGCAAGCAGCCCGGCACAGCGAACAGCCGGTGCACCGATCAAAAAAGGTGTTAATGCGCTTCTTTAGGCGGCTTTTTTCCATGCTATCAACAGTTTCCCAATGACTTAAATTTTTTGCGGTTTTTTTCAGGATCGCGATCAGGACCGGCATTGAATTGCTGATCTTCAATTCCGACACCGGTTCCGACCGCTACAATCAATCCGCCTCTGGCCCCTGACCATTGGCCACTCACCATCCTACATATCCGCCAGCGCTGCTTCATAGACTTCCAACGCATCGCGGCCGTCGGTTGTTTTTACACCCTCGAGCCAGCCACGGTACACTTCGGGATTTTTCTTCATCCAGGAAATGCCGGCCTCCAGATCGCTCACCGAAGAATCTTCGTGGAGCATGGTCATGGCCTCGTTGATCATCGCGATGGGAACCTTGTAGTTCTCCAGGAATTTTGCAACATTGGGCTGCTCCTTGTCAAAACCGGAGCGGATATTTATAAATACGTTGGCGGTGCCGTCATTCTCTCCAAAGGTCCGCTCATCGCTGCCGGATAAGTACTTCATGTCGATGACGTAGTTCATCCAGTGCGGCGACCACCCCAAAAAAACGATCCATTCCTCGTTGCGGGCATAGCTTTGTACCTGGGAGAGCATGGCAGCTTCGCTCGAGGGGACCAGTTCGAAACCACCCAGGTCGAACAAGTCGTTTTCGATCATGTATTCAACCACTTCGTTTCCGTCGTTTCCTTCCTCGATGCCGTAGATCTTATAGTCGAGCTTTTCGCCGTATTTGGCAATATCCGCGAAGTGCTGCAGCCCGGATTCATATACGTATGAGGGTACGGCCAGAGTGTATTTCGCGTTTTCCATGATAAGGGAAAAGCTTTCCACTTTTCCGGATTCAAAATGCGGACGTGCGATGCTTTCCATGGTCGGCATCCAGTTTCCCAGAAAAATATCGGCCAGATTGTTTGCCATCGCGTTATAGGCGATGGGGACCGACAGCAGATTGGTGGTGGCATCATAGCCAAGTGTGTTGAGAATATGTATTGCCACTTCCGTTTTAATGGTCACACAGCTCCAGGGCACGTGTACGAAACGAACCGTGTCCTTTGCCATGGCAACGGATGAAAAAGTTGCTGTGAAAAATATCAACATCATTGCGACAAGACTGATCGTTTTTTTTCTCATTGTTTTTCTCCTTACAGTTTTTATAAATTTGCCGGTCTTTTTATCTGCCCCGCCGTTGTCGGGGGGCTGCATTGAATGACTTCGGCGAAGCATGGCGCCGCCGGGTATGAATATCATCGCTCAGGCTTTTTCATGCCGGTAAAAGTCCTGGTTGGAAGCTGGAAGCGGCGTGTTTTCGAGAATGATATCCGCGGCCTTCTCGGCGATCATCATAACCGGCGCGCAGATGTTTCCGTTGGTAATTATCGGCATGACCGATGCGTCCACGACACGCAGGTTTTTCACTCCGTGCACCCGCAGTTTCTCATCAACCACGGCCTTTTCGTCAGAGCCCATCTTGCAGGTACAGCTCGGGTGGTAGGCGCTTTCCCCCTCCCGGGCCACGAAATCCAGGATTTCTTCATCGGTTTGAACGGTTTTTCCGGGGGAAATCTCTCTGTTCCGGAATTCGTCAAAGGCCTTCTGGCTGAAAATTTTTCGCGCGCACCGCACAGCCTCGACCCATTCCTTCCGGTCTTTTTCCGTGGAAAGATAGTTAAAGCGGATTTTCGGATAGCGGGTCGGATCGGCGGAGTCGATCTTTACGTACCCCCGGACATCGGTATACATTGGCCCCACGTGGAGCTGGAACCCATGCCCCTCGCTCGGTGCCGTGCCGTCATAACGGATGGCGATGGGAAGGAAGTGGAACTGTAGATTGGGATAGTCCACATCGTCATTGCTCCGGACGAATCCGCCTGCCTCGAAATGATTGGACGCACCGATTCCTTTTTTCAAAAAGAGCCAGTCTATTCCAATTTTCGGGGCCCGCCAGGGTTTGAGATACGGGTAGAGGCTCACCGGCTTTTTGGCGGCGCACTGCACGTAGAGCTCCAGGTGGTCCTGGAGGTTTTCCCCCACGCCCGGCAGATCGGCAACCACGCGGATGCCCAGGCTGTCGAGCTCGTCTGCATTGCCGACGCCGGAGAGCTGGAGGAGCTGGGGCGAGTTGATTGCGCCACCGCAGCAGATGATCTCGCCGCCGTATACGGTTTGGGTTTCCCGGCCCTTGACGTACTCCACGCCCACAGCCCGGTTTTCCTCGAAAAGAATGCGCGTGGTCAGCACGCGAGGAAGTACTTTCAGGTTGTCCCGATGCATGGCCGGGTGGAGATACCCCCGGGCCGCGCTCCATCGTCGCGAGCGGTAGGTGGTGCTTTCAAATTTGGAAAAGCCCTCCTGCTGATATCCATTCACATCTTTTGTCAGGGGGTAGCCCGCCTCCTGCACAGCAGCAAAAAACGCATCGAACAAGGGGTTGTCGCATTTCGGCGTGGTGATATACTGCGGCCCGCTGCGGCCCTGGTATTCGTCGGCCCCTTTGAGGCGGTACTCCATCTTCTGAAAATACGGAAGGCAGTGGGCATAGTCCCAGTCTTTGAGGCCTTCTTTTTCCTTCCACTTTTCATAGTCCATGGGGTTGCCCCGGATATGGATCATACCGTTTATGGAACTCGATCCGCCGTATACTTTTCCCCGGGGTTGGGCGATCCGGCGGTTGTGCATATACGGCTCCGGCTCGGACTCGTATGCCCAGTTGTAAAATTTGTTGGTCAGGTTATAGGAAAGCGCCGAAGGCATGTGGATCCGAAAGTCGGCCCGGTAGTCCGGACGGCCCGCTTCCAACACCAGGACTCTGCGGTCCGGGTCCGCGCTCAGTCGGTTGGCCAGCACGCTGCCGGCGGTGCCTGCGCCGATGATAATTGCGTCGTATCGTTTTGCCGCCATGATGTGTTGTCTCCTTATATATTGATCTGGCTGATCCGGTTTGCAAAAAAAGCTGCGTATATTCCCCTTTCGCCAGGACGGTCTACCGCCAACAAGGGTATTGGGATCGAAACCGGCAGAAAAAAAGAGATTCCGGTACAGGCCCTATCCGTCCGCGGAACCGTCTGCAAAAATATTGGTTCCGGAAGCAGATCGGATTTCCTTTACTTTCTGCCTGAGGATCCGGTAATGGTACCCAATGCAGGATTTGGTCCGGACCGGATCGGCCGCAAGGATCCACATAGCGGTTTCCTGCCAGTTTTCCACCGCATAGGCGCGGTATTCCGCGTCTTCGTAAAGGGCATTGTCCATAGAGCTGAAGCCGATCTGCACCGCCTGCATGATCCATTCGAAAATCGGGTTTCTGGCCATTTTGGAAAACAAAATGTTCAACTCCCGGTCGAGCTCAACGAGCTTTTTCAGCCCCGCTGTTCCGTCGTTGACTGCAGCAGCAAGCTGATCGGCCTTTTCCGAAAGGTTGCGCTTCTCCTCGCTTGACCCCCTTGCAATGGCCAGGTCTGTGATCATGTGGTCGATGGACTCCCGGAACTCGATCAAATGCATCGGATCGGTCCGGTTCTGGCGAAGAAAAAGGGCAAAGGATTCGCTTGCGAAAACGACCTCCAAATGCTTGACGTATGCACCCCCCTTGGCTCCCTTGCGGATCTCGATCAACCCCTTGTGCTTGAGCACCTGGAACGCCTCCCGGATTACACCGCGTCCTGTTTTGTAAAACGTTTGCAGATCTCTTTCACTGGGGAGTTTTTCACCCGGTTCAATCCTTCCCTCGAGGATCGCTGCCTGGATCTGCAAGGCAATATCCTCTCCGGCGCGTCCGGTCTGTACCGGCACAAACAGGCTATCCTGGGTCATTGCCGCATCCTAAATGGACCTACCATTGTACAATGAATGGTCATCTCTTTACCCCTGGTTTTTTTGTTTGATCCTCTTTAATCTTATATTTTTGAAAAATAAAAAAAATTTCTTGTTTTTTATTGGTAGGTCCATTATATAGAA
>JAABUA010000073.1 GCA_011389515.1 Desulfobacteraceae bacterium
TGATCATAATGTCTATCGATAAATGCAAAGAATTGTAATTGATGGCTGATGGCCGATTTAAGCGATTCCACGCTTTTCCCCCAGTGCGTTGCCAATCGCTCTTTTCAGTGTGGTTACGGCTTGATGGCGCATATACACAAGGACCGGAAAATCAGGGTGGCAGTGCTTGAAGTCGAGATAAGCTCCCCACGTGGCCTGTACGTCAGGATGCAGGTGCATGATCACCAGGTCCGCATCCGGGGTCCCGGATGTGGCGAAATCGATTGATCCGATATCCACCGACTTTACATCATATCCTTCACTCCGGAGTTCCCGGGAGATTTTCTGCTGGTTGTGTTGATTGTTTTGCTGGTATACAAGCCATAAGGTTTTCATAAAAAGCCCTTCAGTATCATGTGTTTGGTACAGCAAAAGGGTTCAGAACCCTTTAATTCCGGTTGGATCCATTGCATTCGTTGATGTGGCTCCACTTTTATGTGGAAATAGTCGCGGGGGAATATCGGGTTCGGATTCGAGGATTTCCCGTAATCCCTGTCGGAATATGTTGTGATCGTCAGCAAGCAGAATGCGGATCATGATTATCTCATTTTAAAACATATATTTACGCCGGGATACAAATGACAATATGTAAGCCTCGGGCGGTTTTGGTTTTGTTTTTCCCGGAATTTTCCGGTGATATAAATAATATGCCGGGGACAGGGAAGATGCAAACATCTCTGCATCGGGATGTTGGAAGCGCCTGCCGCTTCTTTATTTCGGGACAAAGGTGATGCGCATAATTTTCCTGTTCGTGTGCAGGAACATGATTATTATTATTTTTCAGAACAAGGTCTCTGCATTTTTTCAAACTTCCTAGGAAAAAGGCATGCAAGGTATCCGAAGCAGAAGAAAAGTGATTATCATCGGCACCGGTGCTGTCGGCTCGACCTTCGCCTATGCGCTTGCCCAAAGCGGAATAGCCGATGAAATCGTGTTGATCGACAAAAATGAATCCTTTGCAGAAGCACAGGTACTTGATCTGAACCATGGCGCTGCCTATTTCCCCTCCGTGGATATCCGCACAGGCGACAGTTCTGACTATTCGGATGCGACTGTAATTGTGGTTACTGCAGGGGCCAAGCAAAAAACGGGGGAGTCGAGGCTTGATCTCATGCAGCGCAACGCATCCATCGTGCAGGAGATTGTCGACGAAATTACGGCCCAAAACAGCGAAGCGGTCATTTTAATGGTGACCAATCCAGTGGATATCCTTACGAGAGTTGCGCAAATCCGGTCCGGCTGGCCGCGCGGGCGGATCATCGGTTCGGGTACGGTGCTGGACAGCGCAAGGCTGAGATATTCAATCAGCAGTCACTGCGGGGTGGATGTCCACAATGTCCACGCCTATGTGTTGGGTGAACACGGGGATTCCGAATTTGCGGCATGGTCAATGGTTCATATCGGCGGCGTGAATATTGAGGATTACTGCCGGTTATGCCGGAAATGCAAGGACTGGTCCCGGGAGTGGGAAAAAATCGAAGCAGCCGTTCGGAATTCGGCCTACCATATCATAGACTACAAGGGTGCGACCTGGTTTGCTGTCGGATTAGCGTTGACGCGCATTGTAGATGCAATATTGCGCAACCGCAGCAGCGTCCTGACAGTTTCCGTTTACCTTCAGGGAGAATATGGAATTGATGATGTGACACTGAGTGTGCCGTGCGTTCTTTCGGGGACAGGAGTGGAAAGAATCATCGAAGGGCGGCTCACAACCCGGGAGCAGGAAGCGCTTACCCATTCGGCATCGAAGCTGCATCGGGCCGCAGCGGCGCTGGAAGAGAGCACCTCTTCTGCGTAACGCTGTGCCCTCGTGTCGGCAATCGCCGTGGTGCTGATCAAACCATGGGTGGGAGCCATTGAGCTGGTCTCCCAAGAGTAACCGGAGGGTTTTTGTTTCTTCATGGTTACTCTCGGCTGCAGACGTCAAGAGCTCATGTGTTTACGGTAACCAGGCCAAGATACCCGTCGACCGTCACTACCGCGCCCGAAGGGATACGGTCAATCGCATCGGGAATGCCGGTCACGCATGGTATGCCGTATTCACGCGCGATGATCGCCCCGTGGATCAGCATGCCGCCGCGCCGCTCGACAATCCCGACGGTCATGGGGATGACAAAAGTGATATTCGGATCCACGGCATCGCAGACCAGCACGTCGCCTGCCTGCACGCCAAACAACCCCTCGCTGTTTTTGATCACCCGGGCCGGGCCTGTGGCTATGCCGGGGCTTGCCGGCTGTCCGGACAACTGCCGGGTGCGGACGTCCCGCGAAGCTTCCCGCAAGGGTTCAGCCGGCGCGTGCGTGTTTTCTGGCGGCACGTAGTCCGGGTTCGTGAGCGCAAGGGCCAGTGCTCTTGTTTCAAGGGCTGCCGGGTCAATGCCGAATTTTCCGGCCATGCGCTGCCTTGCCGCTTTGCCCGCGCGCATCAACTGCGCCTCGATGCGGCCGAGATGAATGTTGTCGTCATCGCGCAGCCGGTAGCTCGCCCGGCCGATGTCCAGAAGTTCGGCGGCAAGCGTCCGGCGATCAACGGGGAATTTTTCCATATATGCCGCTTCCAGGTCTTTCGGGCTTTTCCGGTTTGCCAATCCATTGGCTGTTTTTGAAGGAGCGGCCTGCCGGGACATGTTGCCCAGAAACCGGAACAGTTCCCGTTTGCCTGCCTGGCCGTCACCAGCCAGGGAAAACAGTATTTCATAGGATTGCGCCAACCCATTGAAGTCTTTTGCAAATTTGCTGTCCGCCGGCGGCATTTTACCGGTTTCCAGGGCGGCGGCAAGTGCCGGGTCGTTTCTGAGTATATCCGCCAGTTGCGCCAGCATGCGGTTCCGGCGGAGGCTTTCAAGGTCCGCCCCCTTGAGCAGGTCCATAAACTCATAAGGGTTTTCCGGGGTCAGAAGGTCGTTGTAGACCTGTCCAAAAAGCCGCATGCCGTGCGCAAACGGGATAAATTCATCGCGGTAGATCTTGTTCCACTTATCGAAGACAACCTGCCTTTCTGAAAGCGCATCAGCAAGATCCTGATCATGAAACTGTTCAACGTCGCTTGCGGCAAGCATCGACGCCGCTTCCTTCATGGCCGGGATATGCACCTGCTCGATCCGCTGACGCAGTGCTTTCAGGTTATCAAAACTGCGGTGAAGGCTGATATACCATGAGCGCTGGTCATCGGCGCCCCCTGTGCTTCCGGTGGTGATGGGCCTTGCCTGCATCACGTGCAGCGCGTCGTCGGCAATGGTCCACTCAATATCCTGGGGGCCGCCGAAATCTTTTTCCAGCCGAAGCCCCAATTCCCACAATTGCTTTATATCAGAGGAAGCCAGCGGGGGAATGACTGCCAGGGCCGGATCAATTGGGCCAAGTGCTGCCCCGCCGGGAACGGGCATTATCATGTGGGGGCGCGCAGCGGGCGGATGGTGGGAAAGGATCTCGCTGCTTAATTTATTGATAAACCAGCGATCTGGTTCCACAGTACCGTCCACCAATCCCTGGTTCTGCCCGTAAACCGCTTCGATCACCATTTGCCCCTCGTCATTCGGGCTTCGTGTGAATAAAACACCCGACGATCGGCTGAAAAGCAGACGCTGGACGAGAACGGCCATTGCACTTGCGGTAACATCCAGATTGAGCTCCCTGCGATAGAGCAGTGCACGGTCAGACCACAGGGATGCCCACACCATACGGATGCGGTCTATTATTTCTTCGGTTCCAACCACGTTGACATAGGATTCATGCAGCCCTGCAAAGGATGATGCAGCGGCGTCCTCGTCAGGCGCGGTCGATCGCACGACAACAGGGGCGCTGCCAAACATTTTGTCCACCGCAAGACGGATTTCCTGTTGTAACGGCGCCGGAAGCGGGGTTTTTAAAAAATGGCTGCGGATGCGCAGCGCAACATCCCAGATCTCTTCCCACCGCATGTCTTTGAAATCCTTGCGGCCGAGCTCGAAAAATATCTTTTCCCGCAGCCCGGAGTTTTTCATGTACCGGTCATAGCCATCTGTCGTTATAACCAGCCCCGGGGAGATATTCATACCAAGACCGGCGATCCTGGCCAGGGCCGCGGCTTTTCCCCCCGCCCACGGCCGGTGGTGATCTTGCAGGTCAGACAGCGCCATCAGAAAAGAATCGTTCATGGAGCAATCTCCACCACGTTTTGAAACCGGCTGACCATGACATACTTTTCAACGGTTATCCGAAAAACGGCGGTGGAGGCGGAGCGGGCGAAATCATCCAAGTGCGGATGTCTTGCCGCATAAATGACCAGGCATCTCTCCCGTTCCGATCCGGCGGCTTCAACGGCCGTTCCAATGGCCGTAGCCGCAACCGCGTCCCTTAGATCCTCGATATTATTGGAACGGTCGTCCATGAGCATGGAAACTTTCGGATTCGCCGCCAGATTTTCATATTTTCTGCTTTGGCGGGGAGTGGCAAAAATCATTTCATAAATGTTGTCGGGCACAGCAAATGCAACCAGGTTGGCATACGGCCAGTCCTCCTTGCTGGTTGCCAGCACGCCGACATAGCGGGAATCCAGTAGCTGGCGAAGGGTTGCTTTCGCATCCGTATGATTCATTTGTCTTGCCCCCTTGTTCTGCTTACATCAAAAGCCATGAAAAGAAATTGACAGAAAACAGATATTATTTTTTGAATTTTCCCCCGATAGCCTTTCCGTAATCCTGTCCGGCTTTTCGTCCTTCGTCCGTGTCAATAATGCCTTCTTTCAAGCTCAGAGCCCGCAGGTCAACCATGTTCATTTTGAACACAAATTCCATTGTATCAAAAAGCATAGGGGCGGATTCGCCGCTATGGGTATACGCGCCAAAAGCGCCGCCTACTTTGCCCACCAGGTTAAGCTTTTCCGCCAGAAACAGGAAATTTTTCATACCGGGCGTCAAATCCCGGTGATAGGTCGGACAACCGAAGACATACCCATCATAGCCTTCCAGGTCTTTTTCGGTTTTGACAGCGGAAATTTTCACAAGATCTGCATCATGCCCTGCCATTCGAATGCCCTCTGAAATATTTTCCGCGATTTTTTCTGTTTTCCCGGTCCTGCTCGCATAGGCCACCAATACTTTGTTCATTGAATATCCTCCGTTTTGATTGTTATTTGAGATGGGTTCTAACCAAATTCCTTTTTTGTCCGGTGTTTCAAAACGCTCTTGTTAGTGTTTTAATCACTCGATTATGTATCTTCAAGCATCATGCCACTATCTCAACTTTTTCAAAAATATAACAACTATAATTATTTTAATATATTATAAATGTTCGCCATAAATAGCAACAGAATTTTTGTATCATGTTGCCCCTGTTTGAGACAATGTGTCTCATAAGATACGTTTGCAGCGATACGGTCTGAGACAAATTGACGAATGACGCCTGGCATTACGACAGCCGTCGCATCTCAAATTTTCCTGTGTTTTTCTTGCTCTCCATAAATTTGGGGATTATGCTCATAAAAGCAGGTTTTGTATGAATTGAGAAAAAGGAGGTTCAAATGCCAGGGCAAAAAAGATCGGGAAGCAGAGAGAAAGGGTCCGGTCCAGGACGCGGCAGGGGTGGAGGGATGAATACAAGCGGTTTTTGTGTCTGCCCCCAGTGTGGTCAAAAAGTGGATCATGAGCGGGGTACGCCCTGCTATGAAAAAAAATGCCCCGGGTGCGGGGCTGTTATGACCAGGGGAGAATCGTAAAAGGAATTATCCGATGATTTCCCGTGCGACACTGGTTCTTTCAATCCACTGCCAGGGATCTGTTGCGCCTGTCGATATCTTTATCCCATGATCCAAAGAAGCGCTGTCGCAGATGTCAAGCATTGTGATCTTTTGATCCCCAGAAAGATAAAAAAAATTATTGATGCGCCAATATGCAAAAGATAGGGTTCAGGTTGCAGTTCTGATTTTTGGTGTGTCATTTCTTTTCGGTCAAGTCCTTGAGTTTGATCAGCATACCCTCGACCATTCCGTTTGCCTTTCGCTGCCCTAATTTTCCAAGAACTTTGCCAATAGGACCGAAGGGCATTCCCACCTCTTCTATAAAATGAAAGGTCGTGCCGGATTGTCCAGGTTTCAAGCGCCACTGTATTTCATAGCTGCTTACGTTCTTTCCGGATGTCATTCCAGAAGAAATGGGAATTTTTGCGTCAGCGGCAGGTTGGTATTTCTCTTTAAATTATACCAGATTGAACCTAACGCCACCGATCATGACTTGATAATCAGAAATCTTCAGACCGCGATCGTTTGACGATTTTAATAATTGCTCTCGATCTGCAGTTTTTACATCAAGGGCACTCAAACCTTCTCCCCTCTCATCCTGGGATATAACAAATCGTATCGAACCATTGTTCAAATTCAGTTCCAGAGGATTTTTTTTACCTTTATTAATCGGTACTCCCAATATTTCGGCCCAACGATGGGCGATGGGTTCAGGCTTTTCAGATTGGATTTCTACAGCGGTTATGGCAGAGATAACACTGGTATTAACGTATTCCTTCCAAATGTTTCCGCCGGCATTGTACCAGTATCCATCGTGCTCATTTTTGGAGTCCCAGTCAATTTGCAGAAAGCAGCCGCCGGTATCGGCTGGGTGTAGTTGAATCAAATGGTAGGTTTCAAGGGTTATTTCAAAAGCAACACGTATTCCCATTTTTTTTGCGCGTGTCAATGTAGCGGCCTGCATTTTTTCGCTGTCAGACTGGAGGAGGACCATATAGCCACCATTGCCTTTCCGGCGTTCCAGGTAGCGGCCTGCGGCCGTGTTTTCTTTTATTGGAGATACGATTTCAATAAAATCATTTCCAACAGGGAGAAGCGCGTTTTTCAAATCAAAAAACGCTACTTGTGGATCAGAATAGCAATTTTCAATTCCAAAAACAGTATGAAAGTCCTCAATGACGGGTTTTAGATTATGAGCAACCAGGCAAATCTGGCGAATAGTAAATGACATGACCACTCCTTAAAAGAATATAAAAAATGGCTCTCATTTAAGAATCGGCGCAATTCGGGCCCGAAAAAGATCTTATTTTTCCAAAACCATTTTGCCGGCTTTAATATGCATGCCCGTTCTAACAAGTTTTTTTATGGCAAGATCCATCATTACAGCACCGGCGAAGTCTTCTTTAACCGCAAAGCGGGTTTCGCGTATAGGAATGCCGAGACCTTCTTTTGTCGAGACAGCTGCTGATCCGTAGCTGACAACATTGAGGCCTAATGCTGAAAGAGAGGTTCTCATTAAATCAAGAGCGGTATCTTGCCCGGCATTTCGAAAAAAACCAATTGTCATTGCCATGGCGACTTTATCCTGTAATCGAAAATCGTGGACAAAAGTTCGGCAACGATCAATAAACGTTTTTACCTGTCCCGGAATTGATGCAATGTATACCGGCGCCATGAGAATAATTGCATCGGCATCAAGCATTTTTTGATGTAGTTCCTGCATGCCATCTTTAATGGAACAATTGTATTCTTTGACAGGCACTGGAGAAACATTAAAACCGGCTTCTGCTTGTATTTTATGGACTTTACGCAAGCATTTATCACATCCGATGCAGAATTTAATTTTATAATCACCAAGATGAATAAGTTCAGTGATGGCCTGCCCGGTAGATTCAGCCAATTTCAGCGCTTCCTGAAGTTGGTATTGGCAATTTCCATTTTTTATCGGGGTTCCAGCTATTCCAAGGATTTTGATTTTCAAATTTTTCGTATCCATTTATCCCCCCTTTTTTATCCAACTTAGGACCTATTGGAACGCTACTCCTTCAAACCATTGCAACTGTATCGTGACCAGACATGTATAAGAATAGCGAAAAGAAACTGAAGTTTGAAGATTTCTATCTACCGAGCTCATCTCCTGGCACGAGTTCGAGGAACTCTATGTCCGAACGCTTGCCGGTACGGGCATGGGAGCTTGTACTTATCTGAACTACAATCAAATATGGGCTGAAACAAATTATTGGTACATGGCCTCAATCTCATTGGCATATTTTTCATAAATGACGCGGCGTTTGAGTTTCATGGTCGGTGTCAGTTCCCCGCCGTCAATGGTCATTTCCGTTGGCAGAATAACAAATTTCTTGATGGTCTGGACCCTCGCCAGCGTGGCATTTACTTCATCAATTCGGTTTTGAAGAAATTCCATGCACCGTTTACATTTTGCGGCCTCGGCCATGTCTTTGGCGTTGCTGCCAGCCGCATGGATGATATCTTTGATCTTTTCCGGATTCAGGGTGAGCAGGGCCGCCACGTATTTTCGGCGATCACCGATAACGACCGCCTGGCTGATTTCCGGCAGGGATTTGAGCTTACCTTCCAGAACTTGCGGGGCAATGTTTTCTCCGCCGGCGGTGATGATCAGCTCCTTTTTCCGATCCGTGACCTTTATAAAGCCTTTTTCATCAATTTCACCCACATCACCGGAATGGAGCCAACCGTTTACGTCAATGGTTTCCCGGGTGACTGCCTCATTTTTAAAATACCCTTTGAAGACATGGGGGCCCCGGATGAGAATTTCGCCGTCATTGGCAATCGTCAACTCGGTACCCTGAACCGGTATTCCCACAGTTCCGAATCGGTATTTGCTACTTTTGGGAACGGAGAAAGTGGTTGGACCCGTACATTCGCTCATCCCATATGCTTCGGAAAGCCGAATGCCCAGACTGCTGAAGAATTCTAGCGTATCTACGCTAATCGGTGCTGCGGATGACGAAAAGATTCGGCACCGATCCAATCCGAGCTTTTGCCTGACCTTGGAAAAAACGAGTTTGCCGGCTATGTCGTACATGAATGGCATGGCTTTGCCTTCCTGGTGGGCGTATTCACCGGCAAGTCCTTTTTTACGTGCCCACGCGGCAATTTTTCGCTTTATCGGAGAACTTTGAGCGCCGGCCGCTATCATCGCCTCCTGAATTTTTTCCCATACCCGGGGAACCCCAACAAAAACTGTCGGCCGGACTTCGATCAAATTTTCTTTCAGTTTTTCCAGGCTTTCGGCAAACCACACCGTACCACCTCCTACTATTGGAACGTAATAATTACAAATTTGTTCGTAAATATGGCTCATTGGGAGATAACTGATCACTTGTTCATCATTTCTTGCATCATAAGCAGCGATGAGTTGACGAACTGTCCAAATGATATTGTCATGGCTGAGCATAACCGCTTTCGGATCACCGGTCGTTCCGGATGTGTAAATGAGCTCACAACAGTCATCGGGATGCTGTGCTTTGATACGAATATTTAGATCGTCTTCGGAAACTGAATGGGAAAGTTCCGGCAGGTCCTCCCAGGCAAAAACCTTTTCGTCCGGGTCCGTGCCGTTCATCAGGACAATGGCTTTTAGATCCGGCAGTTGATCTCTTACTTTCATGATTTTTGCCAACTGTTCCGCATTTTCGACGACAATGATGTTGGCCTCGCTGTGTTCGGCGATGTACCGGCACTGTTCCGAGCTGTTGGTGGTATAAATGCCGCTGGAGATTCCGCCGGCAAAGATAGCAGCCAGATTGCTGATGAACCATTGCGGGCAATTATAACCTAATATGGACACGGACTTGCCTTTTTCCAGGCCCAGCGCCATAAACGCCCGCGCAGTTGTACGCACCTGCTGGTAATACGCTTTCCAGGTGGTTTCTTTCCACTGCCCGTTCACCTTGGTTTTCATGGCAGGTTTTTCGGCGAACTGATCTGCGGTTTTTTTAAATTCTTCCATGAGGGTTGTTTTCATTCCAAAACTCCTTATTTAAGGATTTTAGTAACGAAATATTACCTGATCGGTTCCAATAAACCTTCTCGCCATCTCGGCCACCACCAACCAACCTGCTTTCTCCTCGTTCCATCATGAGCATTGACAGTATCCCTTTACCGCAACCAACATCTATGGGATCAAATAATCAGCCCATCATCTAAAAGCTGCTGAAAATGGTCTAGTACAGTCTGTTCAAAGGGCCGGTAATCCAGCTTGAGGGATTGTCTGCTTTTGGTGTTGTCTAATGCCATGGGAAACCCGATATTCCTGGCCACATATTTCCGGGTACGTCCGTAGAGCGGGGCCACCAGCCAGAAAAACCATTTGGGGGCCACCCGCCGGGGAAACGGGTAGGTTTTTCCATATTGTTTTTTCAGGGTATCTGCAATGTCCATCAGGGAGGCGGATTGGCTAACGATAATATGCCGCCCTTCCGCTTCCGGTGTCAACCCGGCCCGGATGTGTGCCAGGGACACATCCCGGACATCCACCATTCCGAAACGCAGGTCCGGTACCCCGGATTTAAAGGTGCCGTTGCCGAATTCGATCATGGTTTTGATGCTGGCGGAATCGGTCCTCCGGGTGAGAGACGGCCCGAGGATCCATCCGGGATTGATGACCACCAGGTCCCATTGCGTCTGTTTTTTCACCATGGACCATGCCGCTTTTTCAGCCACGGTTTTTGAATAGGAGTAGGGTTGGTGTTCGGAACTGCTGGTGATGTTCCAGTGCTTTTCAGTAAAGACATTATCCCCGGTGAGCGCGATATCTGCGCTGTCACCGAAAATAGCGACAGTGCTGCTGGTCAGCACCACCCGTTTGACAGATGACAGCCGATTGGCAGATCCCAGCACATTTTCTGTACCCTGCCTGGCGGGTTTTATCAGATCATTTTCCGGATCTTTCGACTTTTCCAATAAAAAAGGCGAGGCGGTATGGTATACCAGTTCACACCCTTCCATGGCTGCATCAAAGCTTCCCTCCTGCAGCAGATCTGCACTGAACACTTTTAATTGTCCGGAAGCCCGGTCTGCCAGGACGGTCAGATGCGCATATTTTGCCGTGTCAGTTACATCCCGGACCGTTGCGTGTACGGTCATGCCCTTGTCCAGCAGTTGTTTGACAATCCAGGAGGCCAAATATCCGCTTCCCCCTGTCACCAGCACCGGTTTTTTCGGATCGATCTTTTTCACAACTCACCTCCTTGTGTTCATTTTCACCATCTGAATTCAAGTCTATCTGTCACAATAGACATTGGATCCGAAAATCCTGATTTTTGGAGGAATAAGAAACAGTTGACAATGATTTTAACCGAAAAACGCAGGAAAAATCACTGGCGACAAGGCGTATGAAAGCGATAGGCTGCTGTCCAAGATGACACATCTTCCTCATATTTTGGTATGATAGTAGCTATTTGTATAGCTCTTGTTTGCCACTGCGTTACAGTGTCAACCGAAGTTGCGACTATCATCAATTAGGTTTCAAGCACATGTTTCAAAGATTCGAGGGCTTGTTGCATATCTTGCGTACTTTTTTTAACCACGTAATTTTCCGCGAATTTACCAAGCACCGGGATGGGTACGGTATATTCCACCAATAAATCGACTTTTGTACCTTCTCCCTCTTTTTTAAGGGTGAATGTCCAGATCGAGTCAATGCCAGCCTTGCTCTTGGTAACCGTTTTCTTGTTTTCTAATAGTTCAATGAGTTCGTTACTGCCCTCAAATTTGATGCCCATAAACTTATAGGTCCATTTGTAGGTTTGACCAACGCCTTTTCCCTGGATATCATACACTTCAACTAAAAGAGGCATCCAATCAGGCAATTTTTCAGTTTCGAGCAAAAACCCGAATACTTTTTCCA
>JAABUA010000074.1 GCA_011389515.1 Desulfobacteraceae bacterium
GACGACTGATTCATCAAGCTGTGGATTTTGTTCCATCTCCGCTGCATTCATGCCAAGTCCGATCATTTTTTCGGGTTTGACTGCATCAGGGACATGAGACCGCCAGCTGCTCATGATGTCAAGCACCGTCATGTCAGGCGTTATGAATCCGCCGTAGAGTCCGGATATGGTTTCAATGGCCCGGCCGTCGATATGGTTGACCAAACGGGGCTTTTCATAAAAGCGGCTGTCCGCGGTTTCATCCGTCCGGGAAAATGCATCGGGGATGGCTGTAAAGTCAGTGGGCAAGCCGTTGCATCTGGCCTGCATGCCGGGCCCGGAGGCGATCGTTTCCCCCAGTTCCCGGCAATTGCCCCCCCGGTCAAACGGTTTTTCATAAATCCTGTGCACCACAGCCGTGATCTCGATGTCATATCCGGCAAG
This sequence comes from Desulfobacteraceae bacterium, assembly GCA_011389515.1. Classification (GTDB taxonomy): domain Bacteria; phylum Desulfobacterota; class Desulfobacteria; order Desulfobacterales; family Desulfosalsimonadaceae; genus B1SED10-16. Next base: position 424 of record JAABUA010000074.1, read on the forward strand.
CGGGTGGTTTACATCTGCGGTTATCGTCTTCTCATCCACGCCAATGCATCGTATGGGCGCCATGTTCTGGGGGAAAACATTCGGCAACCCCTGCAGAACCCCTTTGGGATAGAACCTACCGAACGCCGGTACGGCTTTTTTTTCATCAAAGGCCGACCGTTTCAGGAGGTACTCATGCTGACTTGAATGTGCTGGTATCAGCTGTCCCGTTGTGAAGCGAAAGGATTGCAGATCCCCTTCCCGGGCTCCCGTCAGGGCGTCGGATATCGGTTTTGGCAAAAGGTCCCGCCAGAAATTTATCATTACCAGCGTCGTGTCAATGTGGGCGGCTTCAAGGCTTTTCCATTTTACCCGGAACTCGATGTCGGCCAGGCTGTTGTGGTTTATGAAATTCGAACTTTTGTTCATATGTTTGTCTCCTTGCCGGCTGTCATGCAGCCGGAAAATTCATGCGTTCAATAGCTTTTTACGAAATCTTCATACTGTGCTAAGGAAAGGGGTTCAGGCGTTCGGGTTTTATCCCGGATGCCATCAACCATTGCAACCGTATCAGAGCATTGCAAATTGACCCAAGAAGCACAAAATAAGAATCCGGGAGACGAAAGCAAGGCAGAATTTCCTGCCCCATCAGCGGTGACACAGCTTCTGGGCGGCTGTTGCATTTTCGCCTCGGCATTTTTCTTTTACATGGCAACTGTTGTCATCCGGTGGGCACAGGAAGAAACCGTTCTGGATCCCTCGTTTTTCGTATTTGCCCGGTTTCTGCTGGGGTTCGTTTTTATCTGTCTTGTCATGCTCATTCGTCGGCGAGGGCCAAGGCCCTTGCGGTATCACCTGCTTGTGGGGCGCACCGTGGCAAACTGCCTGGCGGTATATTTCTTTTTTCAAAGCGTTTCCGTGACATCGGTTGCCGAAGGAAATATCCTGAACATGACCTACCCGGTTTTTCTGGCCCTGTTTTCCTGGATCCTTCTGAAGCACCAGCGCGATATCCTGTCCGTGGGAATGGTACTGGTCGCTTTTGGGGGCATCTGGATGATCCTGGCACCCTCGCAGTTGTCCCTGCGGGTCGAAAATCTGTGGGGTCTCGCATCCGGAATCACCGCCGCCTTTTCCATCATCTATCTGAACATGAGCCGCCAGTACCATGATTCGGAAACGGTTCTGTTTTATATGTTCGGACTCGGGGTGCTGCTGATGTATGTCTTTTTTTTCAGGCACATCCGTGTTCCCGATCTCGTGGAGCTCCGCTACCTGTTCTGGTGCGCTTTTTTCGGGGTCGGCGGGCAGTATCTGCTGACCGTTGGCTTCCGGTTTGTAACCGCCGTGGAGGGGGGGATTATTTCGTCCACCCGGATTCTTCTGGCGGCCATTTTGGGGCCGGTTTTGGCCCAGGAGCCTCCCCTGGCAGCTGTCGGGTGGATCGGTGCATTGTTGATTTTTTCGGCGAACGTGGTGCTGGCCACGCGCAAAGTGAAAGGCAGCGGAATTGCCGCCGGGAAATAGCAATGGAAAATTTGCCCCGGTCCCAAGCTGTCTGTAAAGCGAGAATAAGGCTGTCAGGCAAGGCGCGCGGATTTCGGAAAAGCGCAGCATACTGGGCAGCATGGCGGCCTTAGGCGAAGCTTCACAGACGGCGACTAGAAGGTGTATCCAATGCTGAAATGCAACGCCCCCGGGCTCTCCCATTTTTCACGGTCGATTTTCCAGCCGTGCATCAACCCGATGGGACCGATGGCGGTGTGATAGCGAAGTCCCACGCCGGCGCCTGCGCGCCATTCATCCGAGCCTTCATCCCGGGATGCCTGCCGGATGGTGCCCGTGTCGTAAAAAACAGCCAGCTCAAAGTTTCTCCAGAGGTCATAGCGGGCCTCGAGACTCCCCATCAGAAAGGTGCGCCCCCCTACCGGATCGCGGTTTTCATCCGAACGGAGGCGGTTTTCTGAAAATCCGCGCACGCTCATTGTTCCGCCGAGAAAAAACAACTGGTCCTCGGCAATGGCGTCCTGGCCGCCGTAAGGGTCAATGTATCCTGCCTGGCTCATCACGGCAAAGGTGAGGCGCCTTGCCGGGGTGTAGTAATATCTGCCGGTTACCCGGTATTTGAGAAAATCGTCCAGATCATTGTCGATTCCCCTGGAGATACCGACCGAGGCGGATGTACGGACACCCTCTGTGGGGCGGACAAATGAATCGGTGGTGTTGTAGGCAATGGCCGGCGTCGTCACCAAAATTGCGCGGGAGCGGTACTGCTCCTGATCCTCTATCGCAATGGGCGTGTCGTTGGTCCGGTACTGGTTCCTGTTGTCGTATAAAAAACCAAGGCTTGCGGAGATGGTGGGGGTCAGCCGCCGCGAAAAGTTCACCGTTGCACCGGTGCTCCGGACCCCGAAATTCTTGTTCAGATCTTCTGTTTTTTCGGTAAAGACGGTCGCATCTGCAACGATGCGGGTATTGAACAGGTTCGGTTCCGTATAGCCGATTTCCGCTTTGTAACCGACCATGCTCATCTCTCCGAACGCACGAAGTGCCTTGTTTCTGCCGAGAAGGTTGATGGTACCCGTTCCCGTGTTGAAATACAGGAGCCGGGAGGTGTCATACCCCGTGGCAAACTGGTAATAATAGGGTTTTTTTTCATTTACCTCGGCCAGAAGCGTTACGCGGTCGGCTTTTTCTTCCAGGCCGATGGTTTGAAATCTTACGGTTTCAACCGCGTTTATATTGCGTATGTCGCGCTGGGATTCCAGCATGCCGGACAGGGAAAAGGGCTCCCCTTCCTCAAGGGTGGTCCGCCGCATGAATGTTTGTCTCCGGGTGAGGAAGTTGCCGGTGAAAAACGTCTCCCCCATTTCAACATAAGGACCCTGGTCCACGCGTAAAATCAGTTCGGATGATGTGCCGTCGGCCGACATGATGCTTTCATTGTTGACCTGGACGTGGGGAAAGCCTTTTTCCGATATTTTTGCGGCAAGCGCATTGCGGCTTTCCTGAATCCTGTGTTCCCGGTAGGCGTCACCGGGCTCTATGGAAAACAGTTTTCTTGCCTCCGGCGCATCCATAACCGTCATGTCTTTGATGACAATATCGGAAATGATGGTCCGGGGCCCTTCGTTTATGCTTATGCGCACATCCACGAGTATCGATTTTCCGTCCTCACTTTTGCGGGTGTCAATACCGGTATCCAGTTCCGGCGACAGGTAGCCCCGCTGCCCATAAAGCGACTGTATGGCGGCAGTATCCTCGCTGAGCGTACCGGGAACGAATTGCCCGGCATGCAGCAAACCGGGCGGTCCCGTAAGCATCTGCTTTTTGATCCTGTCTGTGGCAATATTCTCGTTGCCGCTGATGCGAACTTTGTCGACGATGTATCGAGGTCCTTCATCAATAGACAATTCTATGTTCCGGACAGGCTGTCCGTTTTTTTCATAAAGATCCTCAACCCGGTTGACGCGGACATCCGGATAGCCGGCTTCCCTGTATCTGCGCTCGATATTGCGGATGCTTCTTCTCATCCCGAAATCGTTTATGTTCCCTTCCTCATAGATGACCAGGTCCGATTTCAGGGTATAGGTCCAAAATGCATTGTTCCCGGTTATGGTTACATCATAGCGCGGCCCTTCGTTGATAATAAAATCAATCCGCGCCCGGGCCCGTTCGTCGACGAGCCGTACATTCGCATCGACCTGCGCTTCGCAGAATTTTCTGTTCCAGTAAAACTGCTGGATTGTTTTTTTGTCTTCATCGAGATCCGCATCATTCAGCCGGGTTGCGCCTCTGATGAGCATTGAAGACTGCCAGGTACTCAGCCGGAACAACAGTCGCTGGCCGGAAAATGTTTCATTCCCCTGGGTACGGACCTTCGCAATCCCGTAGTAATCGCCTTTTTCGATATGTATGTACACAACATAGTGTCCGTCTTTCGGGTCCTTTTCCGCCCGGAAGGTGACTGCCGGATCAATATATCCTTCCTTTTTGAAAAGCTCCTTTATATACTGGTTCTGTTCGTTGACTTTTTCCGGAATGTAGGCATCTCCGGTATAGATTGTCATCACGGCAAGAATTTCGCGTTCCAGAAGCGGAAATCCTCCTGAAATACGAATATCTTTTATTCTGGAAAAGGGTTGGAGCCGGAAACGCATGGTGACGGGATGATCTGTCCAGTCAGGATCGGGGATATCGATCCGCGCAAACAGCCGGGATCGATTCAGGGCGGTCACGCTTTGTGAGAAACGGGCATCGGAAAAGGGGCGTCCCTCTTCAAGAAAGATAAGATTCCGGGCGATTTCTTCCCACTTTGCCGCATCTTTTCCTTCGACTCCTGAAATCTCAATCTGGATGCGGTCGATCACGAGGCCCATGGGTCGCTCGTTTTCTCCGGCGGCCGGATGCATGCCGGCATCTGCAAACAGCACCATGATGATCGCAATGGTCATGTAAGACACATAACGCGCAATTGCCTGGCTGTGAATATTTTCGTGAGACATGTATATCCCTTATCTGAATTCCAGGCGGAACTGCATTTCCCCCCCGTAGGTGCCGCCCGTATCCTGGAAGGCGCGCATGGACAGGAATTCCAGCAGTCGGTAAATGGCTGTCTGCTGGTGAAATGTCTCTCCGCTTCTTCTTTCCATCCCGTATGTCACAATCAGCCGCCTGGACAATTCCTTGCCCACAGTGACGCGCAAGAAGGGGTCGCTTTCCGCAGCATCCCCTTCGCCATTGGTATATTCCACTTCAAATATGTCGAGCCCGGTGCCTGCCCGTACATCTTCCTCCAGTCGGTCGGCCAGCAGGTTGACCAGCATTTCCTGCGGGGTAGGCCCTGCCGTTCCGGTGCCTTCCGACATTTCACGCGTGGTTTGCCCGAATAAAAGCAAAGACAGGATATCGGCATGCTCCTCCGCGGGATTTGAGCTCAGCGTGAATTCGAGGTCTTCGGGGGTGCCGGAAATCTCAAGCAGGATCGTCCATTTGCGCACATTGGAAATGGCCCGGATATCGATATCCGGCTGAATCCGGTAGGGATCGATAAAGTCGATGACGCCCTTGGCGATTTCAAATTCGATGTTCTGATATGAAACGGTTCCCTGGCCTACCTCGGCGCGTCCGCTTACCCTCGGCTGGGCGAGCGTGTTGTTGATGCGAAGTTCCGGTCTGAGGGTCATCAGGGCAAGATTGTTGTCCACCATAAGGGGCTTGCGGAAGCTGGTATCAATATCCAGGTGTAGATTTTTCAGGTACGGTATGTCGCCAAAGTCCGATGCCTCAGCAGTCGGGGCCGCTTTTCGCCGCCGCCTTGTGACCTCCCCGATGAGGCTGATCTCGACGTCCCTGTAATACAGGCCGTCCAGGAAAATAACCTGTCCTGAAAGCTGCGAATCATCCGGTGTGCCGCTGAAGGTCATTTCACTGTTCATCGTAAATTCAAGCGTGTCCGGAATCCGAATCGGCAGGGCGTGAGCAGTAATACGCAAAAGGATTTGTCCCGGGCTGAATCCGTCTTCCATATCCATTTTGCCGTTTGCGGTAAATCTGCCCGAGTCAACTCGCCCTTCGATATCCTCTATGGTGATGTCCCTGACAGTGATACGGATCTGTCCGTTTACGCCGCTCACTTTCTGCATAAGCACCGGGATGCTGAGACCCAGATCATGAAGCGCTATTTCAGCGGCAAAATCCGGCTGTCCGGGTGTATCCCCGCCGCTGTGGGAAATGCTGCCCGTAAAAGTAATCTCGCCTTCGGGATCTTCCAGTTCCGTCATAAAGGCAGCGGCGGCCGCAAGAGGGATGGTCCCTTCTGCCATGAATTCATAGGCGCCATCCATGCGTCCGGTTCCGGATACAAGGAGTGGATTGGTTTCCAATAGCATGATTTCGTTTTGCGGCAATGAAAAGGCGCCGTTTTCAAGACGTGCCGTAAGATCTGCAACCCGGACCAGTTCGGGCGGGGTGTCATTGTTCTGGTGCTGCTGCAGAATGATCAATCGTTCGATATTTACATCCGCATTCGTCTGCAGCAGGTCGGAAACATTTCCGGCGGCAGTGATGTTTCCCGTTATGCTGCCGGACAGCAGGGTAAGATCCGCAGCATGAAGAAAGGGGTCGAGCAGTGTGTCGTCAAAATTTCCTGTGAAATTGAAATCGCCGGTATCTATCCCATAAGACGCCTGGGCCATGAAACTGGAAACGGCTTGTGCCGTTGCAAGTCTGTCTTTCAGTTCAAAGGCAATATCAAGGGGGTCTATGGACCGGTCGTAGAGCTGGAGGTCAAAGGCGGAAATGCTGCCTTTTACTGCCGGGTCATCCAGGCTCCCTTCGCCTGAAGCGTCAATGCGCACGTTTCCGGTGATGCCGGCGCCTGCAAGCACCCCGATCCGGTCGATGCCGATGTCATCGGAGTCTATTTCAAGGAAGAAGCGGTTGTTCAGTGAAACATGTCCGCTTGCCCGTATGGTTTCACCGGGCGCAACGGTTATATTCGCGGTGTCTATGAACATGGTCTGATCCGCAAAGGTCGATATGAGCCGGAGGTGTTCAATCTGCTGCATTCCCAGATCGATCAGATCCCCGTCAATGCGTATCTTTCCTGTGGGATCACCGACAGATCCGTTCACCTCTCCGGAAACCGACAACCGGCCGCTCATCGATTGGACAAAGTCCCCTAAATAAACCGAATCCCCGGCAATGTTTATATCAAGGGGCGGATCGTCATACATGTTCAGTGTGGCGGGTGTAAAAAGATCGACCCCTCCTGTGATGGTCAGACGGGATTTTTGATTCGTAATTTCCAGGGGCGATACGGTCAGGCGGCCTTCGGCAAAATCGACCCGTGCTTTAAGGGCGCCGATGTCCGTGCCGGCTGCCGCCAGATCCGTACCGTCCACGGAAAGTTCTGCTGAAAGATCGTTGAGATCCCCTTTTGCATGGCCTTCAAACGTGATTTTGCCTTCGCCCGCGTCAATAAAATCCCCGGGGAAAAGGATGGAATTCTGAAATACCAGGTCAAGTTTCGGGAACGGAAGCAAAGACAGGCTGCCGGGGACAAAAATATCCGTGGTTCCTGTAAGATGAATAGCGGACTGCCTGTTTTTAAGGCGCAGCGAATCGATTGCCGCCGTGCCGTGGGAAAGCGTCATTACCGCGGAAAGATCGCCGATGTGCGTTTCATCCAGGGCCAGTCCGAAGGCCTCAAGGGACAGCGCTGCGTCAGGTGCGGTGATTTTTTCCGCAAGGCGCAGCGTCCCGTTGATTTTTCCGGCCAGGTTGATCTCCGGGTAAAAATCCGGAATTTCCACCTGGCGGAACGCAGCGGTCAGATCGGCGGGCATGTCGAATCTGAAGCCGGCAAAACCACCTTCAAAAAGGTCCATGTGCCCGTTTATTTCAACCTGCGATCCCCTGTTGTCTGCAAAAAGGCGGTCAATGAAAGTGCGGCCGGATTTGTCGAGTGAAGCGTTTAAAAGGACATCCCCGAAGCGGATATTGTCATAGGCCAGGTTTTTTGAATCGACATCGGCGTTTATTTCCGGCTGCATTACGGGGCCTGCGATGGTACCGGAAAGGCTTGCCCGTCCCGATGTCACGGCGACAGAAAGGGGCTCCAGAAACTGCGCCATGTCCGGCGTGTCAAGATGGACTGCGGCGTCAATGATATGGTTGAAAATATCATACTCGCCCGTCACGCGCAGCCGCGAGTCCTGAATGGTTATTTCAACCGGGTCTGCAAATGCTTTTCCGTCAAGGAATTCCCCTTTTACCGATATTTCTGGATCGATGGGGGCAAGAAAAGAAAGGGCGGTAATTTGCTTCCCGCTGAATGTTGCGTCTATCTCTGCTGCAATGGTTTTTGGAAAGATACCGGTGCCGGCGATGTCAACCAGGGCGCGGACGATGCCGGAAACGTAGGGCTCCGTCCAGACAAGCCGGTCAAAATCGATGTTTTGCGCGTCAAGGGTAAGATCGTAGGCGATGGCGTCCAGGTCGGTCGGTGATGCAAGCAGTCCATCGGCGAACGCATCATGCAGATTCAGTTCTCCGGACAGATTGAGGGCGGCGGCGGTTTCTCCTTGAATCTGTATATCCATTGTCAGCGGCCTTATCCGTCCTTTTTCCATCACGGATTCGAACATGAATTCTGACAGGGAGAGGTAAACGCCTTCCGTATCGATGATGCTGTTTCCGATGCGAAGAACCATGCGCCCGGAAATTTCCGACAGGTTGAGATTTGCAATGTCAAGGTTGATGTCGCTGAAGGCGATTTCCCCGGGTTTCCCGTCGGAAAGGGAAGAATAATCCTGGAATCCGAAAAACCCCTCTGAAATGATCACGGATCGCAAAATGACCTGCAACGGAAATTGCCACCCATCTGTTTCCCCGTCTTTTGGGGCTTCCGGGGGAACAGACGGGGCGATAAGCGCACGGAGGATATTGAGCTCGCCGTTTGGGTCCATGGCGAGCATGACACGCGGTTGGTCAAAGCGTGCGACAATATCGATATTTCCCCGCAGCAGTTCAATGATATCAACATCCAGAAAAACAAGTCCGGCATCGACAATGGTGTTTTCACTTGCATCCGCAATTACGGCCCCGTGAATGCCTGCTTTTCCCCCAAGAACGGAAATGTCAATTTTTTCCCAGTCCACACGACCAGGTATGGCGCCGTTTACGGTGGTTTTGATCATGTTTTGGCCATGGCCGGTCTTCAGGTAAAAATGCCCGAAGGCAAGGCCCAGCAAAACGATCACCAGCAGGGTGACCATGAGCGAGGAAAATATTTTGATGATTTTTCTGATCATTTGTATGGCAACGTATGTGTAAATGCCGGTGGCATGCGTTTTTTCATTTTTGGGCCCATTACATCATGAACAGAGGGTCCACGTCAATTGCCGTCTGAACGTCGCGACTGCTGAAATGCGCGCTGTTTTCAAAGTACAGCCGGCGGATGAAGTGCTGCAGGGAGGCGGAAGACGTTGATTTCAATAGAATCTGCCAGCGGTACCGCCCCGCCACTTTGGACAGGGGAGCCTCGATCGGCCCTAAAATTTCGACTGTGCGGCATTTTTCATCGTTGCACGCAAACAGCTGCCGGCACAGGCGGCCGGAGGCTTCGACATGGCTGCGGGTTTTATCCTTGTCCTTCCCGGAAATCTTGATCTGCAGCATCCTGGAAAAAGGGGGATAGTCAAGGGCTTTTCGAAACCGTATCTCCTGGTTGTAAAAATTCATGAAATCCTGCTGCTGCGCTGCGGTAATGGCAAAATGTTCCGGGTTATATGTCTGCAGGATCACTTTTCCCGGAGCGGTGCCCCGTCCGGCGCGGCCGGCCACCTGGGCCAGCACCTGGAAGGTCATTTCTCCCGCCCGGAAATCCGGAAAGGAAAGGGAAAGATCCGCGCAGATCACACCGACCAGGGTGATATTCGGGAAATCATGCCCCTTGGCGACCATCTGGGTGCCCACAAGGATATCGATTTCACGGTTTTTCAGGTCTTTCAAAATTTTCAGAAGCGCGCCTTTACGGGATGTTGTATCCCTGTCCATTCGGGCGATGCGCGATTCTGGAAAAAGCTGGCGGACAACCGCCTCAATTTTTTCGGTACCCATTCCCAGCGCCTTGATGGCAGGTGATCCGCAATGGGTGCAAGGGGATACTGCGGCCCGGAAATAGCCGCACATGTGACATTTGTAAATATTGGATTTTTTGTGGAGGGTCAGGGTCACGTCGCAGTTGCGGCATTTCTGGGGTTCGCCGCACCGGGCGCACACCGGGTGGCTGGCAAATCCGCGCCGGTTCAGAAACAATAGCACCTGTTCGTTCCTGGCAAGGGTGTTTTTCATTTCATTTCTGAGCTCGGGCGTTATGAACCGGGCGATACCTCGCTGATCTTTTTGCTTCCGCAAGTCTACAAGCGCAACTTCGGGCAGTTCCTGCCTGTGTATCCGGCGCCTCAGGTTAAGCTCCCTGAACTTTCGGGCGCCCACGTTTGAAATCGATTGAATGGACGGGGTTGCCGATCCCAAAAGGGCTATGGCATTGGATTGCCTGGCACGAACGACCGCCATGTCCCGGGCATTGTAATGGAAGCGGTTTTCCTGCTTGTAGGACGTATCGTGCTCTTCGTCCACGATGATGAGGCCGGGATCGGCAAAGGGGGCGAAAATAGCGGACCGTGCGCCGATGGCGACCATGGATTGTCCCTTTGCAATCCGCATCCACTGGTCGAATTTTTCGCCGGCGGAAAGGCCGCTGTGCAAAACCGCGACGTTTTCCCCGAAGCGGGCGCGAAAGCGTCTTTCGATTTCCGATATCAATGCGATTTCAGGTACCAGTACGAGAACGCTGCGCCCCTTTTCAAGGGCTTTGGCCGCAAGGTGCATGTAGACCTCGGTCTTGCCGCTTCCGGTGACGCCTGCAAGCAGGTAGGTTGCAAAGCCTTTCTCCAGTGCGGAAGCGACTTCCCTTACAACCTGCTTTTGCTCCATTGTCAGCTCGGGAGGGGTGTCCGGCTCCACTGTATCGCCGAAGGGGTCACGGTAAACCGGTTTTTCGACGATTTCAACAAACCCCTTTTTGGAAAGGTCGCGAACGTGACCGGCCGCACTTGTAACCATTTCTTTTAACCGGTCAATGGGTGTTTCGCCGTTTTCCCGCAAAAATTCTATGATGCGCATCTTGGCATCTGAAAGTGTTGGGGATGCTTCCCCCGTGGCGGAAAGTTTTGCGTATCGCGCCATTTTATGGCGGGTGCGGGCGCGTTCAATCCGTTTTCTTTTTTTGATCCAGCCGTTTTTCTCCATCTTCTGAAAGACGCTTCCGGGGATGTCACAGCCCGTTTTTCCGGCGATCCGTGCGGCGCGTGCAGGGCCGGATTCCAGCGTCAGGAGGATTTTTTTTTCAATTTCGCTCAATTTTGCTTCCGACGAATTGCCGGTTGCCTCACTCTTTTCATACACGGCGGATTCTGCGGGGTTGATGCCCCCCGGCAGCGCTTCGCAGATCACATCGCCGATGGGATGCACATAATATTCGGCCATCCAGCGGAAAAAGCCCACCATGGAAATTGGAAACATCGATGTTTCATCGATCACGTCACAGATGGGTTTCAACTGGTCCGGTGGATGTTCCCGTGCATCATCGCCAAGCACATACCCGGTGACGCGCCGGTTACCGAATGGCACCATGACCCTTTTTCCCGGGCAGACCATCGGGGCCAGGGCTTCAGG
>JAABUA010000075.1 GCA_011389515.1 Desulfobacteraceae bacterium
GTTGCATTGAATCATGGAGTAGTCGATGAAAAACCGCCGTTTTGATCCTGACGAGTGAGCAAAGGCGTTCTGATGGTACACCTGGAACGGGCAATTGGGCTGGCAGAAGATGTTGGGGATCAGAACCAGGTCGCAGGACACGGCTTCCCTGATCCGGGCGAGCTTTTCAAAACTTCTGTTGATGGAAAAGGATTCCAGGTTGATGCCATCGGCCCCCAGGGACTCCCAGTACTGGGCCCGCTTGACCGTATCCACCTGGGCGTAGATCCCCACTTTTACTTTGAAGTGCGGGTACCTTTTTTTAATGATCTGAAGCAGATAAGGAAATGACACGGTAATGGTGTCCACGTTGATATCGCTCAGCCAGTCAAGCAGAGCATTGAGCTTTTTCTGGAACCCCCTGGTCCATTCCCGGTTGCCAATACAGGAGGTGTTCATCAGGTAATTGAATTCCATGTTATGGGTATGGATCGCATCCACATAGGCTGCAAGCCGTCGTTTGCTCAAAGGGGTGCTCATGTATGAGGGACGGCCGCCACCCACAATATCATAGGGCAGTTTGCCGTATATTTCTGAAACACTGTAGGGTGTCAATTGAGGCAACAGATCGAGATCATAGTTGGCCGGAAGTGCTAATTTCATTAAAAACCAGTTTGTTGTGATATTGTTTATACTACACCAGGCAAGTAAAACGGGCGCAGGGTCGGGCTTCTCACTCGTTTACCATATTTCAGCAGGCACCGTTCAATTATTTTCCTTATGTTCGGATATCCGTTTTTTTGTCTGGTTAATCCACTTGGTAACTTTGATACCGCGGGGGCAGTTCCTGGTGCATTCAAAATGGTTTTCACACGCCCAGATGCCGTCGGGCGTATCGAGTGCTTTGCGGCGTGCATCAAATCCCCGGTCCCGGCTGTCTTCATTGAATCTGAATGCCTGGGCGATGATGGCAGGGCCGATGAAACGGACGTTTTCGTCAAAAACAGGACAGGCTGAAAAACAAGCCTGGCAAAGGATGCAACTGGTTGGATCGTCGAACATTGAACGTTGTTCGGAAGATTGGATACGTTCTTTTTCCTGGGGCGGCTCTTCGTTGATCAGAAAGGGTTTTACCGAGCGGTATTTGTCAAAGAAAGAACTTTGTTGAACAATCAGGTCTCGCAGCACCGGAAAGTGCCGTAACGGCTCAATCGTGATAATTGCCCCATCTGTTTCAGCCACGTCCTGAACAAGGGTTTTACAGGCCAGCCGCTCTTTGCCGTTGATTCGCATTGCATCTGATCCGCAGACACCGTGAGCACAGCTTTTGCGGAAACTGAGCGAAAGGTCTGTCTTTTGTTTAATGTCCATCAAGACGTTTAGCAGCCGATCCGTAGGATTTGCCGAAGTTTCATAGACCTGTTCATAGGGCTTCCGGCCGGATTCAGGGTTGTACCGTTTGATTTTCAGGATAATCCGCATTTTCTTCTCCGTTGTTATTCAAAACGCTTCAATATTTTCTTGCCTTTGGCTCCCACAGGGAAGTATCCACGTCCATGTATGACAAATGTACCGAATCGTTTTCCAGGCAGGCCAGCGTATGTTTAAGCCATTGGGCATCATTTCGGTCCGGATAATCCTCCCGGGAATGTGCCCCCCGGCTTTCTTTTCGGTTTTTTGCGGATTCGGCCGTGATCAGGGCCAGGTCCAGGAGGTTTTCAAGTTCCAGTATTTCGAGGAGGTCCGTATTGAAAGCCTTGTTTGTATCGCCCACGCGTACATTTGCGTAGGCTTTACGAAGTTCCCGCAAGGCGTCGACGGCCCTTTCCATATCCGGTCCGTTGCGGTAAACCCCTATATCTTCCATCATGATGCGCTGCATTTTATCCGTGAGATCCACTCCCCGGGGGCTTGGTTGTTTTTTGTTTTTGAACAGGCCCGCAATTTTATTTTTTGCCTCTTCGGCGGCATCGGATTTACCATTGTTCCTGTCCGCATGTTTTATAAAATCGGCAAGGTGGATGCCGGCCCGCCGGCCAAAAACGACCAGGTCGACCAGGCTGTTGGTTCCCAGGCGGTTGGCCCCATGGACCGAGACGCAAGCGCATTCGCCGGCTGCATAAAGGCCGTTATAAAAATTGCCGTGTCCATCGCGCCGGACCCTGCCGTTCACGTCCGTGGGAATCCCCCCCATGGCATAATGGGCTGTTGGCTGTACCGGTATTTTATCATCAACCGGATCGATGCCGAGATAGGTGCGGCAGAAACTGCTGATTTCCGGAAGCTTGTTGTTGAGCGTTTCCCTGCCGATCCCGGTGGCATCCAAATGTACATAATCATCGATTTTCTTGTCGCCGCGGATGCCGTTTCCTTGCTTGATTTCCGAGATAACCGCACGGGATACCATGTCCCGGGGGGCCAGATCGAGAAGCGTCGGCGCATATCGCTCCATGAAGCGCTCACCCGTCTTGTTCCTCAGTATGCCGCCTTCCCCTCGAACGGCCTCTGAAATCAGAATGCCCATTCCCTGTATCCCTGTCGGGTGGAACTGAAAAAATTCCATGTCTTCTAAGGGAACGCCGCGTCGGGCGAGGACCGCCGGACCGTCACCGGTATTGGCATAGGCGTTTGAGGTGATCTTGAACATTCGCCCGAACCCCCCGGTGGCAAAGAGCGTTGCCTTGGCCGTGAACACATGGATGTCCCCTGTGGCCAATTCAACGGCGACAATGCCGCCGCATGTTGTGCCATCCATGAGTACATCAACAACCTGGAATTCGTCATAGAACGTGACATCATGCTTGGTGCATTGCTGATAGAGCGTCTGCAGGATCATGTGGCCTGTGCGGTCGGCAGCATAGCAGGCCCTTCGAACAGCGGATTCACCGAAATTGCGGGTATGGCCGCCAAACCGGCGTTGGTCAATGAGTCCCTCCGGCGTACGGTTAAATGGAAGCCCACGATTTTCAAGGTCGTACACGGCCTGAACGGCTTCTTCGGCAAGAATCATGGCTGCAGCCTGGTCGACAAGGTAATCGCCCCCTTTTACCGTATCGAATGCGTGCCATTCAGGTTTGTCTTCTTCTACATTGCCGAGGGCCGCCCCAATGCCCCCCTGGGCTGCCCCTGTATGGCTTCTGATCGCATGAACTTTCGAAAACACGGCGGTTTTCGCATTTTTCCCCGCCTCGAGAGCGGCAAATAATCCCGCTCCCCCGGCACCGATGACAAGCGCGTCGAATTCGTGTATCAAGAAGACCTCCCCGTAGAAGATGGATAGTTTATAGATAAAATTAATACCGGGCTCACTCTTTTGCAAAAACCGATGTAGCGTAGCAGACCGCATTTGACTGGCTTTTTGAAGACACATCACACCAGTTCGGTAAGTTCGTAGCTGGCGCTTCTTCCGCCTCCCGGGTTTCTTACCAGGATGCCTTTTGCCACCAGGTCGGCGATATCGCGTTTTGCTGTTTCACGGGTTGTTTTGGTGATCCCCCGGTATTTGCGGTTGGTCAGTCCGCCTTCGAATCCGCAGGGGCCGGTTTCAAATAGTCTGTTGATCACTTTTTTCTGGCGATCATTCAGATTCAACTGTGAGATATGCTGCCACAGGCGGGCCTTGTCTTTTGCTTTTTGCACTTCGGTGCCGGAATGCCGGATTGCCCGCTCAAGGCATCGAAGAAACCAGACGATCCATTCGGTAATATCGCCGGTTCCCTTTTGCGTGCGTTCAAGGATATCATAGTAAGCATCGCGTTCGGCATTGATTCGGGCGGACATGCTGTACAGGCGGCAACCGTTTTTTTCGTCCTGAGCGAGCGCCATATCGGTAATGGCTCTTGTTACACGTCCGTTGCCGTCCTGGAAAGGATGAATGGTCACAAAGCGGAGGTGGGCCGTCGCGGCGCGCACCAGGCCGTCTGTATTTTTCTCCGATGATGTGAACCAGTCAAGGAACTGTTCGACTTCATCGTCTAATCGATATGCCGGCGGTGCCTCGTAGTGAACCTTTTCCTTTCCTATCGGACCGGAGACGACCTGCATCGGGTCTTCATCTTTCCGGCGCCAGTCGCCTGTGACAACCGGGTGTATTCCCGAGTATCCGGTTGGGAAAAGGGCCGCCTGCCAGCCCTTCAGTCTTTCGGGAGTGAGCGGCCGCATGTAATTTCGTGTTGCATCCAGGAGCATTTCAACCAGGCCGTCAACACCTCTTTCAGCAGCGGGCAAGCCGACTGTCGGCAGCCCCAGGCGGCGGGCGACCGATGAGCGAACAGAGTCGCGGTTAAGTTTTTCGCCTTCTATGGCCGCCGTGGTGATGGCTTCCTCGGTGAGGACCTCGGACTGAAGTTCCAATTCAAAGCATGCGGATTCGCTGAGCAGCATTCCCTGTGCCTGACGCGCTTTTCCCAGGGGCTGCAGAAGTTCCGTGCTGTCCCAGTAAAGGTCAGGCCACGATGGCGTCTTCCAAATGTATTGAACCATTTTTTACTCGCAGATGAAAAGTAGGTGCCCTTATATACAATGGCTTTTTAAGGATGCGTCAAATATATGACCCGATTATCGATATAAATGGGTCATATATCTGACCCGATTATGCAAGTTAAATGGTTCATTGTCCAGAAATATTTTGGCAGGCTTGGCTTCTATCCGTATTCGGAGGGTGGAACCGCTTCAGGCTGTTTACTATGGTCCTGAATTCCTGTAAGAATAAAAAGCAGCCCTTTTCAAAAAGAAATCAGAAACCCAATATGTTCTTTTCACCATGCGATATGCTCAAGGGAATTATTGATAAAAAGGAGAAAACAATGGCAGCTTTCAATGGCGTTAACCACCTGGCGCTGGTGACGCGCGATATGGATATGACCATCCGGTACTGGCGCGATCTGTTGGGGCTTCGCCTTGTGGCGGGATTGGGGAACGAGCGGTTCCGGCATTACTTTTTCGAACTGTCGGAAACGGACATGGTCGCCTTTTTTGAATGGCCCGGGGTGGAACCGCTGCCCCTGAAAGACCACGGGGTGCCGATAAAGGGACCGCTGGCCTTTGACCATGTCTCCTTCGGTGTCGATTCGGAAGATGACCTCTGGGAATTGAAGGAAAAGATCGAGGCTGCGGGGTTCTGGGTATCCGAAGTCATCGATCACGGGTTTATCCACTCCATATATACCTTCGACCCCAATGACATTCCCATTGAATTCAGTTTCAACGTTCCCGGCGTAGACGTCCGACGGCACCCCCGGATGAAGGACAAAGCCCCCTGCCCTGCAGCGCTGGAAGGGTCCGAGCCCCAGCCGGGGAAATGGCCGTCTGTCGAGCAGAAGACCTCACCGGAAGACCGCTTGGTCTTCCCCGGGGAAGGATCAGTCCTTGCCGAAAACGAGGAGGAAACAGCATGAAAAAATCATGGGTACTTGCCATAGGGATTGTTGTCGTGCGGTGAGCTGTCATAGCCACCCCCTGCCCCTTTTGCTATTGGGCCCAGACCGGCACGCTCACCATATCGATGCCCCAGAGTAATGGCAGGTAATACATCGTCAGCACCGTGACGATAACCACGCCGAACAGGTTCATAAAAAAGCCCGCCCTGGCCATCTGCGGGATGGATATGTACCCGCTGGCGAAAACAATGGCATTGGGAGGCGTTGCCACGGGCAGCATGAAAGCGAACGAGCACGCAAGCCCGGCCGCCGCCATGAGGGCATAGGGATGCATCCCCATGGCGATTGCCATGGCCGCCATAACCGGCATCAGCATGGTGGATGTGGCCGTGTTGGAAGTTATCTCCGTCAAAAATATGGCAAGGGTGACTACGGCGCAAATAATCAGCAGTATCGGGGCGCCTTCCAGCACCTGGAGCCGCATGGCAATCCATTCCGCAAGCCCCGATTGTGAGAAACCGCGGGCAATGGCAAAGCCGCCCCCGAAAAGGATAAGAATTCCCCACGGCAGGCGGCTCATGGTTTTCCAGTCCAGAAGAAAGCGCCCCTTTTTGAGGTCAACCGGCCATGCGAAAAGCACCAGTGCGCCCAGCATGGCAATGGTGGCATCACTCATACCGGGGAATATATCCGACAGGAGAAGCCCCCTGATCAACCATAGAAACGCAACCGCGGCAAAAACAATCAGCACACGCAGCTCTTCTTTGCCGATGGGGCCAAGTTTGACCAGTTCTTTGCGTATGAGCGCCTGCCCGCCGGGAAGCTCCTTGAAGGTTATTTTAAAAGCAAAGTTCGTAAGGTAGTACCAGCAGGCAAGAAGGGAGAGCAGGGCCAGGGGAACGCCATAGGTCATCCACTGTCCGAAGCCGATATCCTGATTGTACATTTCCTTGACCACACCGGCGAATACCGCATTGGGCGGCGTGCCGATCAACGTGGCCACTCCCCCGATGGAGGCGGAATAGGCGATGCCGAGCATAAGGGCGGTTCCAAAGGAAAATCTGCCAAGGGAAACATCCACGTCGAGTCCTTCTTTTTTTATCAGCGCGGCGAACTGGAGTATGACGGCAAGCCCGATGGGAACCATCATCATCGTCGTTGCAGTGTTGGATATCCACATGGAAAGAAAGGCCGTGGCCATCATGAACCCGAGTATGACCCGCTTGGGCCCCCCGCCGATCAACAGGATGATGTTCAAGGCGATGCGCCGGTGGAGATTCCATTTTTCCATGGACAGGGCAATCATAAAACCGCCCATGAACAGAAACACCAGGTGGTTGGCGTAAGAAGGGGTTACACTGGATGTATTCATTGCCCCGGTAAGCGGGAACAGGACAATCGGCAGCAGGGAAGTGGCCGGTATGGGTATGGCCTCGGAAATCCACCAAACGGCAATCCATACAGTGCTGGCGAGTACGGCATGGGCTTCCGGGGACATGCCTTCGGGCGTGGGTATGAGAAGCATCGCAAGAAAAAGCAGGGGGCCGGCCACCAGCCCGATTTTCTGGCGTGGACTGTAATGGGTATAATCGCCTTTATCGTCGTCGCCACCGTCGCCGCCGCTACCGGGATCCTCACCGCTGCTGCCTCCGGGCATGACTTCCTCTATAAGATCTTCTTTTTCTTCATTTTTTTTTATTTCTTGTCCGCTGTTTGCGGAAGTGCTTAAAAAGGCCCCCCGAAAACCAAAGGAGAAGAGTTGTTTTGTTTGTTCATGCACCTCCCACAAATAATACCAGAAGTTGTTCACGGATCCTTGAAAACTACCCACTACAAACCTCCTTTTATCGTTTTATTCCCAACCGTTTCTTTTCTGTCGATCACGTATCTTTCCTGCAAAATGCCGTCACATGTTTTCCCGGCATGCAATGCGATTTCCCCAAAATCCGAAATTTCGTCATCTGCCGATGGGGATGGCTATTACCGGAACCGCTGATGCTTCAATTACCTTGCGGGTGGTCGTTCCAAGAAGGTTCTGCAGCATGCCGTGTGCGTGCGAGCCCATAACGACGATGTCGCAATTTTTCTCTTTTACGGTTTCCAGGATTTTATCAACAGGGTTGCCGAACAAAACAACCACTTCATCACTTGAAGCCGGCTCGCCGTAGTGACCTTCCCTGGCGTTTTCCGAAAATTGCGCCAGTGCCTCACGAACGATGTGGTTATTGCGGCTTTTTCCGATAAGCGTTTCCCGGGCTTCCCGGACATGCGCATCCTTGATGGCCTTCCACTGATCCTTCTGGAGCAGACCTTTGAGCGAGGGCTCGATCGCAAAATAATCATCCATCACATGAAGGATAATCAATTTTGCATTGTAGGCGTCAGCCAGGCTGGCAGCGTAGGAAAAGGCGTGCAGGGCCGTATCTGACAGGTCCGTGGTGTATAAAATGGTTTTGATATCGATTTTTTTAATTTGCATACATTTGTTCTCCCGTTTGCATACCGGTGGGGGATAAGAATCAAAGGAGGGGAATGGCTCTGCGATGATCCGGATCCCGCTTTTCAATCAAGGCATGAAGATATTTCGTCTGCAAGTTGACGCGCTTCGGAAGCGCTCATCGGGATGGACACCGTGCCGCCGCCGGGGTGGGCAACGTTGACGGTGCATCCCCCGTCGCTTTTGACAACCGAAAACCGCCGGCCCGGGGGCATTTTTTCCGAATCGGCTATCCAGTCGTCGGGCTGGAATTCGGCCACCTGGATCAATACGCCAAATGCGTCCCGGGGATGAATGAAAAGCTCCTTCCAGGTGTCTCCCATGTCTGCGCGGCCGAAATAGGGGATTTCTTCTTCTTCCAGAAAAACCCTGAATTTTTCAATGTCCGGCGTCTCCAGGGTGATGTGGTGGACGCCCCCTTCCCGCTTGTTCAAAAAACCGTCGAGAAAGCTGCCCTCACCCGTGGGGTGCATCAGCTCCAGGCGGGAAAGATCCCCCAGGGAAAAAAGCTGCCACACGTATTTCATGTTGGGGTCTTCCATGCCCACGCCGGGAACCGCCCCCAGCAGCCTGCTGAAAAACCGGAAAGCCTTCTCGTAGTCTTTTACGGCAATGGATATGTGATCAATCCTGGATATCATGTCTGCTCTCTCCTTTTTTTTACCGCTGCAGCAAAAAAATGCGCTACAATTCAGGTTCATCCATTTGGATTATTCGTATCGTTTATAACGGCTTGTCGTCAAGATCAAAAAAGGGATACGATTTCCATCCTGGTCCGCTACAGAAATTCACATTTTTACTGTTCACGAATAAACCGCGATCAAGGGGGGGGTTTATGACTTTTTTCAACATGCTGGAAACCCAAGTGCTCGGCAATAACATCGGCCAGTGGCTGCTTGCCCTGCTGATATTACTTTTGCTGACCGGTGTGCTCACACTGATCCGGAATTTTGTGGCCCGTTGGATATCGCGGATTGAAACCGAAAAACGCGGCCAAATAACTACGTTGCTTTCCGATATCATCGCCCGCACCAAGCCGGTCGTATTGCTGCTGATCGCCCTGTACGCCGCATCTCTTTTTCTGGTGCTGCCCGCAACGGTGACGGGCATCATCTACGGCATCGCCTTTGTTGCCGCATTTGTTCAAATCGGCATCTGGGGCAATTATTTCATTGTCAACAGCCTCAAGCGATATATGGGCCTCAAGATGGCGGAACCAGCCACGAGTTCCGGCATAGTGGTCATGAGCCTGATCGGAAAAATGATCCTCTGGTCCGTTGTCCTCCTTATCATATTGGACAATCTCGGGGTCAACATCACCACCCTGATCGCCGGCCTGGGTATTGGCGGCATTGCCATCGGTCTTGCCACCCAGAACATCCTGGGGGATCTTTTCGCCTCGCTGTCCATTCTGCTGGACCGTCCTTTTGAAGCGGGACACTTCATTATTGTGGGGGATCACCTGGGAACCGTTGAGCGAATCGGCCTGAAGACCACCCGGATCCGCAGCTTAAGCGGTGAACAACTGATCTTTGGAAACAATGACCTGCTGCAGAGCCGCATTCGGAACTTCACGCACTTCCAGGAGCGGCGGGTGGTATTCACCTTTGGCGTCCTCTATGACACGCCGGCCGAAAAATTGAAGAAAATTCCCGGAATGGTTCGCGAAATTATCGAAAGCATTGAAAACACCCGGTTTGACCGGGCACATTTTAAGGAATTCGGCGATTTTTCCCTGAATTTCGAGGTCGTCTACTACGTGCTCAGCCCGGACTACATAGTATATATGGATATACAGGAAAAGATCAATCTCGGTATCTTCGAAGCCCTTGAAACAGAAGAGATCGGTTTTGCATTTCCGACGCGCACGATTCATATCGCCAGCCAGCCGGGGGAAAACATCTCCTCGGAACCTGCGGGGACATAGGTGGTGGCCCAAAAAGCGCCGGAAAAATCAAGAAAGGGGATCTTTGATATCGGCAAGTTCCATGACCGCCTGCCACTGTTGCTGGGTGACCGGCTGCACCGAGAGCCGGTTGCCTTTTTTCAACACGTCCATTTGCGATAAAACCGGGTGCTCCCGCAGGTCGTTTCGCGTCAGGGGCGCCGGCAGGTCCGCTTTATAGCGGATGTCCACCATGTACCATACGGGGTTGTCCCGGCTTGCCCGCGGATCATAATGATCGGACGTAGGATCCATGGCCGTTTCGTCCGGGTGCCCTTCGCGAACGACTTCGGCGATGCCGACAATTGCGGGACTGGGGATGTTGCTGTGGTAAAACAGAACGCCGTCGCCCGCCTTGATCTCGTCGCGCATCAGATTCCTGGCCTGGTAGTTGCGCACCCCGTCCCAGCTTGCGGTCTGGTTTTTCGCGTTTTTGAGGTCTTCCAATGAAAAGGCCGAGGGTTCGGACTTCATCAGCCAGTAGCGTCGGTTCTTCTTTTTTGTCATCAGCTGCTGCTCCGTAAAAGGTTGTCAAAGAGGGCCGCTTTTCATCACCTGGCCGGGCAGCGGGCGGCCGAGGATCTTTTCGAGCATGCGGGCGGCGCTGATGAGGGCGGGGAGATTGATGCCTGTTTCAACGCCCATCTCCTGGAACATAAAAACAACGTCCTCGGTGGCCAGATTGCCGGTGGCCTGGGGCACGTTGGGGCACCCCCCGATACCGCCGAGGGAGGCGTCGAACAGGGTGACACCGGCCAGGTAGCCGGCATAGAGGTTGGCCATTGCAATCCCCCGGTTGTTGTGCAGGTGAAGGCACAAAGGGGTGTCTGGCAGCTTTTCCCGGAAAAACGTTACGGTTTGCCTGATCTGGGCCGGATTGGCCATGCCGGTGGTATCGCCAAGCGACAGGCGGTCTGCGCCCAGCGAAATAAAGCGTTTTGCGATTTCGAGCACGTCTTCCCTGGGTACGGCCCCCTGGTAGGGGCAGCCGAAGGAAACGGCAATCACCCCGGCAGCCGGGATTTTTTCGTTTCCGGCCAGGTGAAAGATGTCTGCAAACCCGGAAAGGGACTCTTTAACGCTGCGCCCGACATTGGCCCGGTTGTGGGCGTCTGTGGCCGAAACAAAGACGACGAGCCGGTTTGCGCCGGCCTCGATTGCCCTGGCAGCCCCCTTGATATTGGGGACCATCACTTCATGGCACAGTCCCTCGCGCTTGACACGGGCCATGAGTTCGGCGGCGTCGGAAAGCTGCGGGATGGCTTTCGGGCTGACAAACGATGTGGTTTCGATATGTTTGACGCCGGCATGGTGCAGGGCTTCCACCAGCGCGAGTTTCTTTTCGGTGGGTACAAACACTTTCTCGGACTGGAGTCCATCCCGTAACGCCACCTCCCGGATTGTTACACTGCCTGTCGTGTTCATGGATAAATCCCCGTATGTGTTTCGGAAGCCGCCGGCCCACCCCGGCAGGGGTGACATCGTACAGCCGGTGGTTTCAACCACCGGAAACAGATCCGGCAAAACAGGAAAAAACTTCCTTACGGTACAAAAATTCGATCAACTTGACTTCCGCCCACGTG
>JAABUA010000076.1 GCA_011389515.1 Desulfobacteraceae bacterium
ATCGGCTATACCGGCGCCAGACAGATTGTCAAAAGGGCCGGCAGAAAGATCGGGGTTGAAATCAGCCCGCATGATCTCAGACGTCATGCAGTCACTTATGCGAGTCGTGCCGGAGCACCGATAGAGATCGTAAGCAAGATTATCCTCCGGCATGCCAATCTTTCGACCACCCAACGGTATCTTGGCAAAGTCAGTGATGACGAAGCCAGCAGATGGATTGATAATATTTTCAGATAAAAAAGTTACCGGGGCGAGCAGTTTTTGCCCCGGTAACCACATTGAAAACGATATGGTTCAAAGGCTGCATTATAGGACTATCGTATGGGATAGTCACTAGTGTGCACTCCTGAGGGGGCTTCTATCGGGAGGCATGATAGCCGATTTATGTAAAGCTGGTTTAGATTTGTTGGAGTATGTGGGCCTGTTTTGCAAAACACCTGTCCTGCCGTTATGTTTTAAAAAAGAATTACTTATCGCTTTTCTCAGATTCTCGGACTGACTGAGGAATAAAGGACAGCCCCAAGTAAAACCGATTTGGGGTCTATAGAAGAAAATTTACAGGAACAAAAATGGCAGATTCGAAAACATCCGAGCATGAAGCCCGCCAATACGCCGAAAGCATAATCAACACCGTGCGTGACCCCTTGATCGTTCTGAATCATGATTTAAAAGTTGTTACCGCCAGTCGGTCTTATTATGGCGCCTTTAAGGTAAGCCCTGAACAGACCGAGGGACAGCTTATCTATGATTTGGGCAACGAACAGTGGGACATTCCGGATTTTCGGGGCACCTTTGTCGCGGTATAGGTTATCGGACAAGAATAAGCCGCCTGCTAAAAGAAGTGTGCTTTCGGCGGGCTTTAAGCAACCGAAAAGGAGGATCAGAGATGCGAAAGAAACTCGGAGCAGTTGTTTTTTTGATAACGGGGCTAAGCGTACTGTTTTTTTCCGGTATCGCCACAACGGAGACACAAAACAAAGCGACCCAAGGCCAGTCAGTAAATGCGTCGCGCACAATCAAAGCGGTGCCCGGCACCCCGGATGGCGTCCTGCTGATGCAGGCGCAGGCGCTTTTCGGCAAACTTCCCGCGACCATGCCGGGGAGTGAGCAGGACACCCCAGCCAAGATAGCACTGGGAAAGAAGCTCTATTTCGAGGAAGCCATTTCGATCAATAAAACCCAATCCTGCAACTCTTGCCATCCCATTGACAACAATGGCGCAGGCGCGGACCATAGCAAGACCGGCTTGGGTGCGCTGGGCAAATTCGGCCCCCGCAACGATCCATCTGTGTTGAATGCCGGTTACCAGATTGCGCAGTTCTGGGATGGACGCTCTCCCACTCTGAAAGATCAGGCTAAGGGGCCCCCTCTCAACCCCATTGAAATGGGCATGCCCAATGGTGAAGCGGTGGCCGAACGGCTGAAAGAAATAAAACATTATCCCGCTGATTTCAAAAAAGCCTTTCCCGGTGAGAAAGACCCCGTGACTTTCGACAACTTTGCCGAAGCGGTTGCCGCCTTTGAACGAACGCTGATTAGCCGGGGCAGCTTCGACCGGTTCATGGACGGGAACAAACAGGCCCTCACCGGGCGGGAAATTGAAGGGATGCGCACCTTTATCAATGTCGGCTGCGTGCAGTGCCACAGCGGCCCCAACCTGGGCGGGATGACCTTCCAGAAAATCGGCGTTTTCCATAAGTACACCAACGACGAGGATACTGGACGCTTTAAGGTCACCAACCTGGAAAGTGATAAATATGTCTTTAAGGTCCCCATGCTGCGCAATGCCACCCTTACCGCTCCCTATTTCCATGACGGCGAGGTGGGCAATCTGGCGGAGGCAGTGGACCAGATGGGGTATTTGCAGTTGGACAAGGAACTGCAGGACCAAGAAATTAACAATATTCTCAGATTTTTGACCACGCTGGCCGATGCGGAGAGCACCACCGCACAGCCACTGGAAATAAAAGGATCTTCGGGTGCCTGGGTAGTGCCGCTGATGAAGGATATTCCCCAAGGAGAGGAAGGTGAACTCATCCGTTACGGTGTCCTGCTTTTGACCGATACGTATGCGCAGCTGGGCCCTGGTGCGAAGGATGAGAAAATGCGGTTTTCCGGAAATGGTCTGAACTGTACGAGCTGTCACCAAAATAACGGCACCAAGCAGTTCGGACTCCCCTGGATGGGGGTTAGCCAGAAGTACCCTCGATACCGGGGCCGCTCAGACAAGATGGCTGGACTAGAGGAGCGGATTAACGGTTGTTTTGAACGCAGCATGAACGGCAAGGCGATGGCTGTCGACAGCAAAGAGATGAAGGCCATGGTCGCTTACATAAACTGGTTATCGAAAGACATGCCCAAGGATGTTTTTGGCCTGGCAACACCCAAATTCGAAGGTCCGAACCGCAAGGCCGATGTGAAAAAAGGCGAAGAGGTCTACAACCGGTTCTGCATGTCATGCCATGGCAAAAATGGGGACGGCTATCAGTCCATGTCGGCCGGTGCTTCGGGCAGTTATGTCGCCCCGGCACTCTGGGGAGAAAACAGCTATAACAACGGAGCGGGAATGAACCGGGTGCTGACCAACGCCGCGTTTGTTCACAGCAACATGCCGCTGGGAACTGTATGGAACCATCCGGCAATCAGTAATGAAGACACCTACGATGTTGCCGCCTATCTCAGTTCCAATGAGCGGCCGCAGATGAGTGGACTGGAGAAGGACTATCCGAAACTGGAGAAAAAACCGGTGGACTGCCCGTACCCACCCTATGCAGATGATTTTTCTCAGGAACAGCATCAGTACGGACCGTTCCAGCCAATAAGGGCAGCGCAGAAGAAGAAATAAGCTTGCGCCAGGCGGCAATTTAATCCGTCCATTGCTGCTGCAAATCTGACATCCGTCTTCCGCCTTGATGAAAAGTTCATGGAAGACAGATTGGTTGCCAAAATCAATCGCAACAAGATTTGACCTGCCTCTTTGATTTTATACCAGTTGATATGTTAGTGACCTGAAAAAGCAACATGCTTGCCAGCACGGACAGTATTTCCGGGTATAGCAAATATTGCACTTTGAATCTGCCATTCTGCAGATCCACCCACTCTGCTATATTGCCTG
The DNA here is from genome assembly GCA_011389515.1 of Desulfobacteraceae bacterium. Lineage (GTDB taxonomy): Bacteria > Desulfobacterota > Desulfobacteria > Desulfobacterales > Desulfosalsimonadaceae > B1SED10-16. The sequence goes on from JAABUA010000076.1 coordinate 3,116, forward strand.
ATAATAGCCGTATTCTGCGTGCCATAAAATTATGAATATTCCAAAAACTTCCTAACTCATGGCGAACTGAAGGAAATCCTTCCTTGACAAAATAGGCTTGGCATTCAATACCTCTATAAAACCGGCCTGTAAAAATCGTGGGGGGATTCTGCCAGGCTTTACCCTGAGTGATTCCGACAGACCTTTTTCGAAAAATCCGCAAACGCAAATAGATGCCTCCCAGCTCTTTTCCAATTAAAACTTTTTAAGGAGAAAATGTTTATGACGGATGCAAACGCGATTGCGCGAAGATCTGCGGTGCTATCAGAACAGAAATGGGATCTTGAGGAAATCCAGGCCCGCTTTCGGTATCTGGCCGATCACGACATTCCGAAAAAGCAGATGGCCCTGGAAGAAATCATTCTCGGGAAATCGGAATTTCTGGATCGGGTGCAACAAAACGCCGAGCAGTATTGCTACCTGACCCGAAACTGTGCCAAGGGTTCCGCGCTTGCTCTGCTGGAGGCATTCGGTATAGGAAACATTGAGATCATAAGGTCCATGGCGCCGTTTCCGGGGCTTTCCATGACAGGAGGCATTTGCGGGCCGGTCGCCGGTGGGCTGGTCGCTCTGGGACTCTATTTTTCCGACAAGGATCCGGCCAACTTTGAAAATATTGCCCACTATGTTGCCGGCAGACAATACGTCAAAAGATTCGCGTCGGTCTTCGGCAGCCTTTTGTGTTCGGATATCCAAGAACAACTGCTCGGCAGGGCATATGATCCGTTTGCCAGTCTTGAGGAATACGAGGCGTTCAACCAGTCCGGCGCCCGGGAGAAATGCCCGGTCGCCCCGGGCTTGGGCGCTAGGTTCGCCGCCGAAATTATTATCCAGAGTATGGAAGACAGCGTATAAGCGTCACGCGCTGCTACTCATTCCTTTTCGGCGTGGAGCAAAATGGGCGCACTGTTCCTTTCTTTTACTATGAACTGTCCGGAAATGGTTTTATTCTATATGCGGTTGGAGCAGTTGCTGTTCAAACGCAAGCAGCAACGCCCTGGATAGGGTCTACTGTCGCAATACGGAGCGAACAGGTGTATTGCGATTAGAGCCTCTTTCAATAGTTCATGAAGCAGACCGCACTTTGACTTCACCATTCTTCAGACCCACCAAATCAGAAATGCTTCCGGGGAATGGGCGGCACGACCCATGGCACTCTGGCATGCCGTCGATGTGAACCAGATCGCCGGGTTTGCGCTCTATCTACTGATTCCCGGAGTCCAAGCAACCATGGTCGGAACTTGCATTTCCACCGTTGTCGTGCAAAACATATTTCGGACGGACTCAATCGGCCGGACCAAAAAAAACACGGGGAGAGAATATGACTCAACATCGCCAACTGGCCAAGGAACTGATTGCCGAGGCAGAAAAATGGGAGGGATTTCGAGCGGGGATTGCCGATATCGATGAAGTGTTGCGTGGCCCTTCCTACAAGGCTTTAGCCGTCGGAAGTTGGAAGACCAACCATTCAGAAGATACTACTCCGTGGCTGCCAAACGCCCGCTCTCTTGTAGTGATAGCCATGCATCATCCGGAAGATGACCCACGACTGGACTGGTTTGACCGCGGCAATACCGCGGGAAACCGCCGAATGACGAAAATATCTGAGGCGTTAGGAACCTGGCTATTTAGAACTCATGGGGTTCGTGCACAACCGCTGCCCTACCACGTGGAAAAGGGAGGGGTGTACCTGAAAGATGCCGCCGTGTTCGCAGGATTGGGCGTCGTGGGGAAAAACAACCTGCTGCTGGACCGAAAATGGGGACCCAGAGTCCGGCTTCGTGCGGTATTGATCGAAGATAGCCTTCCGTCCGGCCATCCGCCGGAAGATTTCCAGCCCTGCCAACGCTGTGACATGCCTTGCCGAAAAGCCTGCCCTGAAAATGCGTTCGCCCTTAGACAATATGACAGGCTGACCTGTATCCAACGCCTCAATTCCGATCGCGCCCATCCTATTGAAAGCGGCCAAAGAGACTCTGAAGGCTCTCCGATCCTTGTAACCGACTGGTGCCGGAGATGCGAATTCGCCTGTCCCGTAGGAGAAAAATAACCCCATTTTTCTCAGGAACCAACACTCGCCTGCAGCTAAGGCGTTATCATATTTTTTACAACAATTACGGCATGTTTACCGGGTCATGGTCCTTCCGGCAGGACTTCGTTCTTCCCGTGACAGCCTCTGCAGTCTGTTCCGTCAACACTTGTCTTCAGCACCACATCGGCTAATACGCCCGCAGCGCCTCAATTGTTAAAAAGCCCAGGGGTCATTATTCGGGAATGCTGAATTTCTTAATGTCTTCGTCCGTCAGTTCATCGGAGCGTTTAAGCGTCCAATGACCCACCCATTCCTTAAATACAGAAAGGTTTTTTTGACGGGCTTCATCGGTTCTTCCTAAGTATTCATACATATTTCCTGGATTTCCGTCCGCAGTGTTGCTGCCATCATCGAGACTGCGCATAATCGCTCCGGCATCATCGCCTGTGACAAATACCTTGACCTCCTCGTAGGTCGCCATGCGCGGTCCTATGTTGCGGTTTTCATACTTTTCCTGTTCTGCGTCAAATTCATCCAATGAGGGCGCATGATCGCCATGGCACATGAAACACTGGCTTTCTATCAGGGGTCGAATATCGTCTTGATAGGTAACCTCTTTATGCGAACCCGCGAAAACAAATGTTACCGAAATCACAAGAATACATACCGTCACAATATACCGTTTCATAAGAGACCTCCTATGCTTGATTTTTCGTTAAAGCCGGAACCTATTATATAATATAACCATAGGTCGAAAATGATCGAATACATTGAAACAAATATCCAACGAAAAAGGATAGATCGTGTGAGCAAAGCGAACCACGATCTTAATTTTGTGCGTTGAGGAATAGAGATTGTGGAGCCGGCGTATGTTGGTCAGCTGGGCCTGAATAAGATTGAACTGGAAACCGGAGCAAGCTATGCAAGCGATTTGTTTTGAAACCGTGTAGCCCGGGTATGATTTTCTGCCAAATCTCGAATCCGCCGAACGGCAATAGCGCAGGCAAACCAGTATGGCGCCATCAAACCCGGCATATCAAACACCAGGTGACATTTATTATGAGACATTCGTTCCACCCGATGCCCGGTGGCATTGATCCCGTGGACCCGCCAAGCCCAGTATGTTTCATCAATAAAATCCGTAACCTCAAAGAAAAATCGCGGCCCGAGAAAGGTCTGAAAAGAACCGGTGGACCCGGACGTGATGAATCGATCATGGCATCGCACTGCTTTGACCGACGGTCCCCATACGGGCCAAAGATGGGTGTCGGTGATGATTTGCCAGACCCTTGCACCGGGTGCCCGAATCGTTACTGCCGCTTCAAGCCTATGCATCACGCGCTTTTCCGATGGTAACAATGCCGAGAAATGCGTCCCGAATTATGGTCATGCAGATTTATCCGTTTTCTGTTATACCCTTCTCAATTGTAAAATATCAAGCCAACCATCCGGAAATGCATGTTATTTTGCCTAATGCGCATGGTATGGTTGAAAAAGGAGTCGAGGCCATGCGCCTGGGGGTCATGGATTTTATCGAAAAGCCGACGGATCTTGAAGTCCTGACGGAAAAGATCAAAAAGGCCCAGGCAATCCTGGTCAGGGAGTTTTCGCGGCGGATTTTGGTCCAGCGCGTCATTTTTTCGGCGGCGTTAGCGTCAGTACCGCTTCTGCATTGTTTTGGATTTCCTGGTCGCTGAACCACCAGTAAACCTTTTCGCCCTCCATGAATGCTGGGATCTGGTCTTTGGCGTGGGGATGAAACACCCGCCCGGCAATCCCACCGGGCAGCACGGCGAGCACCTTGTCGGTGTCGGAAAGATCGGCCGTCATGCGAAGGGAGGCGGAAATCTTCACGCCGTAAGGCGCGTTGTAGTCGTATATTCCGCGATAGAGCGCTTCCACGGACCCCGGGGCCGGCCAGTCGCCGCCTCCCAGCAGTCCCTTGCCCAAACCATCCCGCCGGACGGGGCTGACAAAGGTATGCCGGTGCACGTTTCCCCACTGCCATTTAGACGGGTTTGATCCGAGGGCTACGGTAAGATCGGCTTTCGCCTCCCTGGCCGCCCGGATAAGAATGTCCTGCTTGGTTTCCATTTTGTCCGTGGTGGTGATATCGTCGAACCAGTGATCCAGCCGGTCGGTGAGCACCATCTGTTGGAAGCGTTCCTGCCAGAAATACCAGGTCCCCAGCATGGTTTTGGCCATATCTTCCCCCAGCTCGTCAACAAAGGTATGCCATGCAAAGCGTTCGTAGACGGCATGAAATATGGTGGCGCCGGCCGCGTCGATATCGTCCCTGTGGTTCCATTGCCTCAGAATTTCCGCCAGCTCTTTTGTTTCATCCGCGCCCGCCAGAGTGTCCACCATAAAGGGAGCCAGGCGTTCGGCCATCAGGTTGACGGTGTCACGTTGAAAGTTCCAGTGATCCTCCGCGGTTTTCACACCGGTTCTATCCATGAGCTGCTTGAGTCGGCGATAGCGATAAGACGGTGAAAAAAAGGTTGAATAGTAATAGGGAAAATCACGGGTGACGGAGTTATGGTTGCAGGTCCCCAGCCATCCCTTGTCCGGATTGTAGGCATGGGGCATTTCATCAAACGGCACAACGCCGACCCAGTTATCCGCGCCGTCGGTGACAGCCGTGGGAATGGTTCCTGCGCCGTCCGAACGGATCGGCAGCCGCCCGGAGACATGCCAGCCGATATTGCCGTTTATGTCGCCGAACACGAAGTTGAGCATGATGACGTCAAAGCTGGCCAGGCAACGCCGGATATCGTCCGTGCTTTGGGCGCGCATGAAATCGGCCACTCCAAGGCGGTTTTTCATGGGTTCATACGGCGCCCACCGCAGGCTCATGACCTTGTCGGTGTCAAGGCCCTTGAGCACGTTCGATACCACCGGTCCCCGCCGGGTGTAACGGATCGCCAATGGTTCTTCCCGGAATCCGGATTTTTTGTTTTTATCCCGAATTTTCATGGTTTCGCGAATAATTGTAAACGGGATGGAGTTCCCGCCCTCCAGGTAGTGATCGGGGTTTGCCGGATCAAGGGTTTCGATGTAAAGATCCTGCACATCCCCGTAGGCATTGGTGATGCCAACGGCCACATGTTGGTTGCGGAAGATGGGCATGACCGGCAGGCCGGCAATATGGACCCCGACTATGCGCAGATCGGGCGTGATGATGCCGGCCGGGTACCAGATTCCGGGAAGAATGCCGGTTTCCAGATGAGGATCATTGGAGATGATGGGCTTGCCGCCTTCTGATTTCGCGGGCCCGGTCACCCAGTTGTTGCTGCCTATCTCTTTGGTGCCGCCGTGCAGAAATCCAATGAGCATGGCGTCAGCAGATATCCTTACCGCTGCTGTCGATGCGGGCAAGTCAGCCTCGGCCGGAGGCCTTTCATCATCCGGATTGATATTCAGCGGGAATATTTCTCCGGCTCTATCCTCTCCCAGCCGTTCTATCAGCATCTGGGCGATGATTTCAGACTTGAGGTTGGCCGAGGAATCCCAGCTCATGTAATAAAGGATGGAAAGGCTGTCCGCGGTGGTCCAGGGTTCGGGTGCGATGCCCGCCAGTGTAAATTCAATGGGATAGGAGTCCGCGCCGGTTTGAATATAGGCGTTGATTCCGGCGATGTAGTTTTCCAGAAGCCTCCGGTCTTCCGGGGCAAGGTTTTCGGCAAGGACAGCGGCCTGCCGGTGAAACCCCAGGGTCCGGTGACGGATATCAAGACCACTGGCGATCTCTCCGGCCAGCTCGCTGATCCGTCCCTGGGCAAACAACCGGGTAAGGGTCATCTGGAACAAACGGTCCTGGGCCGTGACGTATCCAAGGGCACGCATGGCGTCATCTAATGAATCGGCATAAATATAGGCCATTCCTTTTTCATCCCGGACCACCTTTACAGGCGCGGCAAGATGTTCCACCACGTGACTCCCGCCGGTCGGGTACCGGTTGAATCCTGCACAGCCGGCCATCAGAAAAAGAAAGCACAACAGGGCGGAATAAATGATATGGCGCATGACAAAGTCTCCCGGGCAAGGGGTTAGAGAGCTTGGGACGCTCTATAAATTCGGTTTTCTGTCCAGGCTTTATGTGTGCGGTCAGCAAGTGGTTAAAGTTGACTCGTAGCCCTAAAGCCGCCGACGTCTCGCTTTTCGCAACTTATTCGCAGCGACGTTGCGTGCGCCGAAGAATCGAAACAACTTATTGAAGGAATAGGAACTTGCTTTTAACATCCCAATGTTTAACAAGATTCGAATTGTGTGTAAAGTGATTTTCGCCACTTGATTAAGCGTTTATGATCACTTCAATCAAGATACCGGTAAATCACATCTCTAACATAGGGCCGTAAAAATCCATATTGGCTTTGATAGCGTTCTTCCCAGATCATTACATGTCGGGCTATAATTCCAATGTTAGACCATCACGGGGTGCGGAAGAGGATGTGCTTTTTATTCAGAAACCATTTTTCATGCAGGATTTGGCTGCCAAAGTGCGGGAGGGGATTGAGCAGGAACAGGTTTTTTCATAGCAGCATAGATGCAGAATGCTTGCGGGTCATGGACAAATTCGCAGGTGCTTTCCGCAAGTGGAACAATGTCGTGCGGATCGGTTGATACCTGGGCAAGAGCAAAGGCAAGCGGTTCGGGGAGCATGGAAGCAAATTCGGCTGGGTTCTGCCGCATTCTCATCCGCCCAGGTTTTATTGATGTAAGTAACAGCTCGAAACGGGAAAAAATTTGGAACTTCAAAAACAGTGGTTTCACTGAAAACGAAAAGTTCTCCCGACGGGAAGTTCTCATGATTTTCATAATAAAGGCCGTCCGGAAGAATACCAAGCGGCTGAATATAATCGTCTTCACGAAAGTTGGCAACCCGGTAAACAGGGTCGTGTCGATTGTAAACAAATTTTCCATCAGGAAGAACACATTAACGAAGAATCATGGCAGCCCTCTTTTAAAAGCTTGACTTTCAATGCTGAAGCATAATTATTAATGATAGAAATATATAGAAAAATGAATATTAAGAGAAGATAAAGTAAAAATCCAGTTCCTGTAACGGGCCTGAGTGGAATCATCTCGATTAACCGGGATTTTATGGCTCTTACGGCATGCCTCATGTCGTGCAGGAAAAGCTATAGATTTAGTAAAATGAGGGCGACATCATGCGAAAATTTAAAAACATTGTCATATTCCTGCTTTTTATTGTACTAGTTGCAGCATGCGCCACCGTTCCTATCACCGGGCGTACCCAACTTCATCTTGTCCCCTCCGGGACGCTGCTTTCTATGAGCCAGGAACAATACAAGCAATTCCTGGAGCAAGCCGAATTAAGCGATGATGCAGAAATGGTGAAGATGGTTAACGACGTCGGTAAAAACATCGCAAAGGCTGTCCAGGAATATCTGGTGGAGCACGGCAGGGAGGAAGAACTTGAAAATTACGACTGGGAATTCAACCTGGTCGACGATGCGTCAATCAATGCTTTTGCCATGCCTGGAGGCAAGATCGTTGTGTTCGAAGGCATTTTGCAGGTGGCTCAAAACCCCGACGGCCTCGCGGTCATCATGGGTCATGAAATAGCCCACGTGGTTGCCAATCATGGCAATGAGAGGATGAGCCAGGGACTGATCACGCAGCTCGGCGGCGTGGCACTGGCCACCGCCCTGCGTGACAGGCCCGCAGCCACACAGCAGCTTTT
>JAABUA010000077.1 GCA_011389515.1 Desulfobacteraceae bacterium
AAACCCCATCAGGCCGCTATGAAAACTGGCAAGAATATTGAAGCACCAAGAATACGTCTTGCTTTTGTCCGCGCAATGCTTTATTATTTGTTTTATTAATAATAGAATCCGCCTTTGTCCAACCGGCATTTTTTTTCTGAAGGAACCCGCCAGCCGCAATTATCGCGTCCTCCAGTTTAAATATCATCGAGAAAAAGGGGGAAGAGGGCGTTTCATCCCTTTTAAAAGGGGAAATGCCTTTTTTGTTTATTGTTTTCAAATAAAACAGCAATCAATTGAAAGGATACATCATGAATATTTATGTTGGAAATCTCTCTTTTTCAACGACCGGCGACGACTTGAAGACCATGTTTGCGGAGTTCGGCGAGGTGACGGAGGCGAAAGTCATAACAGACCACCACACCAGCCGATCCAAGGGTTTTGGTTTTGTGGAAATGCCTTCGAACTCGGAAGCGGACCAGGCCATCAAGGCGCTGAATGGCAAGGATGTTGACGGCCGCAATATCAAGGTCAACCCGGCCGACCCGGGACGGAAAAAAGCCAGAAAGTCCACTTTCAGAAGACGGTAAAAAACAACGGGATTGATGCGGATGACCCCTATGGGCAATCAGCGGCAATCCCGTTGCCTTTTGAAGCTTCCCGTATATCTACAATGCAATGCTTCTTTTCCCGCTCCATTTTTCCAATCGGCCCACCGCCTTGAACACCCGTTTCGGCGGGTGGATGCTTATGCCAAGAATCCGCCAGTTGATAAACTCCATGATCAGGCCGGTCGTTGCCAATGGCTCCATGTAGGCAAAATCGGTGGTGGAAGGCCATGCTTTCAGGCGGCCCCGCACCCACAGCGGCACCCCGGTTTTTGTCGATTTTTCAGCCCATGCATCCACGTCGCCGACCAGAAAGCCGATATGTTGCACAACGATTTTGCCTTCCGGGTCAAGGCTTTGGGTGTAAAAATCCGATCCTGTCACGGGTTCCAGCAGTTCCAGTTCCACGCCCTGGTGATACGCAAGCCCCATTTTCCCGGAAATCTGCCGAACCTCCCCCTTTTCCCGCCAGAAGACCGGGGCGCCTTTGGCAATAAAGAATGGTCCGAATCCCTGATTTTCCAGTTTTTCCGCAGCCGCTTCCACATCCGGGACGACGAGCCCAAGCTGATGGACTTTTTCCAGCCCCTGTTCCCGCATAAAATCTTCGGCCAGTCCATGGACGGCCCCTTGGAAATCTTCTGATTGCAGTAAATCATCAAGATAACGCATGTTGTCGCCTCAGTGCATGTATGCAGTTTTATATGCCGCCGCGTCAAAATCCGGCAAAATTCTGGTAAAACATCACCGTTGCCGGGCTGGTTACGGTCGGATCGGTGACCACGTTGATACAGGCCGGTTTTTTGGAATTAACGGCCCGCTGGATGGCCGGTATGATGTCCGCGTCTTCGGTTACCAGTTCGCCGTATCCCCCGAGGCCTTCCACCATTTTTTCATAGTGCCGCATGCCCAGCTCTGCGCATGTGGTGCGATCCTCCCCCAGGCTCATCGTCTGGGAGTGCTTGATCATCCCCCAGGCGCAGTCGTTGTTGACGACGCATATGATGGGGATGTCATGCCGCACCGCAGTGTCGAATTCCATGCTGTTGAACCCGAAGGAGCCGTCGCCGTTAAACACGATAACGGGCTTGTCCGGGTGGGCCAGCTTGCCGGCCATGGCAAAGGGAATTCCCGTGCCCAGACATCCAAGCAGCGCCCCGGCGGGGACCAGGACGCCGGCCGGATGCATCGATGAAAACCCGGCCAAACCGTAGTAACTGGTATCACCGCCATCGGCCACGTAGTAGGCGTCCTCTCCGAAAACCTCCATGATCCTTGCCACCAGGCGGTTGGGATGAATGGGATCGGACGGGGTTTTGCGCTGTTCCCGCTCGGTTGTCAGGTATGCGGCATAGGCGTTTTTGAGCTTGGTGAGCCACCCGGTATGATCGCGATTTTCCACAAGGGGAAGCAGACGTTCGAGCACGTCTTTGCAGTCTCCTGCGAGTCCGACTTCCGCTGTCCGGTTCCGGTCGATCTCGTGCTCCTCGATATCGATGCGTACGACCTTTGCGTCCGGAAACAGCTTGGTTGCCTGCATCACCCAGTTGAAGCGGATTCCGGCGGCAATAATCACGTCCGCCTGCGGCGCGCCGGTCATGATACCGGTAAACCCGCCGTCATTTATGGACAGGGGATGCGTGTCCGGAAGTGCCCCCCGTCCGTTGTTCAGCAGGGAAAAGGGAAAGCCGGTTTTTTCGATAAATGCGTTCAGCATCTCCGTGCTTCCACTGGCGCGAACACCGCTTCCCCCTATAAAGAGGGGCTTTTGGGCGCTGTTGATGATTTTTGCCGCTTCCCTGAGTTCATCGTCATGGGGATGCATGGATGTCCTGTGCTTTTTTTTCGCCGGCAGCGCTACGCTTTTTTCTTCTACGGCGGCAAAGAGGATGTCCGGCGGCAGTTCCAGAAACACCGGGCCGGGACGCCCCGAGGCAGCCTGCCGGAAGGCAATGGAAAGATACTCGGGAATCCGCCGGATATCATAACAGGTGGCGCTCCACTTGGTAACGGGTTTTACCATGTCTATCTGGTTCATCTCCTGGAGTGCGCCTGTCAGGTCGTCTCTCAATGGATGTCTTCCGCAGAGAACCACCAAGGGCGCGTTATCCAGAAAAGCATTGGCAATGCCGGTCAGGGCATTGGTAAATCCCGGGCCGGCAGTCACCAGGCATACGCCGGGTTCATTTTCATAGATCGACCATGCATGGGCCATCATGGCTGCGGCCTGTTCATGGCGGACGTCAATGGTCCGGATCTGATAGTGGTTCAGCCCGTCGAGAAGATTCTCAATGTGTCCGCCGGAAATGGTAAAAACCATCCGGACCTTTTCCACTTCCTTTAGATACTTCGCTGCCAGGTGTCCGCCGTATATTTTCGCCATGCTTTCCTCCTGATCGATTTTTTTTCATACGTTGTGTTTTCGGGCATATCGTTTCATGCGCATTTTTATCGGGGTCGGCCGTTCATACCTGAAAAAGACGATCCCGGCTGCAGCAAAACTACATTACAAGTTTGACGCCGTCTTCAAACCACTGCGCGTAAACGCTCATCCCGAGGACTTTCAACCTGCCTTCGGCCGCGGCATTAAACGACGCGTCCTTTTTTTTGCTGGTCATCACCGAAAAGCCCGTAGCCGCGTTCTTCCAGACCAGTGCCACGTCGTATGGCCGCCGGTCCCCCCGAACAGATGTCAGTTTTCCCTTGTCAAATAAGAACATCCGGGCTCGCTTTCCATCTTCGGTTTTTATCAGGATTCGGGCGCTGATGTTTTTGAGGTGCTGTTTGTATGCCTTGTTGGTCAGCGAGGCCGTTTTCAGAATGGTATATAGAGCGAACAACAGGATCGAAAATCTCATATGAGGCTCCTTTTGAAAAGAACGGGAGGTGATTTCAAAACGCCACAACGGTTTTCATTGCACGATGTTTTTCTTTGTCCAGGTTCACGGCGATCATCTTCTGGTAATCCGCCAGGGCAAACGTGTGGGTGACAAGACCGCCGGCCGTGATGACCCCCTTTTTCATCAGGTCAAGGGCGATTTCAAAAACGTGCTGATGTTGTCCATTGAATGTTTGATATCCATAGGCGTACACCCCCTTGATGGTCTGAAGCTTCAGCCAGAGGGGCGTCAAATCCAGCTTGGCATCCCCGCCGATCCCTACCACGCTGAGCGTCCCCATGGCGGCCATGAGCCGCATTCCTACATTCAGGGTTGCGCTGATCCCGACCGTGTCATATACACGCTCAAATCCGCCCATGGGGATTTCCATGCCCAGCATGGGTTTGTAAATCCGGGCGCCGGTGATATCGGCCGTACGGGAAAAGGCCTCCTTTGCGGGGATTATGCCGTCCACACCTGCTGTCCGGGCCATGTCGGCGGCAAAAGAAGACGGTTCGATCAGGAAGATGCCGCAGCCGGGGGCCAGGGTCTTGATGGACTGAATCACCAGGTTGCCGATCACACCGCCGCCGATGACCAGAATTTTTTCTTCGGGCGCCGGCATGTTGTCGAATACGGTTTGTAGCGCCACGGCAACGGGTTCCGTCATGACGGCGCTTTCAAGGGGTAATCCGTCAGGCACTTTATACAGCTGTGATCTGTGGGCGGTAAAATACGGGGCAAATCCGCCGTTTACGCTTCTGGTAATGCCCAGAAACATGCCGGGCGACAGGTTTCCTTCTGCAAAGTTTTCACAATTTCCGGGCCGCCCCTCGCCACACGGCCTGCACAAGGGGTTGATTCCCCGGGTCTCGCAGGTGAGTCCAGGGTTGACGGCCACGACATCCCCCTTTTGAAACCCTGCCACGCTGGGGCCGGTTTCCACAATTTCACCGACCATTTCGTGACCCATGATGCAGGGGAAGGATGTAAACGGGGATGCGCTGGGAGAGTCGTGCAGCAGGATCAGGTTCAAATCGCTGCCGCAAAACCCGCAGTAAAGGGTTTTGATCTTTACCCACTCGGGGGACGGGAGTACAGGTTCGGGAATGTCGGCAAGCCTGACGGTCTTTGCAGGACCTTTGTAAAACACCTGGTTGCCGAAAAGCATCCGGAGGGTTTTGGCGGCGAGAAACTTTGGGACATTGACGCTAAACTGTAGGGCTTTCATAGCCTCTCCTGTTTAGAATCTACTTAAAATTGTCTTTCGATTCAATATCTTTGTTGGCGTCTTATTCCAAATCCTCGAAATACTACTGTATGTCTGTGGTTTGAAACAAGACGCCGCCGCGATCTTGAACCGAAATGTTGAGATGGGTATTATGCGTTGTGGTCATATATTTCCTTATATATGGATAAAACAGAGCAAGGTCAAGCATTTATATTGCGGCTATCTCCCCGGTGTCGGTTTTTTCCCGGGCTTCAGGCGCCGGGTATTATCGAAGCCCTTTGCCCCGGTTTTTCCTTGTGGCGCCGGCGCCTTCCGTCCGACGCGATTTCGTCCGGGAAGGGGCGGCTTTTCCCGGTTTTTTTTCCAGGGAAAGATTCATTTGCCTGCCGGCCACCCAGACATTCTGCAAATGCCGGAATATTTCGGCAGGCATTCCTTCGGGAAGGTCGACCGTGGAAAATTCATTTTCAATATCAATCCGCCCGATATCGGCTGCGTCAAGGCCCGCTTCATTGGCGATGGCGCCGACAATGTTGCCCGGCTTTACCCCGTGCAGATGGCCGACTTCAATGCGATACCTCGCCATCCCGGCCTCATTTGGCTCTTTGCGCCGTTTGCCGGGCGATGATGCAGGTGTCTTGTGTTTCCCGGCGTCCTTCTCATCACCAGTCCTGGTGTCCGGCCGGGTGTTTGGCCGAGTGTTTGGCCGGATATCCCGGGGGGGCTTTTTATTCGGTTTTTCAGCTGCGCATGGGGGGATCAACATAGGGGCGCCCCCCTGGAGAAGCCGGGCCAGGGCCGCGGCAACGGTCGTTGTCGGGACGTCATTTTCCCGATGATATTGCTCGATCATCTCCACGTAAAATCCCAGGTCGTTTTGGGCGATCGTGTCGGTGATCTGCTGTTTGAACCGGGCCACCCGGGTATCATTGATCATATCGTTGGTGGGCAGTTCCAGGGTGGAGATTTTCTGGCGGGTGGCTTTTTCGATGGCTGCAAGCATTCGCTGCTCCCTCGGGGTCACAAACAGGATCGCCTCGCCGCTGCGCCCGGCGCGACCCGTGCGGCCGATCCTGTGTATGTAGGCCTCGGTGTCATAGGGGACGTCGTAGTTGATCACATGGCTGATCCGGTCTACATCGAGTCCGCGGGCTGCCACATCGGTGGCCACCAGGATATCGATCCGGCCGTCTTTTAACATGGCAATGATCTGTTCGCGCCGGTTCTGTGCGATATCTCCGTTCAGCGCGGCGCACGGGTATCCGCGGGCCTGGAGTTTTTCGGCGATTTCCAGGGTGGCCGTCCGGGTGCGAACAAATATAATCACCCCCTCGCACGGCTCCACCTCCAGGATGCGGGTCAGGGCATCAAGCTTGTGGTGTTCTCCGACGATGCGGGAGCGCTGCCGCGTGGTCGCGACGGTCATGGTTGCGGCCTTGATAGTGATCTGCTCCGGCGTCCGCATATGCTTTTGGGCGATTTTTCGAATGGGGGCGGGCATGGTTGCCGAAAAAAGGGCAATCTGGCGATCGGTCGGAATCCGTTCCATCACCCATTCCACATCGTCAATAAAGCCCATTCGAAGCATCTCATCTGCTTCGTCAAGTACGAAGCAGTTGACGGCATCAAGCTTCAGAGACCCCCTGCGCATATGGTCCATCACCCTTCCGGGGGTGCCGACCACCACGTGTACGCCCATTTTCAGCCGCCGCAACTGACCGCCATAGTCCTGTCCACCGTAAATCGGCAACACCCGGAAATCCTTGAGGCGTGATGCATAGCGATGAAACGCTTCGGAAACCTGTATGGCCAGCTCCCTTGTCGGGGTCAGTACCAGCGTCTGGGGCACGGGACGGCGCAGGTCGATACGGGAAAGTATCGGAAGCGCGAAAGCGGCGGTTTTGCCCGTGCCGGTCTGCGCCTGCCCGATGACGTCCTCGCCGGCCATGAGTCTGGGGATTGTTTTTGCCTGGATAGGCGTAGGCGCTTCATATCCGGCATCGTTTAATGCTTCTATCAATGGGGACGGCAGGCCTAAATCGCGAAATGCGACAAGATCATTCTTTGCGGTAATGGACATCCGTTTCTCTTCTTTTTTTATGCAATATAATGCGACCGGGACGAAAACTGTTTCGTGCCGGTCGATGAACGATTCCGGTGATTAAGCGCCGCACTATAGGTGTTTTGCCGTCTTTTTTGTCGATTGCTTACGGATTCAACCAGTATGGCTCTTACAAAACGGGCGGGATTTCCTTTGCCGGGCTGCCGGGAAACGACGATGATCGAGGCGCTTGTCAAGGCAGACGGTCAGGGATTTATGAGCGGGTTTTGTCGACCGGTATTCCTGTTGTTTGATTGTGCATTCCATAATGTTTTATCGAGCCTTTCCTTTTACACGCCTTAAAAACAATTTGCAAGGGGATTTTAAAAGAATTTTTAAAGAAAAGAAAAAAGATTCCGGCAAGTCCTCCTTTGCGTTTTGCCGTCGAAAACCGGTTCATTTTCTAATTACTACTTGACATGTGCGGTGAATCTTGTCATATACCTGATATTATATATAAGATCCTGTTTCTTGACGCAGTGAACGTATATTCAAGGAATTTGACCCGAAATTGGATGTCACGCCCCATGCAACGCCTGACCGGCGGTTTTTCATTAGATTTATGCCGTTAAAAACGAATTTGAGGATTTTTACTTACAGGCGTCCGTTCATTTAACAGAAGTAGCCGGAACAGAATTGCTCGAATTGGGGCATTTGCCAGCGACTTCGGAAAATCAGCAGGTGTTAATTACAGATTATAATGTTTACCCCCACAATAACCACCATTTTTTAAAGGGGAAATACATGTCTCGCAGCAAAAAACGCCGTTTCAACATCATTAACAGCTTCATTTTTATCCTATCCGCTTTTATCTTGTTTGGCATCACCGCGTGCGGCGATCAGGATGGCGGTGTCGCTACCCTGACGCTGACTGCCGATCCCGCAAGTCTTCCGGCCGATGGTTATTCACAGTCCCTGCTTCAGGCTACTTTGGTAATGGCCGATGGGGAAGAAGTACGGGACCAAACAGAGGTAAAATTCAGCATTGTCAAGGGCGAGGGGAAGATTTCAAAAACTTCCCGCACAACAGGCGGGGTTGCCCATGCCATTCTGACGAGCAGCGAAAATCCCGGTACGGCAACGATACGGGCCACAGCCCAGGGCAGCATTGCCGAGATCACAGTCAACTACGATGACAGCGGACCGGCAATCATTACCATGGCCGATGGATTTCCGGATCCGGCATCGGTGAACATCGCGGGAACCGGCGGGCAGGATTCTTCGCTGATCGTTTGGAATGTCAGCGATACTTACGGGAATCCCGTGGGGGATGGGTTCCGGGTGGATTTTGAGATAATCAAAGGCCCGGGAGCCGGAGAGACCCTTGAGCCCATAAGCGCCACCACCAGACAGGGGCAAGTGTCGACCCTTTTGCGAAGCGGGAGCAAATCCGGACCCGTGACGATCAAAGCGACATATCATGATGATTCCAGTATTTCCAATACCTCCAATCAAATTGCCATTAACGGCGGTCCCCCGGCAGGGGAGGAATTTGGTATCTTCCCTGAAACTTTTAATATTTTGGGGTTGAGATATGCCGATGCAGAGACACCTATTTCTGTTAATGTCGGCGATATATACGGAAATGCCGTGCCAGATGGAACGGTCATTTCCTTTAAAACATACAATACAGGGGGGATAATTTCTCCCAATATGGACACTACGTCAGGGGGATTTGCCCAGACGACGCTTATTAGCGGCGGAACTTATGCCAAACCTTCCAGTGGCTTCGTGTCGGTGACGGCAGAAACTGACGGGAGCAGCACCACCCACGTAAGGACCATTGCCGTTGATCCGCAGAATTCAAATATCATGTATGTGGGCACCAGTGGCGGTGGCGTATATAAGTCAAACAACGGCGGATCCAGCTGGGAAAATGTCAGCCGGACGTCGGAGCATGAGAATCTCGGCCAGAATTTTATTGATCCCTATGTCAACGACATCTGCATCGATCCGGATAACCCTGAAACCATATATGTCGCCACGGGGTACGAGGGGAAGGGGAATATTTACCGGAGCCTGAATGGTGGAATCACATGGAACAGCAACAACAATCCGGCGGAATGGGGAGGCTTGTTACGTATTGAAAGCGCGGTTTTAACGATACTCTGCGATGATGGAAGTGATTATGTCTGGGCCGGTACAAGGAATGCGGGTATTGTTTTTTCCAGGAATGGCAAATCTTTCTTTTCTCAGGATGGTGGAGCAATACAGCAAGTGATTCTTGGTTCTGAAAGAACTGTCAGGGACATCAAAAAAGCTTCGGGCACAGGCACTTCAGCGACGTTGTATGCAGCCACCCCGACAGGGGTTTACAAAACAGTAAACGGCGGATCGACCTGGACACGGGTAACCGACTTCACTGGGGATAATATCACCACACTGGCGGTTCATCCGGATGATCCGAATACCATCTATGCCGGCACGCAGGAATACGGCGTCTGGTACAGTACCAATGGCGGCAATACCTGGACCCGCTATGCAAGCGGGCTGGGCACCGGTTTGAAAGCCACAACACCGGTGGCGGACGGTGGCAACATCGGCTCCGGCCTTATGAGTGATGTATTGGTCGGTAAAAACACAAAAACGGAAACCTGGACAGTCGTTTATGACGGGGAAAGTGAGCGCTGGACAGTGACCGGTACGGCGTCTGGAAAGCAGAAGGAACTCGGTATAACCGGCCAGACATACACATCGGATAAAAATGAAATAGAATTCCGCATCATGCAGGGAAGCACGCTGTATGAAAACGGGGATACTTTCCGCTTTCAAACGGTGCGAGACACGGGCATGAACATTAAAGATCTGCAAGTCTATCACAGTGTTTCCGGTAAAGCGTATTACCTGTACGCAATCACCTACGCATTTGGAAGCCAGGAGTATTATGCTGTAGGAAATGTTTATTCAGTGGCGCTTGATTCCGGTGCATACTATAAACCGAAAGGTGTATGGCAGGAAGCCAACATGAACCTTCCGGAGATTGATCCACCGACAAATAATGCGCTGCTGGCCCAGCATGCTTTGGCCGTGGATAAGCCCCGTGCCTCAACCAGGCTTTTTATCGGCGGTGAGGGGATTAATTTTTACAAGGCGGTCAGTGGATTGAACCAGGGAGACCCGGTCTGGGAGCAGAGCAAAATCGGGTTGACCAATAAGATTATGGCGCGTATACCCATATTGTTCTCAGGCCAAGCCTATATGTTTGTCGAAAAGGTCGAAGAATTGGAGGTTGTTCAAATAATAGAAGATGAAGAAACTGTTTACTGGCGAGTCGTGTTTGAAGTCTATATCGGGGATAGTAACGGTAATCCTCCTATTCAAGGTTCTGAATTTACAGTGACCAGAAATGGAGAGACTTTAGTGTCGATCGAATATCCAGATACCCTCGCATTTACAGGATCCTGGAATGATCCTTCTGATCCGAATCCGTATGTGATTGAAGCAATCATTCAAGATGGCGAGAGCGGGGCTTTTACATTCGAGTTCACACAGCCGGATTTTTCTGATCAGCAGAGAGTAATTCCTTATAACTATGAACAAGATGAATCTGTTGAATAATTCAATTTAAACTTCCGCCGAACTTTTTCGATGGATAAAATTTCAAAATACCACAACGGCGCTGAAGCTCTGAAGCTTCAGCGCCGTTGTAGTTTTTGATATAGATCAGGAGTCTTTCTTTCTTCCCCACACGGCAAACACGGGGTCTGATTGGGGCACGTCGGGATAATACTTGTCCGTTTCCGGCCGGTCCCAGCCCCGGGAGGAAAAACTCCCAAGATCTTCAAATTTGCCGGATGCCATAAAATATTCCAGAACCAGTCCCATTCGTTCAAACTCGTGGAGCTGCGTCCACAGGCGGATGGCTTTGGGCGGAAACCACCGATTGGAAAATGTGTGTATCAGTGCTCC
>JAABUA010000078.1 GCA_011389515.1 Desulfobacteraceae bacterium
GACCAACGCCTTTTCCCTGGATATCATACACTTCAACTAAAAGAGGCATCCAATCAGGCAATTTTTCAGTTTCGAGCAAAAACCCGAATACTTTTTCCAATGGCGCATTGATATTGATATTTGCTTCTGCCTTTACCATGGCTCTACCTCCCTAATAGGCTGTTTTTTATTTACCTCATACATCCCGATTATCGCTTGCTCCAATATCTGGATATTACGCATTGCAGCATTTCAATTTGCACCATACATCGTGCAACAACCATCCTGTATAAAACGCCTAAAAAGAATCCCTCCAGAACGTTATGCACCGACCATTTGAGCCCTTAATTTATCCAAGAAGTCGAATTTTTATCTGCAAATCCATATAATATGTTCGCGCCTGATTATGTTATGCTATCCCGACCATTTTCAAGGCTTCTCCAGCTTCAAGCCAGACATTGGTTGAATAGGAAAAGCCATGAATACCGAAGTAGCTAACGTACCTGTCAGCGATCAATTCAAAGGCATCAGGCAGCTTCGCTCGCTCAAATTCGTATATGGTAATGGTCTGGATTCCTACTGCATCACTGGCTTTAATAAAAGGCCCTTTCATGGCTATATAATCCGGTAAAGCCTTTTGATCCAGCAATCGCTTACCCATCTCTGCCGCTCCTTCTGGCGGGAATTGCGCCCTTACTATGATAACCATTTTTATCCCCCCTTCTTTATTTGCTCGTATTTTAAACATTCACCAAGTAGGAACAGAGCTACAAACTGTCTGATACTTTTCCCAATGCCCCCCTTTGTGTATAAAGGGTTAATCGGATCAAATCAGGCCTGATGCAGCAAAGTTTGATAAAATAGGCCTATATTTGTTGGGAAGAAAAAGAGGATCTTAAATAAGGAAAGGAATTGGCATGACAACCTCCTGTTGAGGTTAAACGCCTTAGATGCAGCCATAAAAAAAGCCGGACTGCAACTATTGAAGTGGCAGTCCGGCTATCATAACCGAATTGAGGGTAAGCATAGGAGTCGATCAGACCCGTGACTTTCCGTCCCAATTTTACAATTGGTTTGGCTTTGTCATAATTCTTATAATCATCCAAAAAACGAAATTGTCAAGTACTTTTTGCCATTTTTTAAAAATATTTTTCAGGTTTTCAAAATGCATTGCGGTTATTGTGTCTCCTGGATAGATGCCCCCCTCTGGAGTGACAACTTTGTGGTTACCCCCTGCAAAAATGCAAATTTGGGGCCGGAGAGGATCGTCAGAACCAAGGTGCAAATTTCAGGAGATCCGGAAATATTGCCTGAGCTGGCAAGCATTATCCAATGCACCGTTTCTGCATTGATCTGCATAAATTATAATTACTGGTTTGAAAAGACTGCTTTCGGGTGATGGAGACATATGTGGTCCTGCAGCGGGATCGTTATTGAAAACCATGCGTTATGTAATATTGTTATACCCTGATAAGGGCTCTTATTCCCGATGCCATTTTTTAGCCAGCATCAAACCGGTGCCACTCAAAATTGCAAGACCTGAGAAAATGAGTATCATGCCGGTGATTTCCCAGAAAATGGGGATTTCCCCAAGAACAAACCAAGCGGAAAGAACACCCAGGACCGGGGTGGCAAGGGTTCCCAAGCCGGCTACTCCGGCGGGCATTTCCTGAAGAGCGAAAAACCACAGTGACCAAGCCACTGCCGTGGCCAATACCGCATTATAAATCAACGACCCGATAAAAAAGGGCGACCAAATAATAGGTTCCGGCTCCAGCAACAGGGCGATCAACAGAAGGGGCAAAGAGCCGATCACCAACTGCCAGGCATTTAATGCAAAAAGATCCACCTGTACCACGCTGCGCAGGTATTTGTTCCAGGCACCGGCCAGGGCCCATGAAAGTCCGGCAAGAACAGCCAGAAAAGAGCTAAAGAAATCAGGCTGCTCCTGCCATGGATGGAACAGGAATATAAGGCCCGCAAATGCAATGCCGACGGAAAGCCATTGCCATCTTTGCATTTTTTCACCGAAAAGCGGGCCGGCCAGGACAATGAGCCAGAAAGGCATGGTGTAAACCAGTACGGCTGTTTTACCGGCGCCTCCGGCAACGAGGGCCCATGTGGAAAAACCGAAAAACCCGGTTGTCTGGAGCAGACCCAGCAGTAGCGCTCCCCAGAATGATCCTGGTGTTAAAGGGCGCCTCAACCATGCAGTGATCAAAAACAGCCCTGCGCCCGCAATCAGTGCTCGCATCATGCCAAAAGTGAATGGCCCGGTGAAGGCGAGGGCTTGCTTTACCACTACCCAGTTGTATCCCCATATCAGGGAGAGTATTACAAGTCCGATTATGGGAAACCATTTTCTGGCAACAATCATTTCGGTTTCTGGTCAGGCTTTGGTTACGGTTGGCAGGAAGATTTAAAGCGAAGCCATTATCAACAAAATTTTATGTGGAAAATGGCAAAAACACCAGCAAATAGTTGCGGAAATCGAACGGAGAAAGCGAAACGCATAGAAACAGGTTGAGTAAGAAGCCTTATCAAAATGCCTTGCCAGTATTGTAAAAAGCAAATTCAAAAGCATATAGCTTCTACACCTTTTATTGCCCCCTCCTTCATTAATGGCCCTCAAATGCTTGCAAAACTTTAATGGCGCAAGGTGCACGCCTCACAGCCACATAAGCCAAGCGCTGAGATGTTTCCCGCTTCGGCCCGGGCCCTGTCTTCCTCGTTCTGGTACTGAGGCGTTGCATAGCGAGGAAGACGCTGATCCTCCTTTTCAGACAGTGCCTTCTTCCATACTCCGTCCTTGTCCCACTGAAAAGGCAGTGTCTTTATTGAGCCGGGTTCCGACATTGTATTGAAACAATCCAGCGCAGAACGGAGGATTTCAACTTGGAGATCCGGCTGGCCAGGCTTCCCGGTAGTGTGACCCAAAGGGAAATCAAGGAACGCGCCCCTGGGAGGATTCACAGCGCGCATGATGTCATACGCCGAGCCCATACACAAAGTGGGAAACCCCACAGCTTCGGCATGACGGGCGATCAGTCCCACGGACTGATGGCAGACCGGTCAACAAGGAACAAATAACACGATATCTGCCCGATCATTTACTAAACGTTTCGTCAGGCTCGGAGCCAGCTCCTCCTTAACCCGTCTGGAGGAGTAAATCCCGCCCATAAAAGTATAAGCATGCTCGCACAGTTCCCCGATGAACCCTTCGCTAACCAGTTGACGCAGAGAGTCGATCGGGAACACAGAATTAGGGTCGCTTCGGGCGGCTCTCAGATCGTAGGCGAAATGGGTGGCACGAAGGTCCTCGGTCATGATGTTTTTGGGGATAGCTCTATAGGAGGTGTCGTCCTTAAAATGAAAGGCGGTTTGCCCGGTTACATAGATGCCGCCGGATGCAAGCAGAGCCAGACGCGATTGGGAAAGAGGTTTCCGAAGCGATTGCCAGGGTGGGGTATTATCGTTTTTCACCCATTGGTAAGCCGAGTAGCCCATGGTTGTATACAGTTGATCCATCAATTTCATGTATTCAATATGCATTGTTCCTCCTTTTATCTTTTCGAGCCGTCTTAAAATTTACGCAACGTATATAAAGAAATAATAACCGTAAGAACAATCACCGCAAACAGAAAGCGGGAAATTTTTTGAGAAGAGAGGGATAGGCGGAATTTGTTTTTTCTGCCAGCCAGAATTATTCTTTATATAATAACTACACTCCATTTGAACGAAAGTTGGCCAATAATGCAAGGGGCTTAGAGCAACCATACGCGCGCCCATGAACAAGAGTACAGCTATGCTCATTCCTACAGCGGAAAAAAGGACAGTCATGATCATGAGAACATAGGTGACTATGGACCATGCCAGCACTATAATTAGAATAATGTGGCGAAGACTCATGCGCCCGAGAATTGAAAAGATGCCATTAAATGGCGAAGCAAAACGAGTGATTTCCGACGACTGATTCGCAGCATGTAAACGTTAAAAACAGGAGGATTAATTTATGAGCAATAAAAATGACTCAACACGCAGAGACTTTTTAAAAAAAGGGGCCCTGGCCGGTATTGCAGCAGCAGGCGGTATGACGCTGGGCATGGGCACGAAAAAGGCAGGTGCCCGGGCTTTGCCGACGCCTGAAAAATGGGATGCCGAGTACGATGTCATTATTGTCGGCAGTGGCTTTGCCGGTCTGGCGGCAGGCATCACGGCCAGGGAGAACGGCTCGGAGAAGGTTTTGATTCTGGATAAAATGCCGGTTAATGGGGGAAACTCGATAATTAACGGCG
This sequence comes from Desulfobacteraceae bacterium, assembly GCA_011389515.1. GTDB lineage: Bacteria > Desulfobacterota > Desulfobacteria > Desulfobacterales > Desulfosalsimonadaceae > B1SED10-16. The sequence continues at coordinate 4,275 of JAABUA010000078.1, forward strand.
GCCTTTTGGCCGTGGTTAACTCCAAACTCCAAAAGAAAGAAGGCATTGAAGATTCCGTGGATCTCTACCTCAAAGACCTACTGGCTGCGGGGCAGAATATTAATCACATCGAATTAATCAAAACAGTCGCAACGGAAGGCCAGGATCTTGCGGAATGGTGCTCTGAGAAAGGAGTCGAATGGAATCCAACCCTTGAGCATTTGGGCGGTCACTCCGTACCACGGACCTACCTGACAACCGTTTCATCCGGATCCGGGATCGTCCGGCCGCTCGCCAAGCACTATACCGATAAGCTCGGCGGCAAGCTGCAGACCAGAACCAAGCTGACGGGTATCGTACGGGAAGGAAACACCGGAAGAGTGGTCGGCGTCCGGGTACGGGAAGGATATAACTTTAATTACAACGCCACGAATGGCGACCGGGGGAATACAACCGGAACCGAAAAATATTACCGGGCGAAAAAAGGCGTCATCATGGCCACAGGCGGCTTCAGCCAGGATCCGTTTTTCCGGGGAGCGCAGGACCCCAAACTTTCCTTGCCGACCGACCAGATAGACAGCACAAACCATCCCGGTGCAACAGCAGAAGCCCTTGAAGAAATGTTTCGGGTAGGTGCCGTGCCGGTTCACCTGGCCTGGATTCAATCCGGCCCGTGGGCTTCCCCCAACGAAAAAGGATTCGGTGTCGGTTCATCCTACCAGATCGCAGCGGGTTTCCGGTTCGGTATCATGGTCGACCCCAAAACCGGCAAGCGATTCATGAACGAACTCGGCGACAGGCGGACCCGTGCAATGGCCATGTTTAATGTAATCGGCGATCCTGATAAACCAAACTATCCCATTTCCATAGCCGACAGCCAGGAAGGCGTGCTGGCCGCACAGACCCTGGAAAAATGCCTGGAACGCGATGTCGTGCTCAAGTTTGACACGATGGAAGCTGTTGCCGATCATTTCAATATTCCAGAGGCAGCCCTTAACGACCAGATTAAAGAATATAATCGATATGTCAAAAAAGGGGAGGACACGCAGTTCGACAAGCCGATCGACCAGGGAATGAAGCCGATTGAAAAAGCCCCATTCTACGTAATGGAGGGGGTGCCCAAAGTCCATCATACCATGGGTGGCGTTATGATCAACACCGAGGGGCGCGTCATTGAAACCGCCACACAGAAACCGATTGAAGGCCTCTATGCAGCTGGCGAAACGGTCGGGGGCCCCCACGGGGCCAGCCGCCTTGGAAGCTGCGCGATTCCTGACTGCCTTGTTTTTGGCCGTATCTGCGGACGAAATGCGGCCCGGGATAAAGCATAGATGATCATCAATCGTGGAGACAGGCGGATGTTAAATAGAGACTGGCGCAAAGCGGGAAAATCACAAACCGCATGGAAAAAAATAATGCTTTGCATCATTTTTGCAGGGATAATCATGGGAGGCGCTGCGGGGGTATTAGCTGATGCAGTGCTGAAAACCGGTGTTGACGGAATAGACTGCAGAGGATGTCATGGGAAGAACGAGGTCCTACCGGAAGGACACGCTGCGCTTTCCGGCATGACATATGACAACTGCGTCGGATGTCATGAGGATGCGGGTGTATCGATGCGGGAGGATATGCTGTTGGATCATGTCCATATGCTCCACGGAATTGGCTGCAGCGGCTGTCATTCCGATCCGGAGGAACCGGCTGCCGTGGCAAGCGAAACATGCTATGAATGCCATGGAGATCCCCGCGCCGTGGCCGACCTTACCGCCGATGTCGACCCGAATCCTCATGATTCCAAGCATTATGGCACAGATCTGGATTGTGATTTGTGCCATCGCCTGCACATGCCATCTGTGGATTTTTGCGCGCAATGCCATGATCCGGTGGACGTGCCGTAATGGTGTAAATATTATGATAGCGCCTTCAGCATTCCGAATTCATGTATAGGTGTTGGGAAGCTCCCCGAAATGGGAGCGGGTATCGGAAAAGGAATACGCAATTTTAAACAGGCATTATCTGATGATGAGAAGGAAGCTCCGCGAGAAACTGATTTTGCAAAGGCCTGGAGAAACCCATCGGAATTAAACATTTGCTAAAGGAGAAACCCCATGAAAGTTCATCTCAAGTGCTTTGCCACCCTGGCCGAGGGAGATGTCTGCGATTTTCGAGACAGCGTTCAGAACGAAATCACTGAGGGCGAAACGGTCAATGCCCTCGTTGAACGCCTCGGGCTCCCCAAGAAAGATGTCAAGGTCATCTTTGTCAACAACAAGGTGGCCGGCTTCGACACGGTCCTTAAGAACGGCGATCAGGTAGCCCTTTCACCGCCTGTGGGCGGAATGTAAGGTTCATAAATTAGCGGCTGAACGAAGCATCGCCGCGATCGAATTCTATCGGCCCACTGAAGCCGGTCTTGACGATTTCTGCGACATGAAGCCCATGGCAGAGGGTGCTCGGCTCACTGACATTGACGAAGACTTTGACGAAGGAAGGGCAGGCAAAGAAGGCGGGTATGGTTTCAGGGGTTGATCCGGTTATTTCTATCAGCTCACCATAGCGGCTAAAAGACAGTAGTGCGAATTCAAGGCCATATGCAATAGCAGATTCAATGTTTACGGCCGGAGTATCGGTAAGGTCTGTAAGTTATTTTATTGTAAATGTTTATACCATGTTTATGATTATGAATTATAAATCTATAAGGGGTGAAAGGCATGAAAGATGTTAAGGATTACTGCGATAATGCGTATAAGCGACTGGTCGGCTTAAAAGCAGGTTTATATGATGTAATCGTAGAGTCGGAAAAGGCTTCGGATTCGACTCATACAGATCAGATAAAACGACTGAAGTCCATTGTAGACAGTATAGAAAAAGGTTTGGAAGAATTGCACAATCAATGCCCACCCGATTGGTCTCCGAATAAAAAGAGACTGGATGAGAGCATGGAGAGGCTGTCAAAAACATTGGATGAAATGGCAAGTCATCTTGAGATCTCTTTACCGGATAGTACGGCATGGATCTAATGCTGTGTAATGGTTTGCGATAAAACCTCACATAGGGTCTTGTTCTTATGGCACAAATTCAATGTCCGAACTGTGGCAGCAAAGGGTTTCACATTAAGACCCCTGATGAGGAGCGCTTCAGATACGAATTTGAATACCGGGACGGGCAGCTTTTCTTCGGTGTATGGGTAGATGAAGAGAACCGCCCGAAAATTGATGACGACACGCCCTTCTTCTGCAATGTTTGTGCATGGCAGGGAAAATTCCATACGGGGCAATAAGCATGCAAGTCTATTCCTCATAGGACAACGAACATGCCCACTGCGTTGGGTAAAAGGCATATTGCCCGGCGTTTTCAGAGAAACCTATTCATATTAAAAAAAGGATGTTTTACCATGGACGCAAAAGATTATTGCAATTCAATGGCAGCAGAACTGACCGCTTGGAAGGCCAAACTGTTTGACGTAATCGCCAGGACGGATAAAATGGGAACTGCGGAAAAGGACAAGGTCTGGGAATACTTTGGTGAAATGAAGATCGTTATTCAGGATCTTGAGGACAAGATCGAGTTGCTTCGAACAGAATGCCCGTCAGATTGGAGCCCGCAGAAGAAGGACATCGAAGATGCCCATGTGGACATGCGCTCCAAGTACGAAGAAACGCTTGATTACATAGGGAAAGCATCGCCAGTGTCTATTCCCGGCTAAAGGTTTGGTGGATGCCCTCCTGGATTGCACACTAGTGGCTATCCCCTCCAACAATAACCGCCTTACTATCAGCTTTTGATAAGCACTGACGGTAATTTTGGTTGCTTAAGAAGCAAGGAAGGGGAGCCGCTTGGGGGATACATACTGTCAGAAATTTACCCCATTTGTATGATTTTTCAATACAGTATTATGAAATCAGGCAAAACAGATGGCTAATTTCTATGTAGCGTACTTCAAGTAATTATGGATTTTTATAAAGGCAATAACTGCATTGCGCTGTTCATCTTTGGGCCCTATGAATTCGATGCCGGTCAGATACAGCCCTTCCTTGTCTGTTTTTCGGGTTTTAATTATGGAACCCTTTACCTTAACCATATACCCATTCAGGCCGATCGACGCCAGAACAATAAATGAACCGGACAACAGTTTGCTGGTTTCCAAAAGAGCACCGTTTTGGCTCAAGTTCTGTATTCGCCCTTTTCCACTGTCTATTCTGTTTTTGTTTTCATCAAAAAGATTATAGCTCACCACATTTGAGATGTTGATGCGGGGATGCCTTCTTTTTTCTTCAAACTTATTGGCTCTTTGCTCCATACCCATTTGATTTGCCCTTTCCAGTGCTTTTTAAAAAATTAAAGGGTTATTTGGCTCCTTCCAAAACATGACAGTCCTCACACCCGATCAAAGGCCCTGCTATTTTAGAATAAAGCAAGTTTGATGCCATAATCGATCTGATGTGTATGGAATACGCAAAGTGAATTCAGTAATGTGCTGCCCTTTTGCGTTTACAGGACTTTCGGAGGTAAAAAAGAATCTGGCAAGAAAGAAAAGCGCCTCTGTGGCAGGGGGATCAAGTTTGTATTATAGGCGTTAACAGTATGATTTTTTCATACAGGTCTGAAAAAATCATACTTTTTGCATGGTACTGTCGATTTTCCGTATTAAAAGAAAACACAATTCTATCCCCGCAGGATCCATTTGTAGAATATTGATAAACAAAGCGTTTATGAAATAGCTGGCGCTTAAAAACTTCATTTTATTCAATGCAAATTATTTATGGCATCAAAATTGCTCTATCCGGTAATGACGTTTATAGGAGCCTAGTACATACAGCCTGGAGATCTTTATCATTCAACGGTTTCTAATGGCTACATGATCTGAATCGACCGGCTTTTTAGAACATGCGAGAAGATTTTTTCACTGTATTGTGAGAGCCGGATTTCAAAGGGGCAGCAGATATGGACAGAAAAGTTCTTGTTGTTGATGATGATCGTAGTGCCCGCCTGATACTTAAAAAGGCTCTGGCAACAACCGGCTTTACAGTGATAGAAGCTGAAAACGGCCATACGGCAATAAATATCTTAGAAAAACACCAACCGGATTTGGTGCTTCTGGATGTTAACATGCCGGGAATTGACGGTTTTGATACCTGCCGCCGGATTCGGGTCAATCCAAAGGGTGCCACCGTACCTGTCATGATGATTACCAGTACAGACGCCTCTGATGATATTCGTAAAGCATACGATGCAGGTGCGACGGATTTTATGTCAAAACCCATCAGCTCTCTTATCGTGAGAGAGCGGGTGAGCTATATACTTCGTGCCAGTGACACAACCCGGCAGCTCTACCAGAGTCAGGAGGTTCTTGCAAAAGCACAGGCGCTTGCCTGCATGGGCAGCTTTTCCTATAACCCGCATGGAGAAGACATCCATGTATCAGAGACGTTTCGAACAATATTCAGGCTTTCCGATCATAGCCATGCGGTCACCTGGGATTTGCTTTGGCAAAAAATTCATTCAGGGGACCGGACGACCCTGAAGCACAAGCTGCAAAAGCTGCATACAACAGGCATAAGCTTTCGGCAAGATATTCGGCTGGTGGGGGCTGCGCAGGAAGAGCGCTACGCCATGCTCCAGATGGATGCCGAGACAGATATTGGTGGCAATGCGGTCCGCATTATCGGGATTGTGCAGGATATCACCGAGCGAAAACTGTCAGAATTGTTGGAGAGCGACAAAAATCAGATCATGCAGCGGATTGCCAGAAAAGAGCCCCTGACGAAGATTCTTCATGAAATAACAAAGCTTCTGGAGCGTCAACGTCCCCATGGCATGGCCGCCATTTGCCAGGTGGATAAAGGTCGGATTCAAGCAATCTACTCTCCAAACTTGCCGGTAGAATTCTGCCAATCCTTGGAAGGCATAATCCTGTCGGCGAAAAACGGTTCCTGCGCAGCGGCAGCATACCTGGGGCATCCCGTAGTGGCTGAAGATACAGCTACCAGCACTTTTTGGGAAATGAGCCGTGATGCGGCTTTGGTTCACGGAGTGGCATCTTCCGCGTCGGTTCCCATCATTTCAGCAACAGGCCAGGTAATGGGAACGGTTGCCTTGATGCATCAAAATCGTTATAAAGCGACGCACGCCGATCTTGAACTCATGGAAAATGTTGCAAACCTTGCGGCCCTGGCTTCAGAGCAGTATCATCTTTCTGAGCAACTATACTACCAGGCACGTCATGATCATTTGACCGGCCTTGCCAACCGTGCGACACTGTCCGACTGGCTATCTCAGGCCTTTAAACAATCCGCCCGTAATAAGA
>JAABUA010000079.1 GCA_011389515.1 Desulfobacteraceae bacterium
CTTGCGGGTGCCCGGAATCAGGGCACCCGCAAGGGGTGCCCCTACGAAGTCCTCCTGATCATGTCTATACCTGCGTGTTATTTATAGCACAAATAAAAGTTTTGCAATCCCCATTCACATCCATTATTATATCACCCGCATACCATGGCATTATCGGAAAATAACCGGTGTAATGCCCTACCAAGGATATTACGGATGATAAACTCGCGTGTCGACTCTTTTGAGAAAATACTGTCACTATTGGCCGGCATTCCTTTATTGATCATTTTAATCACAATTTCAGGATGCAGCAACCAAACCCAATATGAAACTGTGGATTTCAACGAGACTCTCACCCAGACAAGTGGCGGCGGCAAACCAAATGACACCGACAAGATTCTTACCGTTGCCGTCGGTGCGATGATTTCCCCCAGCCAGACAATGGCAAATTACCAGGAACTGATCGAATATATCGGCGAACAAATCGGCCGAGAAACAAGGATCATTCAGCGAAAGACCTATAGCGAAATCAATTCACTGGTGGGAAAAGGTGAAGTGGATATCGCCTTTATCTGCACCGGCCCTTATATCCGCGGAAAGGCGGATGCCGGTTTTGAGGCGATTGCAACGCCCGTCGTCCGGGGTGAACCTTATTACCGCGCGTATTTGCTGGTACACAGAGACAGCCCGCATCAAGCCATCGAGGATCTTGCCGGAAGCGTCTTTGCTTTCACCGATCCCGAATCCAACACCGGCGCCATGGTGCCGAAAAACTGGCTGGCGGATATCGGTGAAACGCCGGACACCTTTTTCAAACAGGTGCATTATACCTACAGCCATGACAATTCGATTCTTGCAGTCGCCGCATCTTTGGTCGACGGTGCAAGTGTTGACGGACACATTTGGGAATATTACCAACAAACCGATCCCGTACACACATCCCGAACAAAGGTTATTCGAAAATCAGAACCTTTCGGCAGCCCGCCGCTGGTAGCCTCGGCGTTTATCGATGATGCACTCAAAAGCCATATACAGCAGGCGTTACTGCACATGCATGAAGATGATGCCGGAAAATCAATACTGAAGAAATTGATGATCGATCGATTCACGCCTTCCAGGGAAGAATGGTACCAGCACTCATCTTTTACTGCGCAACGTCCGGACATCATCAAAGGGGAAGATGAATAGCATTAGAACCCGGCTCCTTGCATCGATCACATTGATCGTCGTCATAAGCGGTCTGGCAATTTCCCTGACGATCATCCATCACTACAGAACCAGCCTCCAGGAGAATGCCGTCCATCAGGCGAAAAACACCGCGCAGAACCTCGCACTGACGGCTGCCGATATGGTCTTGATCAATGACACCGTATCCCTGCAGCGGCTTCTGAACGACCGAATTCAAAACGATGAAGCGGTGGCCTACCTCTTCGTAATTCACAACGACGATATATTGGCCCACACTTTTCCCGAAGGGGTCCCGGTCCAGCTTGCCCGGATGGGTGCCATTGAAAATCCTGCAGCCGGGGGCCTCCGAAAAGTAAAATCGCAAGAGGGAAAACATTATCTGGACGTCTCCTGGCCCATATCCGGGGGGCGGGCCGGGATTCTTCGCCTGGGATATTCGGAAGAACCCCTGGAAAAACGGGTTGTCCGGCTATGGCTTCAGGCAGGCATACTTACTTTCCTTTTTCTGTTCATTGCGCTTGTCATGGGAATGCTTCTCGTCAGACAGATTACCAGGCCCCTTCTGCTTCTAACCGATGTAGTGGGCCGTGTTGACGAATCCCATCTGGAAACGACCGTGCAAATCCATGGAGACGATGAAGCCGGGAGACTTGCAACCGCTTTCAACAATATGCTTACCCGTCTCAAGACCGCTGTTGAGCAGCTCGAAAAGAACAAGAAAGCCCTTGAAAATAAAAACCTGGAAATTGAGCGCGCTCATCGGCAGACCCGCTCCTTTTTCGAAATTACCCGCGGTCTTGGCGCGCTTGCCGGCCTGAAGGATATCTGCACGTTTCTTGTCGAGCGTCTTGGCGGCATTATCTCCTGCAAAACCATCGCCATACTGCTTTATCCTGTTCAAGGCGGAATACTGATTCTTTTTTATGGGGGGACAATCCGCATTGCAGATGAAGAAGATCATGCGCTTCAAGACGATTTTGCGCATTTCAATGACAGTTACCGGTTCTATCCCCCCTCTGAAATAAAGCCGGAAATTGAGGCTTTGAAAGAGACATCCCGGGTTGCTGTTTTCCCCTTTTCCCATGAAAATCGGTTAATCGGTGTACTTTTGGCGGGATGCACCACCGAATGCGAGTGCCTGGAAGCGGATCTGAAAGTAATCCGAATGGTAATCGACCAAAGCAGCGGGGCGATTCACCGGGCGCTCGTCCAGGAAAGCGAAATGACGCATCTGCGGGAACGGATCGAGAAAGGTTCCGGATACGCCGGTTTTGTGGGAAAAGATCCGCAAATGCAGTTGATTTATAAACTTATCGAGGATGTTGCCCCTTCGGAAGCAACGGTTCTGATCGAAGGGGAAAGCGGAACCGGAAAAGAAATGGCAGCAAGGGCGCTTCATGAAAAAAGTTTCCGGAAAAATATGCCGTTGGTCGTGATCAACTGCTCGGCCTATCCTGCCACGCTGCTGGAAAGCGAGCTTTTCGGCCATGAAAAAGGCGCGTTCACCGGTGCCGTCAAGCAAAAATCCGGCCGTTTTGAGCAGGCAGACGGCGGCACCGTTTTTCTTGACGAAATCGCCGACATCCCGCTTACCGCCCAGGTAAAACTGCTCCGGGTGTTACAGAACCGAAAACTTGAGCGGATCGGGGGGGAAGAAACCATAAGCGTCGACATTCGCATCCTTGCCGCCACCAACAAAGGTCTTCTCAATGAGGTAAAAGAGGGCCGTTTCCGTGAAGACCTCTACTATCGCCTCAATGTCATACCCATGCACCTTCCGCCGCTTCGAAAACGGAAAAACGACATTCCATACCTGGCCCGCCATTTTCTGCGCCGATTCTGTGACCTGCAGGGCAAGACAATTGCCGATTTCGACTCGGAAGCCATGCGCAGAATGCTTGAATATAACTGGCCCGGGAACGTGCGGGAGCTTGAAAACACCGTGGAGCATGCTGTTGTTCTTGCCAGAAGCGATGTGATCCAGCTTTCGGATTTTCCTGCATCATTGGGAGGGGAAACGTTCGTTGCTGAAAAGGATAACCGGCCCGACATGACGCTTGAGGCAAACGAAAAGAGCCTTTTAATTGAAATATTGACGGAGTGCGCCTGGAATAAAACCGAAGCCGCCCGCCGGCTCGGTATCGGGCGCAGCACCCTATATACCAAACTGAAGCGATACCGCATCTCGCACCCCACGAACTGAAAAACCATCCATTATTTATAAGAACAGTGCGCCCGCGAATACATACCCATGACACCCGTTGGACAAACGTCCAAATCCTGAACACATATAACTCACTTTAAAAACAGCAATTATCAAATACAAAGCCGGATATGTCCACCATTGGGACAGTCATTCGCGAACCGAATGCGATGCCCGATACTCCCTGACAGGCAAAAAAGGCCCGCCGATTGGAAATCCCGCCACTGGCCCACGATATCCGCAATTACATGGCACTGATATTGCATATTCACTCATCGCAGCAATGATGCCTGTTTTTTGCCAAGAACGCATGAAAAATTTTCAAACAAGGACAATACAACCGGATGAAACAAACCATCCTGATCCTTGGAACGGATAAAGACCAATTCAACCAAATTGCCGACCTGCTGGGTAAAAACGGCTACCAAACGGAGATAAAAAACAATTTTTCCCTTCCGGCGGGAAAACTCCAGGACAATACCATTGCGGCGGTTATCATAGATATTGACGATACTCCCCAAGACAACCGCGTTTTTCGGCGTTTCAAGCAGGACAATCCGAATATTGTTTTGCTTGCCGTTTCCTCCAGGCCTTTTCACCCCGAGCTGAAAGAATCAATGGAAAAATATATTTTTGCATGCACGTCAAAACCGGTTGATCCGGATGAAATCCTGTTTCTGCTGAAAAGCGGCTGTGACAGGGACATTTCTGGTCAAACAGCAGTGTAGCCTAATAAATAAAGGAGGGTTAACGGTGAAGATCAAACGGAGGGATTTTTTGAAAATAAGCGGAATTACGGGGGCCGCCCTGACCATGCGTCTGCCCGCCCTGAATGCGTTTGCCGCCACGGAAAATCCGGGCGGGGAAAAGAGTAACAACCCCGGTAGTCAAAACGGACAATGGATCCCATCCACCTGCCAGTCATGCACGTCCTGGTGCCCCATAGAAATATATGTTCAGGAGGGACGGGCGGTTAAAGTTCGAGGAAACCAGCTTTGCAAGGCAAACAACGGGTACTGCTGCCCCAAAGGGCACATGGGACTCCAGCTCGTGTATGATCCTGACCGGTTAAAGGTTCCTGTCAAGCGAACCAACCTAGAAAAAGGAAAGGGAATCGATCCCGGATTCATGCCGATCTCCTGGGATGAGGCCATGGACACCATCGCTGATAAACTTATGGAACTGCGCAATAACGGTGAAAGCCACAAAATGATGCTGATGCGCGGCCGGTATTCAACAACTACCAACGCCATTGCATACGGTCAATTTCCAGCGATTTTCGGATCCCCCAACAATATATCCCACAGCGCCATCTGCGCCGAAGGGGAAAAATTCGGCCCTTACTTTACGGAAGGCTTCTGGGGATACCGTGACTATGATCTGGTCCATACAAAATACCTTCTGATATGGGGCTGCGACCCATTGAGTTCAAACAGGCAGCTGCCGAATATGATTCATCGTTTCGGTCATTTACTGAATAACGCCACCGTGGCAACGGTAGACCCCCGGTTTTCGACATCCGCGGCGAAAAGCCACCACTGGCTGCCCGTCAAGCCTGGTGAAGACGGTGCGCTTGCGCTGGCAATGGCACACGTAATTCTCAAAAAAGGGCTGTGGAATAAGGAATTTGTCGGAGACTTCAAGGACGGTGTCAATCGATTTTCTGATAGCGACTCCAGGGGATGGTTCTCTTCGCAGAGAGACGAGGTAGACGAAGATCTGTTTGAAGAAATTCACACCCACGGTCTGGTTCGCTGGTGGAACCTGGCGCTCAAGGACAAAACTCCCCAATGGGCGGAAGAGAAGACCGGAATTGATAAGGAGCTGATCGAAAAGGTCGCCACGGATATGGGTCAACAAGCACCCCGGGTTGCCGTTTGGCTTGGACCCGGCCCGGTGATGAGCCCCCGGGGCGCATATGCCTCGTCCGCGATCCATGCCTTAAACGGTTTGCTGGGATCGGTGGACAACAAAGGTGGCACCCTCCGGCAACCGTCGGTTCCCCTTGGGAGCCTGCCTGGTTCGGAGGCATACATCGATGACATTGCTAAAAACGGCAGAAAAAACCCGAAAATCGACCAGCGGGGAACGAAAAAATTTCCGGCCATGGCAAGGGGCCGGGCAGGCAGCGGCGTGGTCACGAACAACGTTCCCAATGCCGTTCTTGCTGAAGATCCATACGAGATAAAGGTCGCAATCGGCTACTGGAACAACTTCGCTTTTTCCGGGCATGACACCAAGAGATGGGAGAAGGCTTTCACCAAAATCCCCTTTTACGTGTGCTGCACCACCCAACCTTCGGAACTGGCGCAGTTTGCCGACATTCTCCTGCCCGCAACGGAAGCCTCATTCGAGCAGATCAACATTATTAACAGCAAAGCCAACACATATGCCCATGTGTCCATTCAACAGGAAGTCATCGATCGGCTATGGGATACGAAACCGTTTGAAACGGAAATCATGTGGCTTCTTGCCGAAAAGCTGAAAGAAAAGGGCTTTTCCAACATGTTCGACTACTTTTCACAGGAATTCAAAGACCCTGAAACCGGCAAAACCCCTACCACAGCCAGGGAATTCGCTGAAATCAATGCAAAAATGTTCAGTCAACCGGTCTGGGCCCCGGAAAAACCACTACCGGGAGACAAGATTGACGGCTGGGAGGACTTCAAGAAAAAAGGGATTTATAACTCCGAACCGTATTCGTTCAAAAAGCTGTGGGGGAACTTCGGCACGGTAACCAAAAAATTCGAATTTTACAGCGAAACGCTGAAAAAAGCCCTGGCCGATCATGCCGGAAACCATAATACGGACATCGATGACATTCTTGCGACCACGGGATATACCGGCAGGGGGGAACTTGCCTTTGTTCCCCATTATGAACCTCCGCTTCGTGTCGATGACGAGCTGCAGTACCCGTTTGTTTTCATCGACTACAAATCCAGGCTTAATGGTGAAGGGCGCAGCCAGAACGCCCCCTGGTATTATGAATTCAAGAAAGTGGACCTGGGCGACGAACGATGGGATGACGTAATTAAGATCAACCCGGAAGACGGGCAAAAAATAGGTATAAAAACCGGTGACACGGTCCGGGTCACGTCCATTGCCGGATCCATTATCGTTACAGCAAAGCTGTGGGAAGGCGTGCGCCCTGGAACCGTCACCAAGGCCTTTGGACAGGGGCACTGGGCATATGGCCGGGTTGCTGCAAAAGACTATAAAAACGCGATCCCCCGGGGAGGGAACAATAATGATCTCATACCCGACGTATACGAGCCCCTTACCGGCAGCTCTGCACGAAACGGCGGTTTTTTCGGCGTTCGGATTGAAAAAGCCTGAAACAGGAATTTTCTGCGTTTAAAACACCTTGCACAAGCAAGTTACAGGAGGATATTATAAATGACACAATACAGCATGGTAATCGATTTGCAGAAATGCGTTGGCTGCGGTGTTTGCGCCATTGCATGCAAAACGGAAAACAACACCCAGAATCGCACGCAAGGGCAATCCTTCAACTGGGCGGACTTTGTGTTCGTCGAAAGGGGAAAATTTCCCCATATGCAATATGCCATTTATCCCACTTTATGCAACCATTGCACTGTAGCACCCTGTGAGGTGGTCTGTCCGGTACACCCAAAGGCCATGTATAAAATGGAAAACGGAATCACCATGCATAATGAGGAAAGATGCATCGGCTGCCAGTCCTGCCAGGACGCCTGCCCCTACAGTGAACGGAGCATTGACAGGGCGTTTCACGGGTACAGCGTGATCAGTTTCAACAGTACCGAACCGAATGTCTTCTACCGTGATGAAACCGAACTTCTGCCGGGAATAACAAGCTCCGGAAAAGGTGTTTCCAAGGCGGCCGGCGCAACGCCGCCGCATATGACCAATATCGAACATCCGGACTACAACTCCGTCCGGGAATACGGCATCATAGAAAAATGCACTTTCTGCGCCCACAGGCTAAATCAAGGAATGCAGCCGGCCTGTGTTGAGGCATGTCCGGCCCGCGCAAGAATATTCGGGGACCGCCATGACCCCCAGAGCGAGGTCAGCCACCTGCTTTTGACCCACGAGGCGCGCAGACTGAGAAACAACCGGGCGGAGTTTCTGGAGCCGGATCAGCGGGGGCATTATCCCAATGTTTTTTATATCAATGACTACATGCTCCCGGAACGGATTACCGAAGAAGACGAGAATTATAGAAAAACAACAAGTTGAGGTGAAAAATGCAGGCAGCCGAAAAAATAAGTGAAAACCACGCCCGGGAAAAACACATGGCATTGGCGGACTGTTGTCGGCTGTTTGCCGCCTGTTTTTATCCGCCGGATGAAAAACTGTTTTTGGACGAAGGTCTTACCGAAAAACTCGGAGCGCTGTTAAAGATTACGTGTCCCAAAGCGGCGCTCCCGGTTCCGCCGATAGACCCGTACCTGACAGGCGAAAACGCCGTGGCATTGAAAATTTCCTTTACACGTCTGTTTCTTGGCCCTCCGAAGGTTCTGGCGCCGCCGTACGCATCCTATTACCTGGACAAAACCGGCGGCGTCATGGGGCCATCTTGCGTTGCGATCGCAAAATTATACAACGGGGCAGGGCTTCATATCGATGACGAATTCAACGAGATGCCGGACCATGTCGCGGTTATCCTCGAATTTCTTTATTTCCTGCTTTTCCGGGAAGCGACGGCAGACAGCGGCTCCGAAGAAAAAAACAATGAAAATGGAAGCGTTCATTTCCTGAATCATTTTCTTTTTCCATGGATGCCGGAATTTTTACACAGAATCCGGGAAGCGGATGAGCACCCGTTTTATAACGGGTTGAGTCAGTGCCTGGATACTTTTTTACGACATGGATTTTCCAAAATTAAAGGCGCTTATCGATGAAATCATTTGACATCCTGCTCGATGAATCCGCAAAAGCCCATGGACATATGTGCGCCGGGCAGGTCGTAGGGGTTCGGATGGCCATGCTCGGATGCCGGTTGATCGGGCTTGATGAACCGACCCGCCGTGATCAGATCAAGAAACTGATCGTAATCGTTGAAATGGACCGGTGTACGGCCGATGCCGTTGCCCATGTCACCGGCGTGCGGCTCGGCCGGCGAAGCCTCAAGTTCATGGACTACGGCATAATGGCCGCAACCTTTGTCAATCTTGAAACGGCAAAATCATTCCGGGTCATTTCCACGGAGGAATCAAGGGATCTTGCGGATATATACGCACCTGAAATCGATGGGAAAGGCCCGAGGCAAATCGAGGCGTATAAACGGATGCCGGAGTGCGTGCTTTTCCGGGTGCAGAAAGTAAAGGTGAATTTGTGCGAATTCGACCTTCCCGGGCCTACCCGCCGGAAAGCGGTATGCCACCGGTGCGGCCAGGTGGTACGGGACAACAGGGAAGAAACAATAAACGGCAGGCCTGTCTGCAAACCATGCAACAGGGATGCCTATTTTTCCCATGCATCGGAAGTGAGTTGGCCGGATATGAACCGGATACCGGTACTGTCCGGCAGGATAAAGGAGGATATACCGTGCTGAAAAAAATATCACTGGAAGAAGCTGTTGGAACGGAACTGGCCCATGATATCACCGAAATAAATGCAGACGGGTTCAAAGGACCTGCCTTTAAAAAAGGGCACAGGGTATGTGACGAAGATCTGTGTCACCTTCAAAAGCTGGGAAAAAACCATTTGTACCTGGTCGACCTCGCGGAAGATGAGATACATGAAAACGAGGCCGCCGCGATCCTGGCGAAAGGGCTTTCCGGCAAAGGCGTAACATTCAAAAACACGCCGTCCGAGGGGCGAATCAACCTTGTCGCTGAACATGACGGCCTTTTTACGGTGGACACCGCAACACTTGCCGCTTTCAACATGATCGACGAAGTCATGTGCGCCACCCTGCACAGCCATTCGCTTGTCCAAAAAAAGGACCTGGTGGGGGCCACCCGTGCGATCCCCCTTGTGATGAAACGGACTCCGATTGAACGCGCCGGAAAAATTGCTGCACAAAACGGGGGAATTTTGTCCGTCAGTCCGCTTCGATGCTTGGATGCAGGGCTTGTCATTACAGGAAACGAGGTATACAACGGCATTATCAAAGATCGTTTTGCGCCGATTTTAACGGAAAAAATCGAATCTCTGGGGTCACGTGTGACAAAAAAGGCCTTTGTGCCGGACGATGAAAACCAAATCAAAAACGCAATCGCCTCTCACATTGAAAGCGGCTGCAAGCTGATTTTGCTCAGCGGCGGCATGAGCGTCGATCCGGATGATGTCACCCGCAGGGGGGTCGAAAAGGCGGGCGCAACGGACATGCACTACGGTGCCGCCGTTCTGCCCGGCGCCATGTTCATGACGGCGTATGTCGACGATATTCCCCTTTTGGGCATTCCTGCATGCGCGCTGCACCACCGGGCAACGGTACTCGACAGGGTGCTCCCCCGCATCATGGCCGGTTTCCGGGTCGGCAAAAAAGAACTCGCCCTTATGGGGCATGGCGGTCTCTGCCGGAACTGTCCGGATTGCACTTTTCCGGCATGCAGCTTTGGTATGGGGTCATAATAAAAAAAGCTTTTTGTCGCCCGTTTTTTCGAATATACTGAAAATAATAACAGGCAGCCAAACAAAAACATGATGCACCCGTAAAAGTCTCGATCAGACGACTTCGTAAAAAGTTCAAGATCAAGGCTTGCGCGATCCCGAAGAATGCAGAGTACTTAGCGTACGTGAGATTATGAGGGATCGCGCGTAACGCAGATATTGGACTTTTTACGGAGTCGTCAAACATGAAGGGTCTCCACAGAAAAGACATACACATGAACACGCCGCACCCCCCAATTGCACAGCCTTCGGGTCAGCGCCATGGCGGAAAAAACATCCCCCTGGCAGCTATTGCAGGATTTTCAAACTCCGGCAAAACAACGCTTCTGGAGAAGCTGATCCGCGAAATGACCCGTCGGGGACTGCGCGTGGGGACCATTAAGCATGATGTCCACGGCTTTGAAATGGACCGCCAGGGGAAAGACACCTGGCGCCACAAACAGGCCGGGGCATCGACAACCATCATTTCG
>JAABUA010000007.1 GCA_011389515.1 Desulfobacteraceae bacterium
GTAGGGGCACCCCTTGCGGGTGCCCGGAATCAGGGCACCCGCAAGGGGTGCCCCTACGAGGGTCTCCTGATCATTATGTCTATAAAACGAAATCCGAATTTTGAGATGGGTTCTACTTATCTTGTGATTTTTTTACGAGGGCATCAATTTTACAACACAAAGGAGAGAGACATGAAAAAATGGTTGTTACTTTTGGTCGGACTGTTTGTTTTCGCTGGTGCTGCAAATGCGCAGACGGTTGATTTTGAGGATTTATCCCTTGACGCGGAGAGCTTCTGGAACGGTTCGGACGGTTCAGGCGGTTTTGAAAGCGGTTTTGCCTTTTTCAGCAACGACTATACGGAGGAATATGGGAGCTGGAGCGGTTTTTCATATTCAAACCGTACAGACACCGAAGCGCGTGATTATGTTTTTATGGTGGGGCCAGAAGCGAGCGGCGATTTCAATGCCATCACCGGAGGGGGGTATGATGGCAGCGAAATGTATGCGGTTGCATATGTCAGCGGCAAACCGACCATTACGCTTGATCAGGAGCGTGAAATTGCCGGTGCATACTTTACCAACAACAATATCGCTTATTATGTCATGCTGGAAGGGGACGATTTTACCGACCCTTTTGGGGAAGAGGACTGGCTCATGGTAACGGTGACGGGTTTTGACGCCAGTGATGAGGAAACCGGAGACCTTGTATTTTATCTGGCCCAGGACGGCGAGATTGTTGATGACTGGAAGTTTGTCGATTTCAGCATTCTGGGCGCCGTAAAAAAACTGGAATTTGAAATGGACTCTTCGGATAAAGGGGAGTGGGGCATGAATACCCCTTCCTATTTTTGCATGGACAATCTGCAGGCAGCCCCTGTGACAGATGAAGATGATGACAGCGATTCTGACAGTTGCTTTATCAATACCGTATCATCCGGGTTGTTTAAAGGACTTGGAAAATAAAGCGCATTTTTATGAAAATGTTTCGGAAAATTCATATTTATATCTTCATATATGGCGCGCTGGTGCTTCTTGCGGCAGCCGGGTCCGTTTCAGCCGAAGAAACGCAGAACGGTGAGGACGGCGTCGGCGCCGCAGCGACCTACACCATGGATGAAATGGTGGTGTCCGCAAGCAAAGTGGAAGAAGCCATCGAAACCATTCCAAAGCATGTAACGGTCATTACCGGCCAGGACATCAGGGAATCGGCGGGAAGCAACATTATCGATCTTCTGGGCAGGGAAGCAGGCATCCACATCCGAAGCAATTCCGGCACGGACAAGCATTCCGTGGTCGATCTTCGGGGAATGGGGGACAGCGCTTCAAGCAATGTCATTGTCATGGTCGACGGCCTGTCCATTAATTCCCCGGATATGTCCGGCCCGTCGATTTCCACGGTTCCGCTGGAGCAGATTGAACGCATCGAGATCGTCCGCGGGGCCGGTTCCGTGGTCTATGGGAGTGGGGCTGTAGGCGGCGTGGTCAATATTATTACCCGCAAACCAGGCGAGCATCCGACCGGCGATGTTTCCTTTTCTTACGGAAGCTACGATACTTTTCACACAAGGACGTCTTTCGGGGGAAAGGCCAAAGAAAAGTTAGGCGTAAACCTTAGTGCGGGTTTCTTTGATTCAGACGGGTACAGGGACAACGGGTTTTTACGCAAAAATGATATTGACGGCAAGGCATTTTACGATCTCACAGACAGCCTGTCGTTTCTTCTGGCCGGCACCTATTATGAAGACAAATACGGTCTGCCGGGTCCGGTGAGCCGGCGGGACGTTTCTTCACGCGCACGGCGCATGGCAACAAACTTTCCGGATGACTTTGGCGAAAGTACGGAAATACGGGGTACGGCAGGTGTTGACGTCGATCTGGCAGAATGGGGGGCTTTTACGCTCAAGCGCGGCTATACCATGCGGGATAACGAGTACTTGATCGGATACAACGCGGCCATTGCCAAAGGCGATCAGAAAACCGAAGCAGAGGAAGACACCCGCAAACTGGATCTCAACTATGTGAACCATTACCCGCTTTTGGGGCGTTTTCACATGATTCAGCTGGGAGTGGATCACTACAGAACAGAATATATCCGCGAAAATGCGTATGACGGCATCCGGAAAAACAGCGAAACCGAAAGTGTCGGCGTTTTTATAAACAACCAGTGGGAGCTGTCGGACAAAATGCTGCTGACGGCAGGTACGCGCTACAATACATACCAGGGGCGTTTTCGAACGGATGAAAGAAAGTTTTTTGCGGATAACGTCAGAATGTGGGTGAACGGCAGTCCCGTGAAAAAAGAGTGGAACAACAACGCCTGGGCGTTGGGCGCCTCATGGGCCATAAGCACCGACTCCTCCGCTTTTGCCAGCTATAACACCAGTTTTCGCATCCCCAACGTGGATGAATTCGCCGAAAGCGCGCCGGGATTGAAGCCCCAGGACGGAAGGCATTTTGAAATCGGCGGCAGGAGGAACTTTGGTACTCTTGCGACGCTTGCCGTATCGCTTTTTGATATCCGCATCCAGGACGAAATCTATTACAGCGACATCAACCGAAATTACGATGATACAACGGTTCGCCAGGGAATTGAAACCGACATCAAATTATATCCGGTTTATTACGTAAACCTCTGGGGCACCTATACCTATACGGATGCGACATTTGACGGCAAAAACACCACAGTTCCCCTTGTCCCCGCCCATATGCTGTCTGCCGGTGTGCAGTGGCTGCCGACCGAAACATTTAGGCTTTCCCTGTCAGGAACATACACCGGATCCAGTTTTGACGGCAACGACACAGACAACGATGCTTATGCCAAAATAGACGATTACACGGTTTTTGATATAAAAGCGTCCTATGATCATAAACACCTTACGGTTTTTGCGGGGATAAACAATATTTTCGACACGCTCTATGCCACAAGCGCCTACAGTGAACAGGTTTATCCCATGCCCGAAAGAAACGTATTCGGAGGCTTCAAGTGGACCTTCAGGTAAAACCCAAATTATTGAACGCATTTGCTGCTGCCGTCTTGCTGATAGGTATCGGCTTTTCCGATTCTTTTGCTATGCCTTTTGCGCCGCCGGCAGGGCAGCCCGGATCAACTGCCATTCACATGGATGATCCCGCATTTGTCGGATGGGCGTTCGATTACACGGACTATCAAACCGGAGAGCGCCTTGACCCGGCATTTCAGACGCCTGAAAAAGCATTGGAAAAAGCGAACGGGACCTCTTTTGACGTGGTGTCCTTAGGGGAAGGGGGCAGCATAACAATGGTCTTTGACCCGCCTGTAGAGAACGGGGAAGGGTGGGATTTTGCCGTATTTGCAAATCCGTTCAACGATTATTTTCTGGAGCTTGCCTATGTTGAAGTATCCAGCAACGGAACCGATTTCGTGCGATTTGACAATGTATCGTACACGCCTGATCCTGTTTCCACATATGGTTCGGTGGATGCCGCCCTTGTAACAGGGCTTGCCGGCAAATACAGGCAGGGATACGGGGTCCCGTTCAATCTGTCCGACCTTTCGGAAAAAACAGAAGTGGAAGACGGCCGGGTTGATCTGTCGGCAATCGCATATATCCGGATAAAAGACATTATCGGCGATGGAAGGCATACGGACAGTCGGGGAAACCCCATATATGACCCTTTCCGTCAGGAATGGGGGGCTGCCGGATTTGATCTGGATGCCATCGGCGTATCCAACGGTGCGCCGTATCCCGAAGGAAGCATCATTGAGAAGGATTGGGAGTGGGAGGAGGAGTGGCCGGAACCTCCGGGTACGGAAGGAGAGGCCGGTTTTGACACCCACAGCGGCTGCTTTATCGACAACCTCACAAGGGCGAAGTAATAAAAAATTATTTTTGACAAAGATGGTATTGGGTCATATTTTTTATACATACAATCCCCAAAACCTGTTTGAGGATAAAAAAATGAGAAGCCAAATCCATCCATCCCATCATGAGCCGCTGTCCGAAATCAGCACCAAGCTTATCCGGCTGATTTTAAAAATGCCGATAGATGAGCAGAATCAACTCTATCAATCGCTGATACACGGTCAGAGCGACAAGGTAACGATAAAGCGGGAGCATCCCCGAAAAAATTATTTCATGACCGCGGACTGCGTTATCGATGAAAGGCTGCACCATGGCTATATAAAAAATATAAGCCCGTCAGGCCTGTTTATTGAAATGGAAAGCCCAAAAGAGCTCGATCGCGGAGTGCCCGTTATGCTTACGTTTTCACATCCGGACTGCAAGGATTATGTCAAGACAAAGGGGAGAATCGCCCGGGTTGAAAAAAACGGCATCGGTGTTCATCTAAACGATAGTATTTCCTTTTTTAACTGACCATCATTTTCATATCTCAGGTCCTATCAGCCTCTCGGATGATACTTCTCATGCATCCGTTTCATATGGTCCCTTGCCACGTGGGTGTATATCTGCGTGGTTGAAATATCCGAGTGCCCCAGCATCATCTGAACCGCCCTCAGGTCCGCACCCCCTTCAAGCAGGTGACTGGCAAACGAATGCCTGAAAGTGTGCGGCGAAATTTTCTTTTCAAACCCAACGGCTTTTGCATACTGTTTTACAAGCTTCCAGAACCCCTGGCGCGTCATCGGGTTGCCGGCACGGGCAACAAAAAGGTATGAGCTGATGTGGTGTTTCAGCAGCTTCGGCCGTGCATGTTTCAGGTAATCATCGGCTTTGGCAATGGCATGGGAACCGATGGGAATGATCCGCTCTTTTGATCCCTTGCCCATGACCCGCACAAACCCGGATTCCAGGTTAAGGTCCCGGATTTTTACATACAGAAGTTCACTGACCCTGAGGCCCGCTGCATACAGCAGCTCGAACATGGCAGCATCCCGCAGCCCTTTGGGCTTCTTCGCGTCAGGTGCGTTCAGCAGAATGGAAATTTCCTTTACAGACAGCACATGGGGAAGCTTGAGACCGAACTTGGGCAGGTCGATGAGCCGAACCGGATCTTTTGAAATGATTTTTTCAGCCGTTAAAAAACGGAAAAATCCCCGCAGTGTTACCAGGTGGCGCGCGCGGGACCGGATATCGAGCCCCTCGTCCCTCAAGTCAATGAGGTATTTCAGGATCGCAACGGTATCAGCGCCGTCGATGGTTTTGATCCTTTTGGAGAGGAGAAAACCGGAAAAACGCATGAGATCGGCACTGTAAGACGATATCGTCGCATCGGCAAGACCTTTTTCCACCAATAGATAGTTGATGTACTGGTCAATAAGATGGTTGATGGGCGTGCTTGGCATTTTCCTGTCGGTCCGGTAAAGATATTTACTGCTGTCGTGGACCTGGAAGTGCAACCGGCAGCCGGTTTAACACTTCCGCTCCGTCACGGGTTACAAGGACCATGTTTTCAAGCCGGACGCCACCCCATCCCGGGATGTAGACCCCCGGTTCTATGGTAAATACCATGCCTTCCTCAATACGGGTGTTTCGCTCCGGCACCGGGGAGAGAGACGGCTGTTCGTGGATGGCCAGGCCGACGCCATGGCCGAGGCCGTGGCCAAAATACCCGTCAAGCGCTTTTTCTTTCAGTGCATCCCGCGCAGCAGCATCGATGTCCATGGTATACGCACCCGGTTTGACGGCATCAAAGGCTTTCTGCTGTGCGTCGTAGACCGCAGTGAAGATTGTTTCAAACTGACTGTCGGGTTTGCCGATGAAGATGGTCCTTGATGTATCGCTGCAATAGCCGTTCAGTCTGGCTCCCCAGTCGAAAAGAACGGGCTGCCCCTTTTGTATGGCAGCGTCCCCGGGGGTTGCATGGGGGAGGGCGGCATTTGCTCCGGCCGCAACGATCACCGGGAAGGAAACCGATTGGGCGCCGGCCTCGCGCATCCGTTTTTCAAGCGCCCAGGCAGCGTCCCTTTCGGTCATACCGGGGACAAGAATTTCAAGCAGTTCAGAAAACGCATTTTCAGCAAGAAAAAGGGCGTTTGTAATGGCGTCGATTTCTGACTCGCTTTTGATGCGGCGGAATTTTTCAGCAATATCAACGGTGCCGACAGGTTCCACAGAAAGCCCGGCTTTTTGAATTTCTCCGTGGATCATTTCAAACTGTTCACAGGTCATCTTCCGTTTTTCATATCCCAACCTCCCGGGGCACCCGGATGCCAAACCGGGAAGCAGCACCGGCAGCTCTTTGGCAAGCCCTTTTTTATAGGTAATCACCTCAAAAAACGGGCATTCGTTCTTCGCCTGCTGGGTATACCGCGAATCGGTCAGCAATATGAGATCCTTCGGCGTGATCAAGAGCGCGCCGGCCGATTCATCATGGCCGGTGTCTTCACCGGTGAATCCGCTGATATATCGGCGGTTTTCTTCGATAAGCACGAGTTGGGCATCAATGTCTGCTTCTGCCATCGATTGCCGGAGCCGGTGAATGCGGGATTCGATAAAGTCATACATTACTGTATATCCATTAACTATTTGTTTTTATATTTCATCTAGGCAGAAAGCACATGCTTTTCAAGAACAAAACAGGTAAAAACACCTGTAAAGACTTCTTCATTCTCCCGGGAAACCGAAACCTCAACGATATTTTTCTTTCCTCCAGCTTGTGTAACCCGTGCAATAGCGGTCAGCTTCTCCTGCCGGCGAACGGGCTTTATAAACCTTACATCGGCTGACCCCAGAACCACGTTGGGGTGATTCACCGCAATCATGGCGGCATGATCGGCAAGCCCGAAAATGAATCCGCCGTGGACAAGCCCGGTTTCGTCCACTGCCATCCGGTCGGTTGCCGTCATTGTAACGCGGGCATACTTTTCCGACACCTCTTCGGGAATCCCGCACAGATTACCATCAATGTGCGTATGTGTTTTAATGTTCATGACCGGCTCCTTTCCTGTAACGGGTATTGCGTTTTCCCTTGATTTACCATAGACAGGGTTTGATGGGATAGGAAAATCTTGACGGCTTCGTAAAAAGCCCAATATCTGCGTTGTGCACAATTTCTGAAGAAACTCACGTACGGCTAAGTACGCTCAATTATTCAGAAATCGCACTCGCCTTGATCTTGAACTTTTTTCTTTGCCGTCCAAAATCAGACTTTTTACGAGTTCATCAATCTTGGTGGCGGAACAGACCCCGCTGCTTCATGGTTAATATACATCACACGGGAAATGCCAATGGAAAACAATGCAAACCTGCCGTTTTGCCCGGAGGATGAACACCTCATCCTCCGGCACAAAGATATTCTTGCAACACCTGTCATCATAAAACTTGCATATCATGACAACGAAGCCGGTCAATTGATGGCCGCCTTTTGTTCGGCGCTTGAAAAACTGCTGCCCAATGTTACGGTGAAAAAAGAACCTGCCGATGAAGAACCGCCGGGCATAAACGTTTGGAACAACCTCCATTTTATGATGGTGCCGAAAGGCGCTTATCTGGAGATGTTTTTGCTTTCCCTGATCGGAAATGACGCCCTGGCGTCACAGGGGTTGGGCATGGATGCCGCGCAAGTGCGCACGCGCGTTTCCCTGCCGGTCCTTTTGAAAATGTATGTTATGGAAAATTGCCCGTTTTGCAAAAAAACCGTTCCCAAAGGGCTTTTCCTCGGGGGGGCATCACCGTCAAATATTGACATACGCATTATTGATGCTGCAATGTTCCCGGATCTGGCGGCAGAAGACAACATCCGCAGCGTGCCCGTAACCGTCATGGATGATATGTTCCGGTGGAACGGTGATTTTCAGATAACGGAAGTCGTTGACATGATCGCCGCCAGAAATCCGGCAGAGCTTGGCTACAATACCCTGAAAAAAATGATTTCCGACGGGGATGCCGAAGCGGTGGCAGATCTGATGAATGATTTTAACACGGTCATCCCGGCGTTTACTGATCTGCTGGTTGCTGAAAAATGGCCGGAGCGGCTGGGCGCCATGGTGGCTTTCGAATATCTCTCGGAGAAAAACCCCGCACTGGCAGAGACGGTTCTGGATATGCTCTGGCCGGGGTTTGATTTGCTGGATGCACCGATCATGGGGGATGTGCTGCACCTGGTCGGCGTATTAAACCGGGAAAGCCAGACAAAGCAGATAGAGATGATTCTTGCGGGGGAGTATCCCCCATCCGTAAAAACAGTGGCAAAGGAAATATTCGAGGCGATAGCGCGCCGGTAAGGAAAGGAAAATTTGTTGGGGGCAGAATAAAGACCTGCCCCCAACCAGAGGAGAAAAGCTATTCCTGTTTGCTCTTGATTTCTTCAATGACTTTCTGGGCGATTTGTGCGGGCACTTCTTCATAGTGGGACATTCTCATGTTGAATATGCCCCGGCCGCCTGTCATTGATCGCAAATCCGGCGCGTACGTGAGAACTTCCGCCATGGGGACATTGGCCTTGACCACCTGGTTTTTCCCCCGGCTGTCCATTCCCAGCACCCGCCCGCGCCGGCTGTTGAGATCCCCCATGATATCCCCCATGAATTCATCCGGGGTAATGACCTCCATTTCCATGATCGGTTCAAGCAAAACCGGGTCGGCCTGCTCCACGGCTTTTTTGTAGGCAATGGATCCGGCAATTTTAAAGGCCATTTCCGAAGAGTCCACAGAGTGGTAAGAGCCGTCATAAACCGTGGCCCGGAAATCGACGACCGGAAAGCCTGCCAGAACGCCTTTCTGGGAGGCCTCCTGGATTCCCTTGTCTACAGCGGGGATGTATGTCCTGGGTATGGACCCGCCGACAATCTTGTCCACGTATTCATAGCCTTCGCCGCGATCCCTTGGCTCAAACTCCACCCAGCAGTCCCCGAACTGACCGTGACCGCCGGATTGTTTTTTATGCCTGCCCTGGACGGAAACCTTTTTCTTGAAGGTCTCCTTGTAAGGCACTTTCGGGATTTCCAGGTTGACCTCGACATTGTATTTCCGTTTGAGCTTTTCAACCGTGGTTTCGATGTGAATCTGCCCCATGCCGGTGATCAGCGACTGACGGATTTCCTCGTTTCGTTCGAGCTTGAGTCCGGGGTCCTCTTCCATCAACTTGCTGAGAGAGGAAAAAATCTTGTCTTCATCCCCTTTGCTTTTCGGTGAAATGGCGAAGGTGACAACGCCTTCCAGGGGTTTTGCAGTTTTGTAGAGAACCGGGTTGGCCGCATCGCAGAGGGTGTCCCCCGTTACGGTTTCCTTGAGCTTTGCCACCGCAACGATGTCGCCGGGGCCCCCGCCGGAAGCGGGTTTTTGTTCCTTGCCGTGAATCAGCAGCAGTTGGTTGAAGCGCTCTTTCATGTCCCTGTTGGGATTGTAAAAGCCGCCGTCCTCGCCAAGGGTTCCGGAAATTATCCTGAACAGGGTCAATCGTCCTGCGTAGGGGTCGGCAACCGTCTTAAAGACAATCGCTGAAAATGGTGCATCCGGAGACGGTTCACGCTGAATTTCGTTTTCTTTTCCCGGCTCAAAACCCGTCTTGGGCCCCCTGTCCTGCGGGGAGGGGAGGGTGTCCACCAACAGCGAGGCAAGCAGGTCCACGCCGATATTGAGTGTGGCGGATCCGCATACAACCGGAACAAATGTTTTTTCAATGGTTCCCTTGCGAAGGGCCGCTATGATTTCTTCATGGGAAAGTTCCTCGCCTTCCAGATATTTTTCAACAAGAGAGTCGTCGGCCTCAGCGATATTTTCAATCATCTGTTCACGCTCTGTTTCCACCTGCTCCTGCATATCCGACGGTATGTCGGTTTTGACGGCCTTGCCGTCCGTGTATGTATAGGCCTGCATGTTTACAAGGTCCACAATGCCTTTGAATTCGGCTTCTTTACCAATAGGCAGCTGGAGGATAATCGGCTTTGGGGAAAAAAGATTGGCGGCATCCTCAAATGCCTTGTAAAAGTCGGCGCGCTCCCGATCGACCTTGTTGATCACAATGATGCGCGGCATGTCGTATTCATCAGCAAAGTCCCAGGCTTGTTCCGTCTGGACCTTCACACCGTCAATGGCGTCGATGACCACTGCGGCGCCGTCCGCGGCCTGCATGCACAGGCGCGTGTCGGAAAAAAAATTCTGATCACCGGGGGTGTCGATGATGTTCACGGGATGCTTGTTCCAGGTAAACTGATGAAAGGCGGTGGAAATGCTGTTCCTGCGCTTTAATTCTTCGGGCTCGAAATCCATTACGGCATTGCCTTCGTCAACACTGCCGAAACGGTTCGTTACGCCCGCATTAAACAGAAGCGCCTCTGCCAGGGAGGTTTTACCGGACCCGCCGTGCCCGACCAGCACAACGTTTCTAAGTTTTTCAGTCATATGCCTTTTAACTCCTCTCTGTTGCTGGATTTATATAAAAAAAGAACCTGTGTCCCGTGCGCAATCCCTCAGAATTTAACGTATGTGTTGAAAACGTAACATTCTTATAAGGTTGGCAAAAAAAAATCAACCGTAAAACGTTGAAATTTGTCCGTAACCTGAAATACGGCCAAGCATGATGATAAATTCTCTGTTTCCCTTTGGCCCGGTGATGGGGGAAGCGGTCACGCCCATGCTGATCAGTTTGCATGTATCCGTAAAAAAAGTGTCAAGGCTGCGTATGACGGTTTCATGCAAGCGGCTGTCTCTCACCACGCCCCCTTTGCCCACCTGGTCTTTTCCCACTTCGAACTGGGGCTTGATCAATGCCAGTATCCGTCCTTCGGGCCCCAAAAACTCACCGACGACCGGAACCACGATTGTAAGGGATATAAAGGACACATCGATGGTCACGAGATCAAAAGGGCAGGGCAGTTCATCGGCGGTCATGTAGCGGATATTGGTTCGTTCAATCACCTGCACCCGCTCATCATTGCGCAGTTTCCAGGCCAGCTGCCCGTAGCCGACATCCACGGCGCAAACGCTTTTTGCCCCCCGCTGAAGCAGGCAGTCGGTAAATCCACCGGTGGATGCGCCGACATCCAGGCAGTTGGCGCCATTGACATCAACAGCAAAAAAATCAAGGGCATGCTCGAGTTTCAAGCCGCCCCGGCTGACGAATTTCAGATCATCGGCCCGGCTGGTAATGACGGCATCGGGGCTGATAAGAGCGCCGGGCTTGTCTACCGGCGAATCGTTCACCAGTATATTTCCGGCCATGATCATTGCCTGCGCACGCGCACGGCTGTCGGCCATCTGCCTCTCCACCACGAGTGTGTCCAGCCGTTTTTTGGTGCGCGTTGATTTATCCATCAACGACAAGCTGTTTTGCAATGGTGTAAATGCCGTCCGCATCCAGGCCGTATTTTGCGCGGAGCACCGATTTCTCGCCGTGCTCGACAAAGGTATCGGGAATTCCGATTCGCTTGATTTTATAATCAACAACGTTTGCATCTGCCAGGCATTCGATGACGGCGCTGCCGAACCCTCCGGAAAGAACGCCTTCCTCAACGGTAATCACGCGCGGAATTTTCCTGACCAGTGAAAGAATTCGCTCTTTGTCCAGGGGTTTTACAAACCGGCAGTTGACCACCGTTGCATGGATGTTTTCCTCCCCGGCCAGTTTCTGCGCCGCAAGAAAAGATTCAAGAACGCTGTGGCCAATGGCAAAAATCACCAGGTCATCTCCGTTCATGAGGACTTCAGACTTCCCCATAAGAACCGGGTCGTCCGAAGACGACGCAGGATCTATTCCCATGATAACAGGAGCGCCCCCCCTTGGATATCGGACCGCGACCGGCCCGTTATGCAATACAGCCAATCGCAGCATTTTTTTCAGTTCGCGGCCGTTCTTGGGCGCCATTACCACCATGTTGGGAAGGGACCGAAGATACGCCAGATCAAAAAGGCCGTGATGGGTAGGGCCGTCTTCCCCTACGATGCCGCCGCGGTCGACTGCAAAGACCACATGCAACGATTCAAGACAGATATCATGCAGGATCTGGTCATACGCCCGCTGCAGAAACGTTGAATAAATGGCGACGACAGGTAGGAGCCCCTCGCTTGCCATGCCGCCGGCAAATGTGACCCCGTGGGGCTCTGCAATCCCCACGTCAAAAAAACGATCCGGATATTGTTTCGAAAAAGGGGCAAGGCCGGTGCCTTCCGGCATGGCGGCCGTAACGGCAACGATTTTTTCGTTCTCCCCGGCAAGCTCTATCATGGTTTCGCCGAATATTTGCGTATAGGAAACATCGCAGCTGCCGTTCACATTATTGCCGGTTTTCACCTCGAAACAGCCGACGCCGTGAAAATATACCGGATTGTTTTCGGCCGGCGGATACCCCTTGCCCTTGGTCGTGGCGACGTGCAGCAGCACCGGATCATTTTGGTCCTTGATATTGATCAGGATATCGATCAACTGGTCCAGCCGGTGTCCTTTGATCGGTCCGAAATATGAAAAATTAAAGGATTCAAAAAGCATTCCCGGGGTGACCAGCGCCTTGAAGGATTCTTCGGCGCGCTTGGCAAGATAGTATGCATCATTGCCGATCTTGGGCAGGGAGCGAAGCAGTTCTCCGATTTCCTTGCGCCAGTCCTGGAGGTAACGGGAAGAAAACGTCCGGCTCAAGAGGGAAGAGAGCGCACCGACATTGGGGGATATGGACAGTTCATTGTCGTTCAGGATGACAATGAGGTCCTTGTCCAGGTCCCCTGCATGGTTCAGTCCTTCATATGCCAGTCCGGCGGTCATGGAGCCGTCACCGATAACGCAGATGACCTTGTCCCTTTGTTTCTTGAGGTCCTTTGCGCAGGTGATGCCGAGTCCGGCTGAAATGGATGTGCCGCTGTGGCCGGTGGAAAACGCATCGCTCGTGCTTTCTGAAATGCGCGGAAAACCGGAAATGCCGCCATACTGCCTGAGCGTGTGAAAGCGGTCCTTTCTCCCGGTCAGTATCTTGTGGGTGTATGCCTGGTGGCCCACATCCCATACGATCTTGTCTTTTGGAACATCAAATACGTAGTGAAGCGCTATGGTCAGTTCCACCACGCCGAGGTTGGAGGCCAGATGACCGCCGGTTCTGGAAACCACATCAACGATAAGCTGCCTAATTTCATGGGCAAGATTATGAAGCTCCGATCGTGGAAGCCGTTTCAGGTCCTCCGGAGAATTTATGTCATCGAGCAGGGGCAATGTATTTTTACCTTTTTCTTTCTATTATATATTTTGCAATGGCGTGGAGCGGCATTGCCTTTTTATCAAATATCGACAGCGACTGCAAGGCAGTCGATACCAGCTCAGCGGCATACTTTTTTGACTGCTCAAGACCAATCAGGGCGGGATAGGTCGCTTTTTGGCGTAATTTATCCGTACCAATGGACTTTCCCATGATTTCCGGGTCCCCTTCGACATTCAAAATATCATCGGCTACCTGGAAGGCAAGCCCAATGCTTCGCGCATACGTCGAAAGGGCGTTTGTCTGCTCCCCGGTTCCGCCGCCTGCAATCGCCCCGCTGACAACGGCGGCGTCAATCATCGCGCCGGTTTTCAGGTCATGGATATTTTTTAACGATTCAAGGTCGGTTTCCACTCCCTGAGCAAAAATATCCCGCATCTGTCCTTCAATCATTCCCCGGTTCCCGGCGGCTTTTGCAATTTTTGCAATGATCGCAAGCAATCGGGCATTATCCGTATCTTCAAATGATCTGAACGGTTCGGAAAGGATTTCAAATGCAAGGGTAAGAAGCGCATCTCCAGCCAGGATGGCGGTTGGTTCATCAAACCGCACATGGCAGGTTGGCCTTCCCCGCCGGATATCGTCATCATCAATTGCCGGAAGATCATCGTGGATCAAAGAATAGGTGTGTATCATTTCAATGGCGCACGAAACGCCCATTACCGTTTCTGATGCCCCTTTGCCAACCGCTTCTGCAGCAGCGATGCAAAGGATGGGCCTGATACGCTTGCATGACCCCATAAGGCTGTAATGCATGGCATGATAGAGACGGGATGGAACCGAATGGTCATCCAGAATTGATTCCAGCCGGTTGTCGATCAACCGGCGTTTTGCGGAGAAATAGGCCGCAAGATCAAAAGAGCCGGTATTATGATTGCTATTTGTTTTCGGTTTCATTTTCAACATTGCTCTGTGGGTCAGATGCAAAGGGGACCTTTTTTACCGATCCGTTTTGCTGTTTGATAAGCAGCGATATTTTCTTTTCCGTTTCATCGAGCTTTTCAAAGCACGCCCTGGACAGCGTCATTCCCTCTTCAAAGCGTTTCAATGCTTTTTCAAGGGTGAGATTGCCGGTTTCAAGCTCTTCAACGATTTTTTCGAGCTGCGCCATGTTTTCTTCAAACGATTTTTTCGCCATTTTTCAGTCCTTTTTTTCTTCTACACGACAGATCATTGCGCCTTTTGATACAATAACTTCGACGTTTTGACCGGTTTTCACCTGATCGGCTTGTGTGACAACGGCATGGCCGGGTATCTGTCGGATGATGCCGTATCCCCGCTTCAGCACGGCCTTCGGGTTAAGTCCGGCCATCCGCGATGAAAGGGTCTCGGATCTGGAGCGTTTGAGCTGTATAAAAGCAGTTGCGGCCGTTTGAAGGCGGGTTTGGCAGCGTACGGTTTTTTCCCTCAAGAAGTCCGCCTGCCGGGATGGAGATGAAGTGTTCAGACGGCTTTTCAGCCATAACAGGTGCTGCTTTTTCAGAAAAAGCAAGTTCTGCGTGGCGTTGATCATGCGGGAGGTCTGATCATCGATCCGCAGCATCATGTCTTGTAGACGGCGTTTTGGATGGATAAGCCGTTTGGATACTTTTTCCGCATATTTCCGTTCTGTATCCATATGGCGAAGCATTCTTGAGGAAAGACGCCGTGCATAGGTTTGAAGCGTATAAACCAGGTCTGCTTTGACCGGCACGGCCAGTTCCGCTGCGGCAGACGGGGTGGGGGCCCTTACATCTGCCGTGAAATCGGCAATGGTAAAATCGGTTTCATGCCCTACTGCAGATATCAGCGGCGTTTCAGAAGCAAAAATTTCCCGTGCCACAGCCTCGCTGTTAAATGCCGCCAGATCTTCAAGAGACCCCCCTCCGCGGGCGAGAATGATAACATCTGCATCGGTTTTTTCGTTTGCGAGCCGGATTGCGGAAACAATTTCCTTCACCGCACCATCTCCCTGTACTTTTACCGGAAGGATTTCAATGGGAAGATCGGGAAATCGCCGGTGAATGATCCGAATGATATCATGGACCACCGCACCGGAAGGGGAGCTGATAATAGCGATTTTTGACGGGAGAAAGGGAATAGGGCGCTTGTGGACGGCATCGAATACCCCTTCCCCGGAGAGTTTTTTCTTGAGCTGCTCAAACGCAGCCTGCAGCGCGCCGGCCCCGGATGGCTCCAGGTACTCGAGAATCAACTGGTACGATCCCCGCGGCGGGTACACACTGATCCGGCCAAACCCGGTAATGGACATTCCGTCTTCCGGAACAAATGTAAGGGCACGGTTCTGGCCCTTGAACATCACCGCAAAGATCTGTGCGCCGGCATCCTTTAATGTAAAATAATAATGGCCAGATGAAGGAATTTTAAAATTGGATATTTCTCCAGTAATCCAGATAAATGGATATGTTTTTTCAAGCAACGCTTTAAGTTCTGAGGTAAGCTCGGTTACGCTCAGAATTTTGCGGCTGCCGCCTGTGTGATCGATTTCCGGCATGTAAAATGCTCCGTGATTCTTTGCCATCGAAAGAAATTTATAAAACTAGCACAACATACGG
Organism: Desulfobacteraceae bacterium; assembly: GCA_011389515.1. Taxonomy (GTDB): domain Bacteria; phylum Desulfobacterota; class Desulfobacteria; order Desulfobacterales; family Desulfosalsimonadaceae; genus B1SED10-16. Next base: position 15,658 of record JAABUA010000007.1, read on the forward strand.
CTCAAAAGCAATCCTTATGTTGCCGCGCCGCTATAAAACTGACAGGGGCCTTGTCGTCATGGCAATGCGTTGGCGCCTGGACCCTTTGCGGAAACTTTTACAAACCATTAACGTCTGATAAGAAATATTATGTAAACTTTCGTTCGGAGATACGAATATAGCCGGTTTGCGTCATGCAGGTTCTGCCCTTTTCGGGTTTCAGTTGATTTTCAGCCGGATTTTTTCAGTCGGATCTTCAGTCAGATCCAAGGATAAATTCTCGTACAGCGGGAATGATGTATATGGTGTCAAGGGGTTGGGATTGTAAACATTGGGAAAGCAGTTCAATTTTTTCGGACAGGGTCAGATGCTTGTCCATGATAAAGACGTATTCCCCCTTTACCTGGCAAAGACCACTTTTGGCATTGACGTTCGTAACGCGAAGGTTTTGCTCGGATACGTTTATTTTAAGTTTTTCGGCGGTTTCAATCAGGTGCTGGTATAATTCCTTTTTTTTCATTTTTCCGCTTGTCTTTCCCCGATGTGCCTTTCAATAACATCGACGATCTCACGGCAGCATCGCTCGGTGGTTTCCCGGTCCGGTCCTTCCACCATTATCCGGCACAGGGGCTGCGTGCCGGAATACCGCACAAGCACCCGTCCTTTTCCGTCCAGAAAATCTTCGACCTTCCTGATGGTTGCTGCGATTTCCGGAACCGTGTAAATATCGATTTTTTTCGTAACAGGGACATTGATAAGCACCTGTGGATACACGGCCATGATACCGGCCAGCGCTGAGAGCGACTTACCGGTTTCCTTCATAACCTCTATGAGCCGGAGTCCGGACAAAATGCCGTCCCCGGACGTATGGCGGTCGAGAAAAATCATGTGCCCGGAGTCCTCCCCGCCGATCATTGCCCCGCTTTTCTGCATCTCTGCAAGTACGAGGCGGTCGCCCACATCGGTGATGATATGGCGGATATCATTTTCTTCCAGAAAATTTATCAGCCCCACGTTGCTCATGACCGTGCTGACCACCAGGTTGTTTGCAAGGCTCCCATTTTTTTTCATCTGCCTGGCGCAAATGGCAAGGATCTGGTCTCCGGTAACCGGTTTTCCTTTTTCATCGACCGCAATAAGCCGGTCGCCGTCTCCGTCAAATGCAAGGCCCACATCCGCGCCGGTTTCCACCACTTTCTGCTGTAACGCGCCAAGATGCTGGGATCCACAGTTTTTATTGATATTTATTCCGTCCGGTGTGTTGAAAAGGGTCGTAACGATGGCCCCAAGCCTTGTAAATATCTGCGGTGCGACCGCATATGTCGCCCCGTTGGAACAGTCCAGCACCACTTTTAATCCATCAAGGCGGATATTCATAAGACCGGAATGCACCATAAAGTCAATGTATCGTTCGGCAAAATCATTTTCCAAAAGCACTGTACCGACCCGGTCATTGGTCGCAGGGATGCAGTTGCAGGCGCTGTCCAGGACCTCTTTTTCAATTTTTGCTTCCATTTCCACGGAAAGCTTGAAGCCGTCCTTGTCAAATATTTTGATGCCGTTATCATGATACGAATTATGCGATGCAGAGACCATTATCCCGGCATCAAAGTTCATGAAACGGGCAAGATACGCAATGGCCGGCGTCGGAAGAACACCGCAGATGCTTACATTCCCCCCGGCGGAGCAGATACCGGCGGCAAGTGCATGCTCGATCATGTCCCCTGAAATCCGGGGGTCTTTCCCGATGAGGATCTTTGCGCGATCATTGTGCTTTAAAAGGCAGGCCACGGCCCGGCCGACATTTACGGCGACTTCGGGAACAATCGGGTATATATTGGCGACCCCCCGGATTCCATCCGTTCCAAAAAGAGATTCCATATGTAATATCATGTCCTTGCGTTACGTTGAATTTCGTTAAACTTTTCTTGTTTAAAACGGGTTCTATCATATTTTGAATGTAGGCAATAGCGCCCCCCACCTTTCCATGGATTTTTCGACGATTCCCTGGAGCCATGCAGTGCCGGTATCCGCATCTGTTTTATTTATCCGTTGAATGGTTTTTACGTAGTCATTTTTTCCATGCAAATCGATTGCACGGTCAATGGATGCAACAAATGTTTCCCGCAGTGATGGATCATCTTGCAAGCCTTCGAAATCCGATAGGATATTATCTGATAGCTGTTCCCTGTTTTCATGGAGCTGCCGTTTCTGGGTCAGCAACTTTTCCGATGCACTTATACCGGATATTTTTTCGTAGGCTTTGGCGGAATCCCCCATTTTTTCGGCATACCGCGTCAAGCGCAGCACCCGCTCGTGAAGAGCGGATCCAAGATTCGCCTTGAGCCCCGAGAAAAGTTCCTGCGGCATCTGCTGCGAGACAAACCGGGAGCGAACATGGGTGTACCAGCAGGAAAGAGCGGTTAGAGAAGCCATATAGTGCAGGTTTTTGTATACGACACTCCGGATATTCCGGTAAAAATCCTGGGAATATGCAATATTGCCGCTTTTGGAAGGCCCGCCGAAAAGGAGACGGTTTTCCCGAAGTTCATCTGTGCGGCAGATGGTTCCGGCTGCAATCACCGTACCAAAAGCAAGCCTGGCAGGGCCCACAAGCCCCCCCTGCCCTCCAAGGAAAATCGGTTTCCGGTTGAGCATGACGCCGCCGGCCACGTCGCCAAGCAATGACGGGGTGACTTTGTCCTGCTGCGGCGTAAAGTTGAAGTGAATATAAGAACTGCCGACTTCACTGTGGTTTTTCGGTCCTGTCCCCCCGGACATAAGGCAGTCACAGAAATTGATCAGGCTGCCCAGGGTGACAAACGGGAACAGGATGGTTTGCTTTACCCCCACCTGGTGAGCGGCACTCGCATATTCCTCGAAAATGGTCCCTTCCCTGACGTGCGCCCCGGATCCCATGGATGCGCCTTTTAAAAAAACACCCTTTTTAAAAAAGCCGCCCTTCAGGGATACATCCGGTCCGATATAACAGTTTTCAACAGTGGCCGGCGCCTCGGCGCCGATGATCGCACCGCTGCAGATCAGCGTGTCTTTTCCGCGGATCCGTGATCCGGAATGAATGATAACCTCCGATGCAATCCTGTCCGGATCGACACTGTCGTCAATATATACCGTTTCCGGGGCGTAAATGGTGACACCTTTTTGAATCAACCGGGAATGGATCATTGAAACACCTGTTTGTCCGCACCGGCATTGTTGCCGGTTAGCGTTTGTATGGTAATTTTATACATATGACCGGTAAAAAATTGCATTTGGCTGTTTAGTATGCAAATATATCGTTTTTTTTTAACGATGTATTATAAAGAAAGTGACAAAATATGCAAACCAATAAACAATATAGATTGCTGACGAGAAGCGATCTGGACGGCCTTGTATGCGCTGTTCTGCTCAGGCATCTGGATTTGGTAGCGGATATTGTGCTCATCGATTCGCCGGGTTCCATGTCTGCTGGAGAAGTAGAAGTAAGACCGGATGATATAACCGCCAATCTGCCGTATGTTCCGGGCATCCACCTTTGTTTTGACCACCACGTGTCTGAAACGATCCGGAATCGTCCTGCTTCGGGCTACATCATCGATCCGGATGCGCCGTCGGCGGCAAGGGTGGTGTATGAATACTATGGCGGCAATAATACGTTTCCTGTTTTTTTCGATGACATCATGATAGCCGTTGATAAAGCCGATTCCGGTGATTTTACCACCGATGAAATTCTTCGTCCATCCGAATGGCCGCTTTTGAATTTTTTGGTGGATACGCGCACCCGTATCGAGGAATGGGGTAACTTTACTATCGACGAAGCTGCTTTCAAGCGCCAGCTGATCGACCGGATGAGGAAACATCCCATCCGTGACATCATGGAAACGCCGGACGTACGGCAGCGTGCGGATGTTTATTTTGAATATGAAAAAAAGTACAAAGAGCAGCTGGCCGCAACCGTTCACATTAAAGGCAATATAGCGGTTTTTGATCTGCGGCAGATCGCCCGGATTTATCCCGGCAATCGTTTCATTATTTATGCGCTGTATCCTGAATGCAATCTGTCCATACAGATCAAGCAGGAAAAGGAAAACAACATCACCACGTTTTCGGTTGGAAAATCAATTATCAACAAAACGTCCACAGTCAATATCGGAGAGTTGATGTATTCATACGGTGGAGGGGGACACCGGGCTGCCGGCGCATGCCATGTTGATAATGATGCGGCGGACCGGGTATTTGAAGAGATTGTAAAAAAACTGACGGCATAAGGGAGGCATTATGACAAATCGATCTGTTGATTCAGACGCATGGCAGCAGCTGAAAAACCAAGCAAAGAGAATGAACGCGCCTGACAATCACCTGTCATTTTTGATTGCCCGAGAAAACCGTTTTGCCGATTTTGCCGTCCGGGGCGGCGGCATTTTGTATGATTACAGCCGCCAGAGAGTGGACCGGGAGGTCATGGCCTCTCTCGTAACACTGGCAGAGGAGAGAAACATACAGCAGCAATTTTTTGATATGGTCCGGGGAGGCATCGTTAATGCGACCGAAAACCGGGCAGCCCTGCATACGGCTGCGCGCGATTTTTCAGGACAAAACATGGAGGTCAACGGCGTTGATATTGCCGCCGAAATCCGGCGGGTCCGCAAGGAAATGGACGCGTTCGCCCAAAAGGTGCATTCAGGGGATCTGAAGGGTACAACCGGAAAGCCATTCAGACATGTTGTGGTAATCGGCATCGGCGGGTCATATCTGGGAACGGAATTTGTCGCAAAAGCCCTTGAAGGACTTGCCGATAAAAATATTTCCCTTCATTTTCTGCCCAATGTAGACATCGACTGTTTTGGCGGCATTGCCGAAAAAATTGACCCGGAAACCACCCTCTGGCTGGTTATTTCCAAAAGCTACACCACCACGGAAACCATGGCCAATGCAAGACAGGCGGAATCCTTTATGCAGCGCCATAACCTAAACCCCAAAGATCATATCGCAACGGTCACGGCAAAGGGAAGCCCCGGGGATGATCCGGACAACCCGGTTCTTGCGGCATTTCACATATTCGATGTCATCGGGGGAAGGTTCAGCGTCACATCGGCCGTGGGCGGGGTTCCGCTGAGTTTGTATCTGGGGTATGACCGGTTTGAAAGATTTCTGAAAGGCGCCGAAGAAATGGACAGGCACGCAATGAGCGCTGCCCCGCAAAACAATGCCCCGTTGATCGCAGCAATGATTTCCGTCTGGAACAACAATTTTTTAGGATACGAAGCCAATGCCGTGATCCCTTATTCCACCCCCCTTTCCAAACTGCCCGCCCATATTCAGCAGCTCTACATGGAAAGCAACGGCAAGCGTGTTACCACGGAGGGCAAAACCCTTCAAACGGAAACCGGCATGATCGTATTTGGCGAACCGGGAACAAACGCGCAGCATTCTTTCTTTCAACTGGCGCACCAAGGGCGTCCTTTCCCCATCGATTTTATCGGTGTAACAAGGCCCCATTATGATAAGTATGCGCAAAAATCAAAGGGGGTCACCAATCACCAGGAGCTGTGGGCGAATCTGCTGGCCCAGCCGCAGGCATTGGCAACCGGAAAAAGCGATCCGGACAACCCCGAAAAGCAGTTTCCCGGCAATCGTCCATCCTCAACCGTGTTGATTAAGGATCTTTGCCCTGAAAATATCGGTCGCCTGCTCGCCTTTTATGAAGCAAAAACCGTTTTTGAGGCGTTTGTCTGGGGAATCAATCCCTTTGATCAGTTCGGTGTTGAACTGGGCAAGACCATGGCCGGGAAAATCCGCACAAACATGGCAAAAAGAAACGAAGATCCCCAATTCCCGGCAGAGGGCATAGGGGAGATTGAGCGCGCATACCTTGACATTCTTTCAAAAGGGGAATGGTAAGCGCCGCTCAATCCATCCGTTACAGTTGGTAAATCATGGCGCCCCACGTGAGGCCGGCGCCGAGAGCAGCGAAAAGAACATTGCTTCCCTTCCCGATAAGGCCCATTTCAATTGCCTCATCCAGCGCAATGGGAATGCTGCCCGCGGTGGTATTGCCATATCGCTGAATGTTGTGGAACATCTTTTTTTCATCGATCTTCATGGACTGCTGAAACGCCTGGTTAATCCGAAGGTTTGCCTGATGGGGAATGACCAGGTCGATATCATCGATCCCAAGCCCTGCCTGTTCAAGGACGACCTTTGATACCTGCGGCAGTCGGGTAATGGCCAGTTTAAATACATTGCGCCCATCCATCGAGGGATAATGCCTGCCTTCTTCCATCATTCGGGCATCCAGGCGGGGATTGAGGCGGGATGCCGGAGCCTCCACCATGAGCGCATCAGCATATTTGCCCTGGGAGTGGACAGAACATGCCAAAAGACCGCTTTTTTCGCTTGTTTCTGTCCCTTCAAGGCAGATTGCGCCTGCGCCGTCGCCAAAAATAACCGTCACATCCCTGCCCTTGGTGGAACGATCCAGACCGGTGGAATGCACTTCAGAACCAACAAAAAGCACCTTGTTTGCATACCCGCTTTTTATATACGCATCGGCTGTCATCATTCCGTAGAGAAAACCCGTACACTGCTGTCGTATATCCAGTGCAGGCGTGTCTTTCAAACCAAGCTTGTGCTGGAGGAGGCAGCCGGACCCGGGGAAAAAAATATCCGGGCTCAATGTTGCAAATATGATCATGTCAAGGTCTTCAGGCGTCCAGCCCGCCCGATCCAGCGCTATTTTTGTTGCCTCCAGGCCGAGATCGGAGGCCCCGACGCCTCCTTCTTCGGGAACCCACCTTCGTTCCTGGATGCCGGTTCTCTGCTGAATCCATTCATCGGTAGTATCCATCCACTGTGCCAGGTCATTGTTGGTGACGACTCTTTCCGGAAGATAACGCCCGGTTGACCTGATAATCGACTGTTTCATAAAAAGCTCCTGGTTGATATATGTATCAGAACCCATCTTAAAATTCGGATTTCGGTTCAAGATCGCGGCGGCGTCTTGTTTCAAACCGCAGACATACTCGAGTATTTCGAGGATTTGAAATAAGACGCCAACAAAGATATTGGGCCGAAAGACAATTTCTATAGGCGTAACAATACTGTAAGGTCAAAGGTAACGGCTGTCGACCCAATCACATGCGGCAAATAAGTGTGTTAAAGACCCGCTACTGCTCTTTCGTCAGGACTCGACGGTTTCCATTCTGGACACATTCTTTGCTACGGGTCCGCGCTGGCTTTCTTCGATTTCGAACGATACAGGCTCACCCTCAGAGAGTGTTTTAAACCCCTGCTGGTTGATGGACGAATAATGGACGAAGATTTCCCGCCCTTCCTCCTGTCGGATAAATCCATACCCCTTTTTGTCGTTAAACCATTTTACTGTTCCATTTGCCAAGGCTGAACCTCCTTTTGCTTAAGACATTCTGTATATTATTTCCCTTCTGTTTCGGCGCCAGGCATCATGATTTCAACAGGATACGTTTGTTTCAACGATTCGATGTACGGCTGCAGCCGGCTTGCCACCTCCTGCCGCCGGATTTCTTTTGCAATGTCATCTTTCACCGCTTCAAGGGGTTTTGTTTCTTCTTTTTGATACGCTTCGAGTTTGATGATGTGATATCCAAAACGGGTTTCAACAATGTCGCTGATTTCACCGATTTCAAGATCAAATGCGGCGTTTTCAAATGCATCCACCATCTGCCCGCGGCTGAAATATCCCAGATCCCCGCCGTTTTGTCCGCTCGGACACTGGGAGTGTTTTTCCGCGAGTTTTTGAAAATCGCCCCCTTCCTGGATTTCTTTTCTGATCTCTTCGATTTTTTCCTTGCCGCCGGATTCGTCTGTGACAAGGATGTGGCTTGCTTTTATCCGCTCCGGAATTCTGTAATTTTCAATCCCGGCATCATAAAAGGATTTCATCTGCTCGTCGGAAACCGCTACTTTGGATGCCAGTTCCTGCTCAATCAGCGCTTCAATGGTCATATTGCTGCGGATTTCATGTTTCAGAAAATCAAGGGTGTAGCCCATTTCCTGTATTCTTTTTTCAAATGTGGGTGCATCCGGAAAACCACTTCTGATGGTATCGATCTCCTCTTCCACCGCAGCAGCGTCAATCTCGATGCCTTTGGCTTCGCTCTCCTGCAAAAGGAGCTCTTTTTCGATAAGGGAATCGAGGATGATTTTCTTCAGTTCTTCGAGTTGACCTTCTTCGAGGTGGAAACCCATTTCGTCGTAACTGTTTTTGACCATATCCACGTTCAGCTGGAACTCTTCCGTGGGAATTTTTTTGTTGTTGACGACAGCGACGTATTCAAGGGCATCCGTGTCTCCGGAAGCGGCAAGGGAAGCAGTGGCAATAAAGACAGCAATACATGCGATAAGCAAAAAAAACGGTAGTGTTTTACTGTTTTTGAAAAATGATTTGGTATGCAAGCGAGATTCTCCTTGGACAATGCCGATGATGATTGTCACGTGTAAAAAAAGGGTTTTTTATGATCCGGACCGATGGAGCAGTTGGATGCGTCAGATTTTTCTGTGTAATGGAAGGGTAAAATGATGAATAAAGCAAGATATAAACTCTTTTTACAGGTAAAGCTGTTGCTGATTTACTATCCCTTGCACAATGCGTATGTAATAAAAAAATAAACACGGATTATCAAGTTTTTTTTACAAATATTCCCGGTCAAGAATCTTTTCGCCTTCTTCGATGGTGGTCACGTTGGGTGCATGATAGCCCACTTCATATGATACGTTGTCAAATTGAAAATGAGCCATGGCCCCCATGGGACGGCGCACCCGGACCACTTTCGACATTCCGGCATCGATCAGGGACTGCTGTGTCTCCCGGATATACTTTTCAAAGATGCCGCTTACGGGATCGTATTTGCGAAGGTCGGTCAGGCAGGTGAATCCTTTTTTCAGTTTTTTGGACTCTGACTTAACTTGCTTTACGATCTTCTTCATTTCCGCTTCATCTTCGATAGGGCCGAACATCAGATAAAGCCGGTTTTTTTCCGTATCGATTTTTATTTCGTACATTTCGTTTCCGTAGCTGAAATTTTTGTTTTTGAGCATTGCATACATCCTTGATCATTGTTTATGGCAAAAAACACGATTTCTGTCAATTAATTTAGAACCCATATCTTTGGTTTTCATCTATGTGCAAAAGGGTGCGCATGAAGAAGTGTCATGCAGTAAAGAATAAACGGAGGGGCAAAGAAAACGGTGAGGATAAGGGAATGGATTGGTTTCGGGCATCTTCCAAATGGTCGGGACGGCAGGATTTGAACCTGCGACCCCAGCGTCCCGAACGCTGTGCTCTACCAGACTGAGCCACGTCCCGACATTTGAGGAGATTTGTATGTAAGTCTGATTTGATTGTCAATCAAAAATTATGGCAATACCTGTATTTTTTTATAAGCGGCGGTTTTATCCAAAGCTTATTTAAAGGGATGGTTCACCATAATGGTTTCATTTCTTCCGGGCCCGACAGATATCAGGTCGATGGGGGTTTCCGATAACTCTTCAATTCGTTTCAGGTATTTGCGGGTGTTATCCGGAAGCTCTTCCATGTTTCGGACGGAGGAAATATCTTCTTCCCAGCCGGCAACCGTTTCGTACACGGGTTCACATTCACCAAGAACATTCAGGCTGACAGGAAAATCTTCAATGCGTTGATTTTTGTATGCGTAGCTTGTGCATATCCTGATTTCATCGAGACCGCCCAGTACGTCGAGTTTGGTGAGCGCCAGCCCTGTCAGGCTGTTCAGGCGGACGGCATTTTTAATCATAACCATGTCAATCCACCCGCATCGACGCTTGCGGCCGGTCGTTGCCCCGAATTCGGCGCCTTTTTTCTGCAGAAAATCGCCCGTGTCATCAAACAGCTCTGTTGGGAACGGCCCCTCCCCTACCCTTGTGGTATATGCCTTGACAATGCCGATAACGCTGTCTATACGCTTGGGTCCGATGCCGCTGCCGCAGCAGGCGTTGCCGGAAATGGTGCTGGATGAAGTTACATACGGATAGGTGCCGTGATCGATGTCAAGGTGCGTTCCCTGGGCCCCTTCAAACAAAATTCTATTCCCCTTTCGCACGGCATTATCGAGGAAGACGGAAATATCCGCAACATAGGGCGCCAGTATTTTTCTGAACCCGTCGTAGTCTTTGATGAGCTGGTCTACGTCAATGGTATCGAGTTTATGGAAGGATTGAAGGTAAAAGTTTTTTTCCTCGGTGACCGCCCGCACATTTTTTTCAAAGTCCTCGTCAAGCAGGTCGATAAACCGGATTCCCCGACGCGCGGCCTTGTCTTCATAGCACGGGCCGATACCGCGCCCGGTGGTTCCGATTTTTTTGGATTTGCCGCAGCCTTCCCGGGCAGCGTCGATGGCCTTATGGTAAGGCATGATCACGTGGGCCTTCTGACTGATGAGCAGAACCTCTGGATCGATTTTGACGCCTTTTTCCTTGAGATAATCGATTTCCGTGATCAGCACGCCCGGATCAACCACCATTCCGTTTCCTATGATGCAGATCTTTTTCTGGAGGATGCCCGAAGGTACCAGATGGCTGATAAACTGTTCGCCGTTAACGACCATCGTATGCCCGGCATTGTTGCCCCCCTGAAACCGTACCACTACGTCGGAATATTCAGCGAGCAGGTCAACAATCTTGCCCTTTCCTTCGTCCCCCCACTGGGTTCCAACGATTACGAGATTCGACAATTCCAGCTCCTTATGCATTAAATCAGTATCAAGTAAGCAGGATCATCCGGTTTTTCGTTTTGTCCGGAAAAAATCCACCATAAGCTGTCTGCATTCGTCTTCACAAATGCCGCTTGAAATTTCAATACAATGGTTGAACAGCCCTTTTTGCGAAAAATCGAAAAGCGATCCTGCTGCGCCCCATTTGGGGTCATGAACGCCGAAAACCACGCGTTGCAAGCGGGCATGAACCGCTGCACCCATGCACATGGCACAAGGTTCGACCGTAGCATAGAGGGTCATATTTAACAAGCGATAGTTTCCCAGGCGGTCTGCTGCCTGACGAATGGCCAGTATTTCCGCATGCGCGGTCGGATCGCACATGCCAATCGTCTGGTTGAAGGATTGTGCAAGAATCGTCCCGTTTTGATCGACAAGAACCGCCCCGACAGGCACCTCCCCTTGATTTTCGGCGAGATGGGCCATTGAAACGGCCTGCTTCATGTAAAAGTCGTCGGTTTTCATTGCAAAATACTATTTCCGCATCATCCCGGCAACCTTTTTAGGGTTTTTTGCGAGCGTCTCATGCTTTTTCAGGCGTTCAAAATCGATCATGCCCCCCCACCCGGTTTCCAGCGTATCTGCCAGTATTTTTCTGAAATACCCTCTTTCGACAATGTTTCCCGCATCATCCCGGATTTCGTGCAGTGCGGGTGCCGGACCGCAATCAGTATATTTTTCAATCAGCGCCGTGCTTTTTTCATTTTCAAACACCTTGTGTCCGGTGATATAGGGAAAATACCCTTCCAAAAGTTGGATGCCCTTGATGATCTTGCGGTAGCGCCGCATGCCCGTTGTAAAATAGAGGCTGGTGTACCATGCTTTTTGTATCTGGATCATGGAGAGAAAAAGCCAGCGCGGCACAAAACGGATTCGGGGGATGACGTGGCCCGGGACCGGATCGTTTGCCGTATAATAATGATAGCCGAGATCATGCATGTATCGGATTGTAGCGCCGCGCGACCCCATGGAAAGGCGCAAGGTTCCCTGGTGAAAGGCATCTTTTGCCATGATGTCTGAAATCACCGCCGCCACCCAATCCACCGGTACGATGTCCGGGCGGTTGTCGGGCGCTGTCAGAAAAGGCAGCTTTCCCAGATACCCCAGCATCATGATCACATAATGCAGGTTATAGGCCCTTGTCCTTCCCGTACCGGCAGCGCCGCCGATGATTGTCGGCTCAAAAATGACGATGCGATCAGAAAACCGCCTGATTTTCTCCAGAAGAAACATTTTGGCCTCGGCCTTGGTTTGCGCATAGGTGTTATCCGGTTTTCCCGGGTTGAAATCCGGATAGTCCTCCGGGATCGGTTTCTTGTATATGCCGTATGCATATCCCGTGGAAATATAATAGAGCGTGGCGGGTGACTGGCCGGATGCACGACGTTTTTCCTTTATTTCATCAAACAGATCATACATTTTTCTGGTGAAATCAACGTTTGAAATTTTGATGTTCTCATAGGGCTGATCAAAGCGTACATCTGCTGCACCGTGAAGGATTTTATCAACGTTTTGTATCAATTCCCGGTACATGGATGGATCGATGCCCATGCTATCCTTTTCCACATCGATTTCAACCGTTTTTGACCGCTTTGCAAGCAATTCTATACGCGACGCGCTCAGATCGAGTGAATGGATGACCGCTTCGAATCGTGCATGAATGTCTGTATCCTTTTTCCCGCGACGGATGGCGAAATAGAAAAAAGGATCCGCATCCTTTTTTATCAATTCTTCAATGATGATGGGCACAACAGTTCCGGTGATACCTGTGACAAAATAATTCATGGGGAGCCTCTTTTGCGCAAGACGGGTTTACATGGCCGGTTGCAATTGGATAAAGAGTATTTGTCTGCAAGGCAGAAAAATCCAGATAATACGCTCTCTATAGCTGAAAAGTGGCATGATTGCAGCGGTATGTCAAGCTGCAAAAAAAGCAGCTGCGGGAACCGACGCCCTGCCTTGAGATATATCCCGATACCTGCACGCAGGATTATCCCTAAAGTTACTATTGACACCCTAATCCGCTTAGCGTATATAAGGCAAAAATTTTACATGCGCCCGTAGCTCAGCTGGATAGAGTGCCGGACTACGAATCCGTAGGTCGCAAGTTCGAATCTTGCCGGGCGCGCCATAAAAAACAAGGGTTTACGACCAAATCGTAAACCCTTTTTTGATTTTGCGCCGCCCAGCGTACAACAAGAACAGCCGGTCAGGGGCGGCCTCGGCTGTACCCACGGGAAAGGGCCCCGGCAATCAAATGGGCGCTCCGCAGCGGTTCAGGCACATTCCCGTATATGCAGAAGCGTTCAATGACGTCGGCAGCCTGCTCTCTGGTAAGCCCCACACGCTGAACGTAAATATTTTTCACCGGCTCCATGGGCCCGAGGCGTGTAATGATTTCCCACTTGGCCTGCCCGTGAGGTATATGGCCTCCGGTCAGCGCCTTTTCCATCGCTGCAACGTCAGGCGTTTTTCGGGCCACGACCAGCAGGGGAACGGCCAGCCTTTTATGCAGGGAAAACACATCGATCACATTAAACCCCCCGAAGGCGATCCCCTGGAGTATGATCAGCTGTATATGCTCTAAAAACCGGGATGTTTCAATCCGGCGGATTATTTCATCCGCAGCATCAAATCCGTCTTTTTCAATTTCCCCGATAATGATCCCGTCAAGACGCAATCCCGCATAAACCGTTCCGACGATGTTTACACCCCCTCTGTGATGCCGGTCAAAGGGGGCGTCATCAAATCCAATTACATTTGAAAACCGTTTTGTCTGTTGATTAATCATCCTTGCGCCACCCCAAGTCCAGTGTCCAGTGGTCAGTAGTCGGTCGCCACCGTCCACTGCCTACTGTCAACCGTCATCAGCTGCGCCTTTACATCCAAAACCCCGGCGGCCTGATAAAGTAATTTGTCTGCTGTAACCATCTCCAGGTCAGCATCTGACGCTATGGCAAGATGAATCGCATCCAGGGTTCTTAGTGGTGTGGAAAAAAGACTGATCCAACTCCGTGCCAATCGCCAGTGATGGTTTGCTACTGGGATAATTGTATACAGCTCTGTGTCCATATGGGAAAAAAATTTAGCTAAAATGCGATTTCCATCCGGAGATCCGATCTCTTTTGACCTGATTTTTTTGGCTACCGCCGAACAAAACTCCACCTCGGTTAAAAAACTCAACCCTGGCTTCACAGTCGTGTTGAGAAGGCTTTGAATTTGCGGGCTCAGCGCTTCGGGATAATAATACGCAACCAGAACACTCGTATCCAGATACAGTTTCAATACCGCTCCTCATTGCGGCCCTCAATAACTGCCTGGCTCAACGATTGACCCTTTACAGAAATAGATGCCCGAAAAGCAGTTAAATCCGGCAGTTTTTTTTCCCCATCAACAACAGGCGCCAGACGGGCAACTTTTTTGCCACGTCTTAATATCAACACTTCTTCGCCTTGTTGCGCTTTATCCAAAAGGGCACTGATTCTTTTTCTAGCCTCTTTTACATTGACTTCTTTCATATTAACTCCGTTTCTGAAATTTTTATCAGATGTACACTTCTATTATAATATGTACATATTTGAAGTCAACATCAGAATTTTCTTCCCGTCCCGTAGTCGGACCGACCTCGCCGCAACCATCAAAACCCCCTCTTTTATTTCCCAAACCGCCCTTGCCCTTGCCCTTTGCCCTTACCGTCTACTGTCCTCTGCCCACTGCCCACCGTTCTTCCCTCTGCCCTTCGCCTTCCACCTCTGCTATTCACCGAAGTTACAAATTGACAAACCAAATAAATCGCAATACAATGTTTTACAATTCAAAAAGGATATCAAGTCATGATTACTATCCGTTTAAATAAAGCCATTGAAGAGCAGCTCAAACACGTTGCTAAAATCCGTGGCAGCAACCAAAGTGAATTGGTTCGTGAGGCAATTGTCCGGTTCCTTGAGGATAATGAAGACCTTGAATTTGCACAAGAAGCAAAAGAGCGAATGCAAAGCAGTAAATCGCTTATGGAGTTAAGAAAAGAACTTGGCCTGGACCGTTGAAATCAGTGATGTTGCAGAACGCCAACTGAAAAAATTAGATCGGCCGGTTCAAAAAAGAATTCTTGACTGGCTGGCGGATCGCATAGCGGGATGCAAGAACCCAAGACATTTCGGGGAACCTGTAAAGGGCAGCCATGCCGGATTTTGGCGATACCGGATCGGCAGCTACCGGATAATCTGTGAAATCCAGGATGATGTGGTTGTTGTCCTGGTGCTCAATATTGGGCACCGCCGACAGGTATACAGCCAAAAATAAAACCGATACACCATGCTTCACGGTTGTTCGACAAAAAGGCCCTTGCCCTTACCGCCTACCGCCCACAGCCCACCGCCTTCTGTCCACCGATCACCGTCCACCTCCCTCGCCCTTACCGACTACCGTCCACTGCCCACAGTCTACCGACACTACCCGTCCACCGACGACCTCCCCTGCGCCACCCCCACTCCCAGCAGCACCGCAAAGGTGATTGCCACAGCCGGAATCTGCAAACTAAAATCCACCAAGGAATGCAGACCCACCAAAATACATGCGCTAAACCCGACCACCGGATATATATGATCCCGTTTTCGCCGAAAAAATCCCGCCAGGCATCGCACTGCCAGCTCCCCCAGCACCGCAAGCCACAACACCGCTACCGGCACTCCCAGCTCAAACATCATCTCCAGCCAGTCGTTGTGCGTTTTCCGGTAATTACCCGTCTTGTCATCAGCAAACATCGGAAAGGTCTGCTCAAAACTGCCAGCCATAACCGGTTATGGGAGAATGCCCAATGGCCTGCCATGTCTGCTCATATGTGTGTAGCCGTGTCTCCCGCTCCATATAGGTGGTGGTTAGCCGATCCACCCACCCTTCCCCACTGATGAAAAAAATTCCGATCACCACCACCAGCACCGTTGCTGTAAGTACTTGGATAACCGGCTAATCATTCTGCCCAATAATCCCATGAACACAATGAGCACCAATAAAGCCACAAGGGAACTGATAACTCCGACCCGTGAGCTGGTTAAAAAAAGGGCCCCAATCCTGCCGCACATAAAAGATCAAGACCTATATATGTTGCAAAATTATTTCTGTTTATAAATGGCCCGGTTACGGAATCAATATGGGTTGTTTTATCAACCACGAGAACCATTTCAAGCCCGCTGAAGTCAATGATAAACGAAAGGAAAATTGATGAAAAGCCGCAATCCCTTATTGCTCGTGCAAGGATTGCGGCTTTTAATTTTGTGGTGCCGAAGGGGAGACTCGAACTCCCACGGAGATACCCCCACTAGACCCTGAACCTAGCGCGTCTACCAAATTCCGCCACTTCGGCATTGAACAGCAACCAAAAGAATGATTGATTTACAGCGAAATTTTTTTTATATAGCCTGCATGTTGATCTGTCAAGCGAAAAAATGCTTGGAAATGGAAAGCAACTATAGTGGTATCGGGGTTTTCAGGGATGAAGGTAATTCACGGACTGGACAATATACATTCTCCGTTTAAAAATGCGGTGGTTGCCGTCGGCAATTTTGACGGGGTTCACCTGGGGCATCAGGCCATATTTGTTGCGGTAAGGGAAAAAGCGGCTGCCATCGATGGAACATCGGTCGCCATAACCTTTGAGCCCCATCCCGTGCGAGTGCTCAATCACCGGGAACCCCCTCCCGTGATTACCCTTCTTGATCAAAAGCTGGAACTCATTGAAAAGCAGAAAATCGATGCGGTGGTAGTCATCCCGTTTACCCATGATTTTGCCGCAGTAACGGCACGTGCGTTCGTCGAAGATATCCTCGTTGGGAAAATCGGAATGAAGGGGATTGTTATCGGCCGGGATTACGTATTCGGCAAAAACCGTCAGGGCAATGTCGATTATCTGAAATCCGCAGGTCTTGAATTCGGATTTGAAGTGATGGTCCCCCACTGGGTTGCCATGAAAAAAAGTCTGCCCGAGCGGGTGAGCAGCACCCGTATCAGAGAAATCATCCAGCAGGGGGATGTGGCATATGCCAAAAACCTTCTCGGACGGTATTACCAGCTGCGGGGAACCGTTTCTGAAGGGAGAAGGCGCGGGGGGCGGCAGCTTGGCTTTCCCACGGCAAATATTCAGATAGACGATGAGCTGTGCCCCATGCAGGGGGTATATGCCGTTACGGTGGAAATTGAAGAGGGATTGTTCATGGGCGTAGCCAATATCGGCTACAGCCCGACATTTGACGACCATGTTTTCACGGTTGAAGTGCATATCCTCGATTTTGAAGGAGATCTTTACGGCAAACCGATCCGTGTCAATTTTATCGAACGGATCCGGGATGAAAAAAAGTTCAGCGGCATCGACGAGTTGGCCGCCCAAATCAGCAGGGACATCGAAACCGGGAGAAATATCCTGAAAATATTGACATGACTTGAAACAGATTTGTGCTTATTTTGAATCTGTGCTTGTGAATTCAAAATAGCTGAGAAACTGACTGCTTGTTATGAAGTATCTAATTAACTAAAATACAATACGTTATATATAAATATATAAAGTTATGGTTTACGTATATCATGGCCATTTTACCCATACTGACATATCCTGATCCGTTACTTGCCAGAAAGGTAAAACGGGTATCGGAAATTACCGATGATCTTCAAACGATTATCGAGAACATGGCGGAAACCATGTATGACGCGCCCGGTGTCGGGTTGGCCGCCAATCAGGTCGGTATAGACAAGCGCATCGTTGTATATGATCCGGATGCGGATTCGGTGCAGCGCGAATTTCAGGTGCTGATCAATCCCCGTATCATAGAATATCACGGTTCAATGATTTCGGAAGAGGAAGGATGCCTGAGTGTACCGGACATGCGCTGCGATATCCGGCGTGCCGAGCGAATCGTGATTGAAGGGCAGGACCGTGACGGAAACCCCTTGAAATTTGAGCTGGAAGGCATCCCTGCGGTGATTCTTCAACACGAGATTGATCACTTGAACGGCGTATTGATCCTGGAGCGGATCAGCACGCTCAAGCGGCAGATTTACAAGAGAAAACGTCAGAAAATGCTGAAAAATGAATAATCCGTTTACCATCATTTTCATGGGGACGCCCGATTTTGCGGTGCCGTGCCTGAAAGCCCTCAAAGAGTGCAACTGCGTTGTGGACTTGGTGGTCACCCGGCCCGATCGCCCGAAAGGGCGCGGCAGGCGCGTTGAATCCCCCCCGGTAAAACAGGCCGCGGATCTGCTCGGATACGAGGTGATCCAGCCGGAGGCGGTCAACACCGATGATTTTGCAAAAATGATTGCGGATCGCTGCCCGGATCTGTTGGTTGTCGTTGCGTTCGGCCATATTCTGACAAAACGGATTTTAGAAATTCCGCGGTATGGGTCTGTCAACATTCATGCATCCCTGCTTCCGGCGTACCGGGGGCCCGCACCCATACAATGGGCCGTCATAAACGGGGAAACCGAAACCGGCGTCACCAGCATGCTCATGGACAAGGGCCTGGACACAGGTGAAATACTGCTTACTGAAAATTTGCGGGTGTTGCCCGATGATACGGCAGGATCGCTTCATGACAGGCTTTCCGCTGCGGCCGCACGGGTCCTGATAAAAACCATCGATGGGTTCGCATCCGGCACCATCCGCCCGGTTACGCAAAACCATGCGCAAGCGACGTATGCGCCAATGCTGAAAAAAGCAGACGGCCGCATCGACTGGTCCAAATCCGCCGAAGAGATTGAACGGTTCATCCGGGGCATGACTCCCTGGCCCGGTGCTTTCACTTTCATGAACAGCAAACGGATCAAGATATTTGGTGCCCGGGTTTGTTTTCTTACGGAAAGCCATGCACCAGGAACGGTTATCCCCGGCTTTGATGACGAACTGCGCGTGGCATGCGGCAGGGACGCGCTTTGCATCCTTGAACTCCAGGCGGACTCAGGCAAACGAATGGACATTGAACAATTTCTCAAGGGGCAGCGCATTCCTTTGGAGACGGTTTTCGCATGACCATTGGTGCTGATCCCCGAAAAACTGCATGTGACATCCTCCATGCCCTTTCATCCGGAAAAGCGACGCTGGACAGTCTCATCTCCGAAACGTTTGACCCGGTATTTCAAAGTATGTCCCGGCGTGACCGGAATTTCACCTATGCCCTGGTTTATGGTGTTTTGCGAACCCGGGGCAGACTTGACTGGATCATCAACCAATTTTCGAAAAACGGTATTGAAAAAATTGACGTCAAGGTGCTGCAGATTCTCAGGTCCGCCCTGTTCCAGATTTTTTTCATGTCCCGGATTCCCCCGTCTGCTGCAGTAAATACCGCGGTAACACTTTCCAAAAAAACATCCCCGCCCTGGGTCGCCGGTTTTGTCAACGGTCTTTTGCGCAGTGTCATCCGCAGCCAGGAGGATATTGCCTGGCCGGACAGGAAAGCAGACCCCTTGTTGTGGTTGTCTGTGGAACAATCTTTTCCCGTATGGCTGCTGAAACGATGGATAGATCGACTGGGGTTTGAACAAACAGAAGCATTATGCCGCTTTTATAATACGATTCCGCCCCTTTGCATCCGGACCAACACGCTAACGGTCACCCGGGAGGAAGTAATGACGGCGTTGGCGTCCGAAGCCCGGGAAGTGATTGCCGCACCCTATGCCCCCGAGGGAATCCTCGTTCACGGTTTGAAAGCCAATATCCAGGAGTTGGACGCGTTTAAAAAAGGATGGTTCCAGGTCCAGGATGAAGCAGCCCAGCTCGTCTCCCACGCGGCATCCCCCTCCCCCGGGCAGTCTGTTTTGGATGCGTGCGCCGGGCTGGGGGGGAAAACCGGACATCTGGCACAGCTGATGAACAACACCGGCACCCTCGTTGCAATGGACAGCCACGAAGGACGCCTGGAAAAGCTCGTCCCCCAGATGGCGCGCCTTGGTGTAACCATCACCAAGGTCTTCCGGCATGACCTGAACCAGGGCCTTGATCAGAAACATCATTTAATGTATGATCAGGTACTTGTCGACGCCCCATGCTCGGGTACAGGTGTGATCCGAAGAAACCCGGATACCCGGTGGTCTGTTGCACCCGAAGATTTTGCCCGGTACCGGAAAAATCAGCTTCAATACCTAAACAACGCATCCGTTGCCGTCAAGCCCGGGGGAATGCTTGTTTATGCGGTCTGCACCATAGAACCGGAAGAAACAGATGATGTGGTTTCCGGATTCATGAACATCCATCCGGAATATGCGCCGGCATCCCTTTTCGGCATTATGGGGGTTAGAATCATTCCCCACGTTCACAACATGGACGGCTTTTTTATTGCCGCATTTAAAAAGAGTGAATAACCGGCATGCTGCGTCAGGCGTTCAAATTTTTATTTATTCTGGCCGTTTTTTCCGCCGTTGCCGGTCTCAGCACATTTTTCACCCTGTCTTTTTTTATTAAAAGCGAGGAATCGGTCATCGTACCGGAACTTACAGGGAAGGATGCCATATCCGTTCTCCGGCTTTTAAGCGGTCTTGAATTGAACACCCGTGTCAGTGGTTTTGAATATGACCGAAACATACCCAAAGATCATGTCATACACCAGGCGCCGGAAGCGGGTCGAACGATTAAAAAAGGGCGCGACGTATCTTTGGTGATATCCAGGGGAACGCCCACGGTCACCCTGCCCGATCTTAAGGGGCAAAGCCTCCCCCAGGCACTTGTCATTGTCGAGGAAAACGGCCTTGCTGAAGGTCACAGGTCTTTTGTGTATTCCGCAAACGCCCCGCGGGATACGGTAATGGCACAGCACCCGCTGCCGGGCAGAACCGTTCAACGAACCCAGCGCGTGGATCTGCTCATCAGTTTGGGGGTACGTCCGAAAGCGTTTCAAATGCCTGATCTCAAAGGGCGCTTTCTGGATGAAACCATGCTGGTGATGAGTGATTATAAACTTTTTCTTGACGCCGTTACAACGGTGTACGATAAATCAAAACCGGAAAACACGATCATACGCCAGGATCCGCCTGCCGGACATTACGTGGAGGAAAACCGGAAGGTAAAGCTTATTGTCAACCGAAAGGCAAAGGGGGAAAAAAACGGTCCGGATCATGAAAACCGGCTGTTTAGATACCATGTGCCCCACGGTTATCTCAAACAGCATATCCGGCTGGAGATGGCCGTATACGGAATGAATGTAACGCTGTATGATGAGTTGATGCCGCCGGGAAAAAAAATATGGGTGCTTGTTCCGGATCATACCCAGACCGTGCTTTTCCTTTATCGGAATGATAATTTAATGCTATCCGAAATCTATAATTGATGGCGTGAAGATGTCGTGTTCGATCACTCTAAAAAAGGATCATTGAATGAAAATTATCGCCCCTTCCATTCTATCGGCCGATTTCAGCCGCCTGGGAGAAGATATCCAGGCGGTGGAAAATGCCGGGGCCGACTGGATTCACATCGATGTCATGGATGGTCATTTTGTTCCCAATATCACCATTGGCCCGATGATTACCGAGGCTGTAAACCGGGTGACAAACCTGCCCCTTGACGTTCACCTGATGATTGAACAGCCGGACCGGTACATTGCCGATTTTGTTAAAGCCGGCGCGGATTATATCTCTGTTCACGCGGAAGCATGCACGCACCTGAACCGAACCGTTTCACTGATCCGGGATCTGGGCGCCAGGCCCGGCGTTGCCCTGAATCCCGCAACACCTGTAAGCGCGGTTGAATGGGTGCTCGAATCGCTCGATTTTGTGTTGATCATGAGCGTCAACCCGGGATTCGGCGGACAATCTTTTATCCAGAACAGCATAGACCGGGTACGCCTTTTAAAGCAGATGATCGACCGTCAGAACCGCACAATCCTCATCCAGGTGGACGGCGGCGTCAATGCGTCAACCATTCGGGAAATATCCGATGCCGGAGTGGACTCGTTTGTTGCCGGATCGGCGATATTCGGGAGCGACGATTACAAGGCGACCATAAAAGAGTTGCGGGCGGCCTGCCGCTAGTCGGACAGACGAAAAGATCAAAGGGAAAGGAAGAATAAATGAAGATCCTGGTGATACATGGCCCTAACCTGAATATGCTCGGGAAAAGAGAACCGGCGCATTACGGAATGGAAACCATGGAGGATATCAACCGGCAGATGGCGGAAAAAGGATTGCAGATTGGTATGACGCTCGATTTTTTCCAGTCCAATCATGAAGGCATGATCGTGGACACGATACAATCTGCATATGGCCGGTACGACGGGTTGATTATCAATCCGGCGGCCTATACGCATACCTCGCTGGCAATCCGGGATGCGTTGCTGCTCCTTGACATTCCGGTTATCGAAGTCCACCTGTCCAACATCTACAAAAGGGAGCCCTTCCGTCACCATTCCGTGATTGCGGATGTGGTTGCCGGGCAGGTTACCGGTTTCGGAAGCAACGGGTATCTGCTTGCCATGGATGCTGTTTTCCAGATGAAGCGGCAATAAAATGAAGCGCATTGCATATCCAGCAGCCGTCCTGGCAGCCGGGTTGATCCTTTCCCAGGTGTTGTTTTTCATTGTTGTGTACCGCTCCAACCTGCTCTTGTACGCAAAACTCTCTGCCATGGATGCCGCCGGCTACCTCACCGTGCCCAACACCCATGTCACGGCCCAACTCACGCATATCCTGCCCGCTTTTTACGGCGCCCTGTTTTTCACGTTTACTACTGGGGCGGGTCTTTGCATCCTTGCCATGACCGCTGCGTGGATATACAAGCGCATTTTTAACAGCAGGCGGTGGTGTATTCTTTTCCTGCTTGTCTGCTGGATGGCCTCCCTTGCCGCTGTTAACATAGGCGGGTTTGCGTTTGCCGCCACCCTTTCCGTTTTAATCATCCCACCGTTTGCGTTTATCTTGTTCCTTTTTCACATGCCTGCGGAAATCCGGCCCCAGGGCAGGTTTGTGCTGGCGCTTCAAATCGCAGCAGTCATAATTATCGCCCTTGTGTGGTTACCCAAAACAGACAGGGATGTTTTCATCGATATCCGCGACAACATTCTGCTGACAAATACCGCAGGCAAAGCTGTAAACGATTTCTACTACCGGTATACCCTCTATGCGGCAAACGTTTTTAAAACCCCCGGCCAGAAGCAGATGGCCGCTGCATGTACCGGAGAAATCGCGGATCATGACCTCAGGCACCGGATTGAAACCCTTTTAACGGAAAGTGATTATCTGCCGGTCAACAGGGAGGCCCCATGTGATCTTCATGTCACATATGATAATGGCAGCCTTTTTCTTTCTGCAAGCCATCATAAACCTCTTTTGGAAACGCGGATGCAGGATTTTGTAAAGACACCGAAAAGCATCCTTGCGGATTTTTCCCGCAAGACAGACACGCATGCCTCTTTGCGGCGGATAACATTATATGGTCTTTTTATCGCCCTGCCCCTTTCCCTGTTTCTATTGCTCCATGGTTTTTTGTGTGTTTTGCTGCTGCCCGTACCCCAGATCTTTTTGCGGCACGCAGCAGCCTCTGTGTTATGCGCAGCAATGGGTATCTCTTTTGCCCTGCCCTTGTATTTTTCATCAGAAGACGCCATTTTGTCATCTTCTGAAATCCAGGCCGCCCTTTCCTCGGACAGCCGGCATGACCAGAGAAATGCATTGAAGACCATTGTAGCGGAGTCCATGGATCTATTGGACTTTACCAATCACAGCGCTATGGCAAACAGCCCGCATATTCCGGTCCGGTACTGGTATGCAGCCGCGCTTGGAAACAGCAAAAAGGAGGCGGCAGTGGAAATCCTAAAACAAATGCTGGATGATCCCCATGTGAATGTGGTTTGCATGGCATTATCCGGCCTTGGAAGAGTGGGGGGCAGGCAGGCTGCCCATGACATTAAAAACCGCATTACCACAAGCGATCACTGGTATGTTCAATGGTATGCCTACAGGGCGTTGAGGCAGCTCGGATGGATACAAAAACCATTAAATATGAACCACGGCCTTTTGCGATAACCCTTGCTGTCGTTATTGGCCTGGAACTCTTTCCAATGGCCCTTCCGGTAATGGATCCGCTTTACACCACGGGTATCATCCGGGCGCTGCAGGCAGTCTTCATTGTGTGGAGTGCCTTTTGGTTTGCGGACAAGGCATGTATTGCAGGGCTTTTTCCAGCGGGCATGAAAAAGGGAGTGATACGAGGGCTTATATGGTCTGCGATTTTTGGGCTTGCAGCCGCCATCATCGCAGCCGTCCTTGCACTGGCCGGACTTGATCCTGTCGGAATGATCGGGATCGGGCTGCCATCGGAAAAAAAACTGCTCGTTGTTTTTTTCCTGGTGGCCGCATTGCTCGGGCCTGTTGCCGAAGAGTTGTTTTTCAGGGGCGTTGTTTACGGCTTTTTGCGCCGATTCGGTGTGGCTACCGCGCTTCTGGGCAGCAGCGCAGTTTTCGTGCTGGCGCATTCGCCTGCGGGGATCGCATTTACCCACTTGATCGGGGCGCTGGTATTTGCCGCAGCCTATGAATATGAAAAAAACATCATGGTGCCGGTCACGATACACGTGATGGGAAATCTTGCCCTTTTTTCCACGGTGTTATTGCGTTGACCCTATTGTGATGGCATCGTAAAATTATTTTTTATACGCCATCACAATTGATGGACCCGTAAAAAGTCTCGATCAGACGACTTCGTAATCACGCCATGGCGTGACAAGATCAAGGCTTGCGCGATCCCGAAGAATGCAGTCACGCCTTTGGCGTGATGAAAATTCTGAGGGATCGCGCGTAACGCAGATATTGGACTTATTACGGAGTCGTCACAATTTTCCCAGCAGAATATTGAGCATCCGCCGCACCGGCTCTGCAGCCCCCCATAAAAGCTGGTCGCCAACCGTAAAAAGTCCTAAATACTGCCCGCCCATATTCAGCTTGCGTATCCGTCCAACCGGAATCGACAGTCTGCCGGTCACTGCTGCGGGCGTGAGTTCCTTTATTACGCGTTCTTTTGTGTTGGGAATCACCTCGACCCATTCGTTCGAGCCGCTGATCATCTGCGTGATGTCTTCAAGGGGAATGTCTTTTGTCAGTTTGATGGTCATGGCCTGGCTGTGACACCGCATGGCACCGATCCTCACGCAGATGCCGTCAATGGGAATCGGCGGATTGTTTCCGAGGATCTTGTTGGTTTCTGCAAACCCCTTCCATTCCTCTTTGGTCCGGCCATCTTCCATGCCGGCATCGATCCAGGGCAGAAGGCTTCCAGCCAGTGGTGCGCCAAAGTTTTCGGTTTCAAAATCTGTGGCTGTCATGGTCGCCAGCACATTGCGGTCCAACTCATCGATGGAAGCCTCCGGATCGGACAGCAATCCGCCGGCTTGTTCGCCAATCTTTTTCATCTGGGATACGAGTTCCCGCATGTTTTTCGCACCAGCGCCCGAAGCGGCCTGGTACGTCATGGAAGTCATCCACGATACATACCCTTTGCGGAAAAGCTCCCCTATTGCCATTAACATGAGGCTTACGGTGCAGTTTCCGCCGATGAAGTTCTTGATCCCGCTTTCAATGGCCTTATCAATAGCATCACGATTAACAGGATCTAAAACAATGACGCTGTCGTCGTTCATCCGCAGTGCCGAGGCGGCATCGATCCAGTAACCGTTCCAGCCGGACTGTTTCAGCGCCGGAAACACCTTCTGGGTATAGCCGCTTCCCTGACAGGTGACAATAATGTCCATTTCAGACAGGAAATCCAGATCATGGGCATCTGCCACAGGCGGCGCATCTCTGCCGATGTCGGGTGCTTTTGCGCCGGCCTGCGAGGTCGAAGCGAAAAAAGGCTCATATCCGTTAAAATCTTTTTCCGCCTTCATGCGCTCCATCAATACGGAACCAACCATCCCCCTGTATCCAACAAATGCGACTTTTTGCATGATGAGACCTCTTTTTGTATAGACTTATGCTGCTCATATATTATAATTAATTGATCGGTTCTATCACAAGATACGTAACTGTTCCTGTTCACGCGTATATACACGTTTTTTTTAAATTCCGTCAATACCCGAAAATTTTCCAGCAGAACCATGCCAATATACGAATACAAAGCATTTACCGTCAAGGGAAAATCCGTAACCGATATTATCGATGCGGACTCCGCGACCAGTGCCCGGCAGAAACTTCGGGCCGCAAAGATATACCCGGTATCCATAAAAGAAGTATACGATACGGTTTCTAAAAAAAGCCGGCTTTCCGGAATTTTTCATTCCTTTTCTTCAAAGGTCACCTCCACGGAACTGGCAATGCTCACCCGGCAGCTGGCAACCCTTCTGGGTGCCGGATTTCCGCTTGTTTCAGCGCTGCATACACTGATTCCCCAGACGCGTTCCAGTTATTTAAAACAGGTTCTCTCCCAGGTCAAGGATTCAATCGAGGGGGGCAGTACTTTTGCCGGGGGGCTCTCCCAGTATCCGGACATTTTTTCCGATATCTACATCAACATGGTAAAATCGGGGGAGTCCTCAGGAACACTCGAAATCGTACTGAACCGACTGGCGGAGATCAGTGAGCGGCAGCAGGCGTTGAATCATAAAATCAAGTCCGCAATGGCCTACCCCATATTAATGTTTTTTGTGGGGACAGCCATCCTTGTATTTCTTCTGACCTATATCGTTCCGACCATTACTTCCATGTTTGCAGATATGGATCAGGTTTTGCCGCTCCCGACAATCCTATTGATCGGGGTGAGTGAATACCTGAAAAACTACTGGTGGGCATTTTTAATCGCGATTGCCGCAGGGGTCTTTGGCATTAAAAAATTTATTGCCACCGATCGCGGCCGGTACCTGTATGACCGGTTTGTTTTATCGGTCCCCATTGTCGGGCCATTACGGCAAAAGCTTGCGGTAGGCCGATTTGCGAGAACATTGGGGTCTCTTCTGGAAAATGGCGTATCCCTCATGGCGTCGCTGGACATCGTGAAAAACATCGTCGGAAACCGGTTGATTGCCGATGCAATCGATTCTGCCGCGCAGGCGGTGGAAAAAGGGGGAAGCCTTTCAAAGGCGCTGGATGAATCCGGTCTTTTCCCCCATATTACGATTCAAATGATCCAGGTGGGGGAAAACAGCGGAGAGCTGGAATCGATGCTGGGCAAAATTGCCGATATTTATGAAAATGAAGTGGAAACCACCGTATCCGGCATGACCGCCATGCTTGAGCCCCTGATAATTCTTTTTATGGCGGTCATTGTGGGCTTTATCGTCCTTGCCATCGCCCTGCCGATATTTGAAATGAACATGCTGGTGGGATAGCTTTTTTCAGAATGAAACGTCGAGCGTCAGGTATACCGCGTTCTGCTGCGGAATCAGACCAAAGGCGGGGCGTAGTGTTGAAACAGGCGTGTTTTGTTTGAGGTTATCGATAAAATCGTCGTATGTGCGGGTGTTGTATTTATGGGCAGCCCCGATGGAACCATAGGCGCTTCCGCTGTAAAAGCCCGCTGTCACAAGAGCGGCAATGGATCCAAGGATATTCAGATCATTGTCAAAACTTTCATAGGCCGCCCCTGCCCCCGCTGCGATAAATACAAAGGAAATCAGCGCGTCCTGGTACCGGCCCGTATAAAGATATCCCCCTCCGGGGAAAATGGATAAAACACCGGCAGCGACCGGGCTTTTCGTTGGAATAGACGCAAGGTCTTCGAGCCGGGAACCAATGGCGTCTGCTCTGTATATGCTTTTCCGGGAATCACTGATGGCATTAAACGCCCTTCCAGCGGATGCATGATCCCGTATTTCAAGAAACAGCCAGCCGATTTGGAATAAGGCCCTGTCACGGGTTTCCGGGCCGAATCGTTCATGGGTAAGCGCATTGAGCCTGTAATAAGCGGCGTTATAATCGTCTAATCGCTGGTCGATTTCAGCCCCCATGAATGCGGATTCAATGGCATAATCCGTATATTCATATTGTTGGATCACCTGGTCAAACACTTCTGCGGCTTTGCCGAAACGCCCCTGTCTGAAATGGGACATGCCGGTTTTATAGAGGGCTTCCTCTTTGCGGGAATCGTCGGGATAAAAATACAGAAAGCGGGCAAATTCGGAAATTGCCGTATCATATTCTCCCAGTGCAAAAGCATGATCGGCAAACAGAAACATGCGCTCTGCATCGGGTGGATGTGTCTCCTTTCCATGTGCTTGTGTAATAATGGAAAGCAGGGCGATAAGAAATACGACAAGCGATCTCAAAAAAATCTTTTGCCCCAATCTTTTTTTTGAGATGGCTTGTAGGATGTGCAAAATGAAAAGGGAGGATTCCCCTTTGTTACGTCTGTGTGACGCGAAGCACTTCTTCAATGGTGGTAACTCCCTGGAGAACTTTTCGGATGCCATCCTGGTATAGGGTTGTCATCCCCGATGCAACCGCTTCCCGTTTGAGCTGATGGGAATCATATGTTTTCAAAACCATGCTCTGCAGTTTTTCATTCAGGACAAGAATTTCATAGATGCCCATCCGGCCCCGGTATCCGCTCTGAAAGCACTTGTCGCACGTGCCGGCGCGGTAAAAAACGGCACTCTTTGCGTCCCCCGGCTCAAGGCCCAGTCGTTCCAGGGACTCCGGTTCCGGCGTATAAGGCTCCTTGCAATCATTGCAAAGTATGCGGACAAGTCTCTGGGCCATAACCGCCAGCACGGAAGAAGAAATCAAAAACGGTTCGATCCCGAGATCGACAAGCCTTGTGATGGCGCTGGCGGAATCGTTGGTGTGAAGGGTTGAAAAAACAAGGTGACCGGTCAGGGCCGATTGCACACCGATTTCAGCGGTTTCAAGGTCGCGCATTTCTCCGATGAGAATCACGTCGGGATCCTGTCGAACAATGGATCGCAGCCCCCTTGCAAAGGTCAGGTTGATTTTCGGGTTCACCTGTATCTGGTTGACACCTTTCAGTTGGTACTCCACCGGGTCTTCAATGGTAATGATGTTGATATCGGGAGAATTGATGGAGGATAAAATCGCATAGAGCGTCGTTGTTTTTCCGCTTCCCGTGGGACCTGTCACCAGTATGATGCCGTGCGATGAATGAATGAGTGTATTGATCAAGTCGAGCTTTTCAGTGACCATGCCCAGTTCCGACAGCTTGAGCAGGGAGCCGGATTTGTTCAGAAGTCGCAGAACCACCCTCTCCCCGTGTGTGATCGGTATGGTGGAAACCCGGACATCGGTATTCTGGTCGCCGATCCGCACTTCGAAGCGTCCGTCCTGGGGAAGCCGTTTTTCAGCGATATTCATTTTGGCCATGACCTTTATCCGGGAAACCAGAGATGCCTGCATCCATTTGGGCGGGGTGAGCATATCGTAGAGTATGCCGTCAACACGGTAGCGGATCTTGAAACTGTACTGTTCAGGTTCGATATGAATATCGCTGGCGCCGATTTTTACGGATTGAGATATGACGTGGTTTACCAGTTTGATAATCGGCGCATCGCTTGTATCGTCGAGCAGGTCTGCTGTTTCCTCGATTTCACTGATAATGTCTCCGCCGTTTTCCTCCATGTCGGCAACAAGCTGCTGTGCGGTGTCCCGGCTGCTGTCATAGGCGAAATTGATCAGGGAATAGATGGCGTCCCTTGATGACAGAATAAGTTCGAAATCCTCGATACCCAGAATTTTGACAAGATCGTCCACGGGCTGAAATGTAGAAGGATCATGGACGGCAATGACGGTTCTCTCGCCGTTTTCATCTGCGGAAATAAAAGCTTCCAGATCCGGGAAAGCCTTTCCGGTGTGAATGGGCACCATTGCGTATTTTTTCAGAAATCCAATGGGAATTTTGCGGGCAAAATTCGTATCAACGCCTTCAACGGGCAGGTTTTTGGCAATGGGAATATCATAGATGGAAGAATATACTTTCAAAAGCTGATTTTCCGATATCAATTTTTTCTTCAAAAGAACATCGGAAAGCGTAACATTCTGCTCAATCCTGAGCCGCTGGGCATCATCGAGCGCATCCCTGTCAACCCCGTATTCATTGACCAGAATATCCGACAAACGTTTTGTAATCATCTTTGGTCGTCTTCCAGTATTTGTTTGGCATCTTTCTCTCCGGGCCCGCTGTAGAGCTTGATGCTGCTTTCGGTGCCTTTTTCAAAGAGATCGATTTTTTTGTCGTGAAGGGCGGCCGCTTCGGTTCTGTTTTCAATTACCTCCGGGGTCAGGAAAATAAAAAGGTTTGTTTCGTCATTGGCATTGGCCCTGGATTTGAACAACCATCCGATCCCGGGGATGGAGCCAAGGCAGGGAACCCTGTATTCGGTGGAAGAAAGGCTCTGATCAATAAGGCCGCCCAAAACCACCGTACTTTTGTCCTCTATTTCAATGGTGGTTTGTATGGTCCGCTGCAGCGTGGTCGGCTGGAACTGGTCGGTAGTGGTTTCAAGCTTGGTGATTTCCTGGTTTATTTCCAGCCGGATTTTTCGATCCTTGTTGATTTGCGGGGTGATTTCCAGTGCGATGCCCACGTCCTTGTATTCATAATTGCTGAAGTTGGTTTCACCGGTCGCGGCTCTCGTCAAATACGGTATATTGCGGCCGACGGTGATCTTTGCGGTTTCGTTGTCCGTTGTCAAAAGCTGCGGAGTCGACAGAATGTGAACGTCCCTGTCCTTGTGGTATGCCTGTATGACCGCGCTGATGGTCGGGAAGCGAACCCCTCCGACTTCAATATTTTCACCAAAAACGCCCATTGAAAAACCCGGGGGCATCAAAACCGCATTGGGAATCCCCTGCGGTATGGTGTAGTTATATCCCCGGTCTCCGCCAAGCGCACCGCCGGAAAAACCCGAGCCATATACGCCCTGCCTTCCTTCAACGCTGGCCTCGCCGCCGGCGATCCATTCGGCGCCAAGGCGAAAAGACCGGTCTTTGCTGACCTCCATGATCAACACCTCGATGTAGACCATGGGGCGGGATATATCCAGTTTCTGGATCACTTCCGCCAAAATATCGTAATCATCTTTATCTGCACGTATAATCAGGCTGTTGGTCGAACTGTGAGCGGTAATGCTGACCTTTCCAGAAACCAGCGGAGCGGTCCGCTGCCCCGGCTCTCCCTCTGTACTGCCGGCTTGCGTGGGCAGCTCCTGCAGCACCGTGACAAGATCTTCCGCCTTTGCATTTTCCAGGTAATAGACATGAATATCTTCTTTTCCGCGCGGAATCTCCTTATCCACCATCATGACCAGTTGACGGATTCTTTGCACGTCCGTTTCACTGGCCTGAAGGATGATTGAGTTTGTCCGGTTTTCCGGCACGGCGATGATTTCCGGCTGCGCCCCTTGTCTTCTTCCGGGCTGCGCCGGCGAGCTGAACACCGAATTGATGATCCCGACAACATCATTGGAATCGGCATATCGAAGCGGGACGATCGTGATCTCGCGGCCAATCCCCTCAACGTCTATGGACTCCAGTATTTTCATCAGCCGGGTAATGTTGGAATGTACATCGGTAATGATAAGGGTGTTGGTGGGTCTATAGGATAATACGACACTGTTTCTGGATACCAGCGGCGCAAAAATCTGCTTGATTTCTTCCGGATCGGCGAATTTTAAAGGAATGAGCTGCGTTACGATCCGGTCATTGGGAGAGTCGGCTTCCTGTTGCAGCAGGGTTTCAATGTTCATGGTTCGTGCATGGGGTGAAGGGATGATCTTGATCACATCCCCTGCGTCTACGGTGGCAAACCCATGGACTTCCAGTACGGATTCAAATACGCGGAATGCTTCGTCAACGGAGATTTTGGTGGGGGATATGATGGTGATTTTACCCTTTACCCGTTGATCGACGATAAAATTTTTCCCTGTAAGTTCGCTGATGAACTTGATGAAAACATTGATATCAACGTCGTTGAAATCAATCGATACGCTTCGGTCCTGCGTATTATCGGTTTCCGGGGCCAGGTCTTCCGAACCTGTTGTATCCGAACCTGTTGTATCCGAACCTGTTGTATCCGATTCCGATGTCCCGTGCTCAGAAGTCATCGATGCCAGGGAGATCAATGCCGGTCGGAGTTCTTTATGCAACGCGTCATCCTTTCCGGCACCCGGCTGGGCAGTTGCAATGCCGGTAAACAGCACCGAAAGCATGACCGTCGATATAAAGACAAAAAACAATCTGTATATGTGTTTTAATTCCATCTGCACCGTGAATTTCCTTTTTCTTGATCTATTTATTCAATGGCCAATGGGTGATGAACTCTTAAAAAGTCTGATTTCAGATAACCCCTCACCCAGCAATGATGGGTTCTAATTGATTCTATACGAGATCGTCTGCGGCGTTCCGTCACGCTCTATCTGCAATTGAACACTTTGTTCTGATTTCAGTCCTTCGTATAGCTTCATTGCATCCTCCACCGTCCGGATAGGATTGCCGTTGACGCCTTTGATCACGTCGCCGCTGTTAAGTCCCATTTCTTCAAAAATAGAACCCCTGCGAATGCCGCTCAACAAAACCCCTTCCGGGTTTCCGTCTTTAAAAAAGGGCCTTATGCGGATCTGGCGCATGAGATTTCCAACATCCGAAAGGGCGTCTTCAATGGTATCGCGGGTAATGGAGACCTCTTCTTCAACCGCAGGCACTCCATAAACCGGCGGATAATCGATCGGCGGCTGGGTCGTCGGTGCAGATGCCCTGGCGGATTCATCGAAAAGCTGCTCCATTTCGAGGACTTCATCTCTTCCGTCAACCGTCAGGACAACCTTCTCCCGTAATATCAGTTTAATTCCCGCATTTCCGATGCGATCCTCCTCCCGGTAAAGGTGCTGGGGCTGACCGCGCCTTGAAATGTCTTCTATGACGGCATAGGCGGTCCCGCCGACATCCCCTGTAATTGTCCCCCATAGCTTGAGCTTAAGCTGTGTTTTTTCAAGCTCCTCAATGTCCGTCGCCGCAAGGGGGGGAGCGGCTGCTTCAACCGCCTTTGTCCGGAAAAGATCCCGATTACGGATGGATTCATATTCGGAAAACCGGCGTTGGGCGGATATGTCCGCGAGACCCGCGGAAGCTGCGGAATTCTGCATCGCATTATTCTTTTCCAGCTCACCGGAAAGGATCTCCTCTTTCAGATGTGCGGTAACGATTCCGTAGAACATCTTTACTCCGAAAAACACGAAAACCGTTATCAATAAGATATTTAACGCGCCAAGAATTTTTTTTACCATAACTCAGCAAGCCTGAATAAAAATATGATTATCCCGTTACCGAAGAGAAAACCTTGGATTGTCCAAGGTGCCTGTGATACGCAGGGATACTCTGCCATCTCTGACGTACTGTCGCGGAAGCAGCGGGCCCGCAGTGCGTATAAGCTCCGGGTGAATCTGAACCGTACCGTTCAAATCGATCCTGCTGGATTCAACAGGCTGCGCCATCACCAGCGCCCCTTTGCATTCCGCAGAAAATTGTGAGCCTTCCATATCGAGCCGGTTGATTGCGATGCGGTGGTTTTCCAGATTCGCATCTGCTGAAACCCTGGAAAACGAAAATGTGTCAAGTCCCGGAATATTGTTTTCCAGCGTAACCGTTACGTCTACCATATCCACGATTGCATTTCCCTTTCCGGGAAAGTTGCCGGTAAGCGGCAGGGATGCCTCGTAATCGATTGACCCCCTTGTCATGCCTGAAAAATTACCTGGATACATCGCACGAAGCAAGGGTACGGTCTGCATATTGACCCCATCAAAGTGTATCCGGGTTTTTACCAGACCATTCTCCGCGCCGGAGTTCATGTTAATAACGCCGTCGGCTTCACCGCCGGCAAGCGCTGCAGTAAATTTGAAGCGCGGTTCAGAAGTAAACATGGACAAATAGCCTGGTACGAAATCCACGCTGTCAATACGAACGGCCGCTTCATCGTTAAACAGAATATATGCATTGGAGAAGGAAAATCCCGGAGGTATGCGGGGATGAATCCGTTCGATCTGCACGTTGATTTCGGGCGAGATTTCTGCAAGTCGATACTCGATATACGATTTTACGGTATTTGAGGGGAAAAGAAAATACAAAAAAAACAGCGTCACCCCTGTAATATAGAGGGTATATGCAATGATTTTTTTTATCCTGCTCATTTGTCCGTCCGTTTCCGCTATAGGGTGTTCCCAATGTATCAATTATAATTTTTTGCATTTATCAATAGACATGATGACCAGGTGGCTCCGTAGGGGCACCCCTTGTAGGTGCCCTGATTCCGGGCACCCACAAGGGGTGCCCCTACGGGCCGATATTCTGTGAGAATATGTATCGTGTCTATAAAAGACTGCAAAAATTAGTAACGAATCGCTGCTTTGCTTTTATGTCCCGGCGGACTCAACCCTCATCACGACGTTTACAGGGCCGTCCTGTTCCCCGGATTTCGTGATTGCCAGCCGGCTCACCTGTATCATGTTTTCCGATGATTCCACCTGGTACAGATACGACGATAAATCCTCTACAGTGATACCTGTCAGCTGCATTTCAACCTGCGATATGGTAAGGCCGGTATAATCATCAACCGTTGTTGAGGGGCGCATATAGGTGATGTTATTCTTGACTCCGCTGGTTCCGGCGACCTGTTCCAGAAAGGCAAACAGGGAAAAATTTTCAGGACGCTGCGCATAGCGCTTCTGGGCGCCTTCCATTCTGGCTGTAAGAGAAAGATATTCATTGCGAAGCGTCTGCATTTCGGAAGTCATAAGCCGCTTTGTAACCACCTCCGATTCCAGATGGCTTCTTTTTTCGAAAACAGGGGCAATGGCAAGATTGAAAAAGCCAAAAAGGACGATAAATATGGCGGCGCCTGTAATAAACAGTCTTTCACGCCGGTTAATGTTTATATTCATGGCAAAATTCCCTGTGCACGGCCTTCATTATATATCTGCCAGATCCGCACGTATCCTAAAGCGGACACGATTGATCGTGTTGTCCATGTTGGCGGAGCTGATGGTAATTCTTTCAAAAAGGGGGCTTTTCTCCAGCTGCCCCTTGACCTCGTCAACGGCTTGAAATGTTGAGATCGTTCCGGAGATAGTTACATTATCGTCACTTCTCACCAGATTGGTTATCAAAAGGTCAATTTCACTGGGGATGCGCCGGGAGATTTCATTTAGAATTTCGATGTTGGCAACGTTGATGCCCGCATTGGCCGATATTGCATTTTTTTGCTTGATTTGTTCAATTTCAACCCGCATCTGTTGGAGCGGATCGATAATTCGGGTATCTTCGGGGAACGTTGTCCGGAAAATACCGGCAATTTCCGAATCCAGTTTTTGAACCCTGGCTTCCAGGGATCGAACCTGTACAATGGCATTGGCCATGATCAATACGAAAATCAATACAAAAAACACACCTGCCGTTATCAATTCCGTTTTGTTTTCCAACCAGTATTTCTGGAAAAAGAAATGGCCCTGGCCGAAATTAAACGCTTCGAATCTCGCAATCTCAATGCCGGCCAATCCCAAAGCGCCGTTATACAATCGATGTTCAAACGCATCATCCATTGGACCGGGGATCATTTTGAGGTTTGCATCCGTAAACATATCAATGGTTCTGACATTGACGTCAAACGCATTTTTCAATCCCGAAACTATACCTGCCATCTCCTCATCTGTTGTATGCGCGCTGGCGCATGAAATCATGATCTGTTCAGGGTGAAAATCAAAATCATAGATGGTTTCAAATGCGGAAATGACCCTTGAAAGCTCTTTTTTCAGGCGTGCTGCGCGATGTTCCGAAGGTGTCCGCGGCAACTTGAACGTCCTTGCCAGGTGCAGTTTCCCGGAACAAACAATACAGGCCGTCGCGCTGTTGTCATCGATACTTGCATAAATAAAATCTTCGGCCCTTGGCGTACCGGCTCTGGCCAGGCAATTGGCTTCGGCAACGGGGCTGACGGAGATATGTCTCGGGTTAATATCAACACTTTTCAATACATCAACGATTTCATTGACGGTTTCCGTTTTTACGGCTGCGGCAATGATGTCCGTATAATCGGATTTACGCACAATATTGAAATCAATCGTTAACTCTTCAACGGCGCTGGGCAGGCTTGATTCGAGTTCAAAGGGGAGCAGCTGCATGATTTTTCTGCGCTCTTTAAACGGCACCGTAACATTCCTGTATATCACGTCAGCGGGTAAAACCGACAGAATACAGGTTGAACCGGTGACATCCATTTCACCGGCCATGCGGGAAATTGCCCAAAACAGCCGGTTTTCGATGTCCGAAGGGGCTTCCGCCAGCCGGATATGGCAAAAAGAGTCAATCTGGTTGCCTTTCAGGTTCGAAGAAATAAGAAGCCCTGATACGGTTTCATCACGAATGTCTATGGAAAGAATTCTGCTCATATATCTCTTATATGTCCTGGTAGCGCCAACTCAATGCCCTGCTGTGCCACTTGCCGGTTTCCTCATCCTTTTCCCGCAGTACGATTACCGTTGCGCCCAGCGCCATGCCGTTTCCTTCTGCCCTGCACACAATCCGGAACAAATCGCTCATGGTCGTTATGGCATTGGGATCAATTTGTATTTCTTCCGCGCCCGGAACCGATTTATACCAGGTCGGCCCTGTCAGGTCGTGAATGTATTCTCCGTTTGCGGTTTCCTCACGAAACGCAACGATCTCTTCGGCAAGAAATTCGTACCCTTCCGGCAATAAAGCGGCAATAACAGGCATTTCAGCCGTGTTGATATTGATTTTTCCGTCATAGGTAAATCGGTGCCGGTCTTCCGCACCCGGCGTCATGCCGTATATTGTCACATAATTGTCAATATCGAAACGGTAAAACATCTCGCTGCTGATATTTTTTACCCGCATCAACTCCTTGATATGTTTAAAGGGTCCGTTTCTGATGCTGTATGACGGATCAAGCCCTTGATAATAATCATCTTCCGCACCGGTTAACCCGGTAATGGCATCGTCATCGCCGGAATCGAGCCAGTCCTTTACAGGGTTGATGATCATGTCCGGCGTGATATTTTCCGATTCAGGAAAAAGATCCTGGTCATCCAGTTCTGCTCCGGAAAGGATCAATGCAAAAAAACGCCGCCACAAATCATGCTGCACCGGGTTGAAATCACGTCCTTCAGGAAATTTTACAAGGGCGTTCAATTGCAGCCGACCTCGCTCATCACTAATTTCAATAGTAATCCTGCCGTTTTCAAACGGCAATTGCACCAGGTACTCTTCAATAATTTCAGCATTCGCCCAATCATCCTGAACAGAGACGCTCAGGTTTTCCGTCCTGTCTTTTGCCAGTATGGCCTTGCCGATCTCGATACCGGAATCGACCATGTGCACAAGGGACATATTGTTTTTGGCGATGGCAGCGGAAGTCACAGCGCTGCGCATCTGGCGATTCAACTCCAGGGCCACGGCAATGATGATCGTAACGGCCGTCAAGGTGATGATAAGGGCCACTCCCCTGTTATTGCCGACGGACATTGTCAAGCCTTTTCCTGTATACCGGAATATCGACCCGGGTTGAAAATTCATGGGTGCCGCTTTCCCCTGCAACGGCGATTTCGATTATGACCGCTCGCGGCGTCGCAAACCGGTAGCTTTCCGAATCCGAATCCCATTCCTGGTGTGTCTGTCCATCTTCGTCCACGTATGTCAGTGCAAAGGATTCGACCCGTTCGCAAAGGATGGGATCGTCTTTTGTGTCAGGGTCCTGGTTCGGATCGATATCATACGGATAGGGTATATCTGATCGCCTTATGATCAGTGTATCGTCATTTCTTTCCGGGGAACGATCCGCATAATAGGTAATCCGGGTAAGTCCGGAAACGATATCCGATGAAATCGGAAGATGCCCGGTCGACGCGAAGCGCAGCATGGAAGTTTCCTTTCCACCGGTATAGGAAGCTTCACCGAAAATCCGGTATGGATCCGGCGGATCTGTTATTCCGGGAACCTGGTATTCCGGATACTGCTCTACAAATACGCCTTTCATATCCAAAGACATCCGGCTCAATGTGTTTCTTGCCATTTCAAAAGCGGAAATCCCGCCCTTAATTGCGTCATTTTTTGACAAAACCGCATTGAGCGAACCGTATACCATGGTGGCAAGGACAGCAAAAATCGATATGGAAACCAGTATTTCAATGAGGGTGAACCCCTTCCTGCCATGCAATTACTCCCCTCCTGTATGAAAATATTCCTGCAGTACATACCTGTTTCCATGTGTATGGGACGCTATCGTAACAGTCGCATACAACATAGACAGGGTGATGTTTTCCCTGCCGACAAGTTCCAGGGGTTCCAGTGAAACCGTCCACTGAAAAACTGGAATGGAGTCTTCATATCTGCCGGATTCGCTCCCCATGAACCGTTCCGGTTCAAGACGGATTTCAGCCATTTTTTTCTGGGCAAGAAAAGGTGCTGCTGCATAAAATCGTGCGATTTCATTCATGCTGACCGACTGCCCCTGTAAGCGCATTGCGCTTACGAGCACAATGGCGAGGATGGAAACCGCCACGAGGACTTCCAGCAGTGTAAATCCCTTTTGAAGCGGATTTTTCAGGTTATCTTTAAAAAAACTGGACATGATCATCATGAATTTTTACATGTGGCAGAAATGCTTCAATGATATAGGACTTTTTCCGGTTTTGCCGGTCTGTCAGATGAATAATGGCCCGATCGGAGTATCCTGCCGGATAAAAAGATACAGCGGTTGTGCCGCTTGATACGCGTCTGTCTTGTGAATACAGGACCGAAGTCACCCGGTACCCCTGAGGAAGGTCAAAACTTTTTTCACTTGTTTCCGCCCCGGTTTCTGCAAGGACTTGTTCATTTACTGCCGCATCGCCGGAGATGGCGTCCGGTGTCTCTTCTATCCGGAAGAGATTGCCGTCCAGATCGACATGCAGCAAAAATGTTTTTTGCGTCTGCACGCTTTTGTTTTTCAGATCGGCAACATGTAATACAATCCATTTTGAAACTTTTCTGGCGTCATCCTGAAACAAGAAGCCTCCCATTCGCGGTGCGGCAAAGAAAAGAAGGATGCCCATAAGACTTATAACGACAACGATTTCAACAAGGGTGAAGGCGTGGGTGTTTTTTACCATTGGATGCTAAGCCAGTCCGGGATGAACAATGCCCGCTATGAACAGGATTGATATATCGTCTGCAACATTGACGACTTCGCAAAAAGTCCAATATCTGCGTTGCGAACAATTTTTACAGAATCTCACGTACGGCTAAGTACGCTCAATTCTTCAAAAATTGCTCTCGCCTTGATCTTGAACTTTTTTCAAAGCCGTCTGATCGTGACTTTTTACGAGTCCATCATGCTATTCGAGTTCCCAGCTTCGTATATCGGCGTTCACCCCTTCTCCTCCGGGCTGACCATCGGCACCGTAAGAAATGATGTCAAAATCGCCATGGGTGCCCGGGCTGAGATATACATATTCGTTGCCCCAGGGATCATTCAGGAGTCGCTTTTTATCGAGGTACCCGCCGTCTCTCCAGTTTGTGACCCCCTCCGGCTGTTCGATCAGGGCTTCCAGTCCCTGTTGCGTCGTTGGGTATGTGCCTGTATCCAGTCTGTATATTTTCAATGCGGTTTCAAGCGCCTCAATATCGACCCTGGCGCGCAACTGCCGGGCCTGGTCATCCCTGCCGATAAGCCTGGGCGCCATGTAAACAGCGAGAATGCTGAGTATGACGATGACAACCATCAATTCGATCAGCGTAAAGCCTTTATTGTTTATGCGCCTTGTGTGCTCTGGAGCCCTGAAAAACATAAAAGTCCTTTTAAACCCGATGATTTTTTGTATAATTTAAAAAACCAGTACTGCTTGAATGTTTTTACATAAATATATTGTCGATTTCAAGGTTTTTCAATTGCAGACAAAGGAGAAATATTTCATGGCGTTGAAAACAGATACCCTGTCCAAAGCCGGTTTGCTGGATCGTGGCGATATACTCCGGTTTCTTTTTCATCCGCGCAAGGCCGGCAGAACAATCCCTGCCGACCGCGTTGAAGAAATCACCGTTGATGTGACGGATGATGCCGTTATCGGCTGCCGGCTCCACCTGGGGGGAAAAGAAAATCCGACCATTCTTTTCTTTCATGGCAATGGAGAAATCGCCCATGATTATGATCCAATAGGTCCCGTATATATATCATACGGTTTGAATTTCATTGTGGCCGATTACCGGGGATACGGCATCAGTACCGGGAATCCAAGCATTTCATCCATGCTTTCGGATGCATATGCATCTCTGGATCAAATCTCCGGCTTTTTGAAGGAAAGGGGGCATACCGGCCCTTTATGGATCATGGGGCGGTCCCTGGGCAGCGCCCCTGCGATCGAGGTGGCCGTTAACCGTCAGGACGTTGTGTCCGGACTTATCGTTGAGAGTGGATTTGCTGCGGTAAAAGATTTGCTCGAGCGGTTGGGAATCCTGCCGAAGGATCTTGATATAAGCGAAGAGATTCTTTTTTCCAATGCGGACAGCATAATGCAATATCATGGGCCGGTTCTGATCATTCACGCCGAGCATGACCACATCATACCGCTTGACCACGGAAAACAGTTATTCGAATCCGCACCCGGGCCCAAAAAATCGATGAAAATCATACACGGTGCGGATCATAACAACATTTTCGCCCTTGCGGGCATGAAGTACTTTGAATATATACGAAACTTTATAAACGGATAAACGGAACACATTGATACGGTTCAATTTCATTTAGGATGGGGATTGCTTCCCTTGGCGACTGTGAGCGATTGGGATCGCTCTACGGCTCGTTTCGCAACATCCTGCAATCAAAACCAATGCAGGATGTTTTGCTCCACTTCGCCAAGAGCGATCGACAATCACTCCCAATGTCGCCTACGGGCAGCAACCCTCCACCCCAAATGAAATTGGTCATTTTACAATTCTTTGCATGTATCCATAGACATGATCATCAGGAGGACCTCGTAGGGGCACCCGCAAGGGGTACCCCTACGGGCTCATATTCTGCGGGAATATTCATCGTGTATATACAAAAATCCAAAAATTAGTATGTGTGCCAAAACCGAACACAATAACCTCATACAAGGAGCTGGTTTGTTGACCACAGACACTTTTTCCAACGCATCCGGCGATATCGAGATTTTTGCATTTTCTGGAAACAACAGGAAAGATGTAAAAGCCTTGCTTGCCAAGATGCTTGCAGAAACCGAAAACGCAGATACGCCTTCAGACGTTGTCAGGCTTGCAGAACAATCCAGGGCGCATTTCCGTTCAACTGATTTTTTCCGGCTTACCATGATTGTAAAACAGGACGATGTTTTGCAGGGTTGTCTGCAAAATGCCATTGCAGCCATTGATTCGAAAGATGGTGCAGATTCGGCCGTTTTCCCGGGTATTTTTTTCGGCGAGGATAAACCGCCCGGTAAAATCGCCTTTTTGTTTCCCGGACAGGGAAGTCAGTACATTCACATGGGGAAAGATCTCATTGCTTTTTTCCCCCAGGCAGAAACCGTTTTTAAAGATGTCGAAGTTTTGTTTGCGCGTGAAAAACCATTGCACGCATATATCTATCCGGAAGCACCGACTGACGCAGCGGATAAAAAGCATATGGAAGAGCTCCTACGGCAGACGGACATTGCGCAGCCGGCTATCGGCGCCATAAGCCTTGTGATGGCAAAAATCCTGTCTGTGTTTGAAGTGTTTCCGGGAATGACCGCAGGGCACAGTTTCGGGGAACTGACCGCTCTTTGCGCCGGAAAACGCATCCGTGAAAATGATTTTCTTTATCTTTCCGTATGGCGGGGACGCCTTATGGCAGCCGCCGGCGGTGCGGACAAAGGGCGGATGCTGGCGGTAAAGGAAAATCCGGACACAATTGCCCAACGCATACAGGCAAGCGGCGTTGACGTTATACTTGCCAATAAAAACAGCCCGGAGCAGGGCGTGCTGTCGGGGAGCAGTGAAGAAATCGAAAAAATACAGCAAATCTGCAAGGAGAATCGAATTCGGACAATGCTCCTGCCGGTTGCCGCAGCTTTTCACAGCCGCCTGGTTTCAGACGCAGCAGAAGGTTTCCGGCAAAAAATAAAATCCGTAGAGATTTTGACAGCGGCCGTCCCTGTGTATTCCAACAAAACAGCCATGCCCTATTCTGAAATCGAAAAAGAGGCGCGGCATCTCTTTGGGGAGCACCTGGTAAGCCCTGTCAATTTTATGGATCAAATCATGAATATGCATGCAAACGGGGCGGGTGTTTTTGTCGAACTCGGGCCGAAAAACGTACTGACCGGACTTGTTAACTCCATTTTGAAGGGGTTTTCTTTTCATGCGTTTTCCATTGATGCCTCTTCGGGAAAACAAAACGGGGTGTATGATCTTGCGGCAGCACTGTGCCGTCTTGGCGCCATCGGCTGCCCGGTTGACCTTCGTCCCTGGAAACAACCGCAGATCTAAACGGCAATCAGAATCTTGCGATAGGCTCTAAGGGTCGTATGGTGGCCGTATATATTACTTCCACATGACCATCCCGGAGAATCTTCAACCCGCCGTCAGACGCTACTCCCAGGAGGCGGGCCACAAAAGGGGCTTCCGTGCCTACGCGCACACGAATATCGGCATCGATCCATGCCATGCTGGTTTCCAGGTTTGCAAGAAATACTTCGGGAGACATTGTCGTGGTGATCCTCTCAAACCGCTCTTTGCCGACAGTCACCAGTTTTTCCCAGAAAGCAAGGGGGGTGAAGGACGTGCCACTCGTGTTCAGGCAGGCAGCGGGGAGGACGAAATCATCCTGAAAAAGACCTGCTTCCGGCGCCGAAACCAGGTTGACGCCGATGCCCACGAGCACCCGCCCTCCCCTTTCCTCTACCAGGATGCCGCAAAGTTTGCGATTATCCAGTACAATATCATTGGGCCATTTTACGGCAACGTCCAGATTCATTTCCCGGAAAACCGAAGCAAGGATGTCTCCTGCCAGCAGTGATGCAAGGTGTCTGTATTGAGATGCTTTTTCTCCGTCAAACGCCCAGAACCATGTACCATATATGTTTCCGGCAGGGGATACCCATGACCGTTTCCGTTGTCCCCGCCCTGCCGTCTGTCTGGCAACGAGAACCGACGACCAGGGCGCCATTCGTTTTTCTTGTATCAACACACGTGCCACCTCCATGGAAGATGTGCACGTACCGGTGATCCAGATATTTGCCGGGCCGTTATAGCCCTGTGAATGCCATGTATTATGTTTTTTCCCGTCGATTGTCTCCTGATGGAAGTTCCATGGCAGAAGCAAAGAGACATCGCATTTCCAGACGTCATGAAAATCGGCCAATGTTTCAGGATTAATCCCTGAAAATACGCCTTCTTTATCGTCATCCACGAGAAAAATGCCGGGTTTCAATGTTTTTCTCCATATCCTTCTAAATAGGTCAATTAGACACGAAAAGTTTTGTGGTTGCCGTATCTGAAAAAACCGATTTCGATTTCGATTATCCAACAAAAAGATTGGGCCGAAAAATGATTTTTAGAGAGATTCTAATATAAGTTGCCATATCTTTATCATCAATTCTTCTTGATCATGAAAATTATATGCTGGTATCATGAAAATTCTTTAAAAACAAAAAAATACGAAAATTCAGGAGGCTTAATGAAGAATGTGTTTTTGACGGTTTTCACAGCAATATTGGTTCTGCTTGCAGGATCGATGCTCACAGCCGAAGAGGGGTACGCCATGAGACAAAACGCTGATACCGGCAT
Organism: Desulfobacteraceae bacterium; assembly: GCA_011389515.1. GTDB lineage: Bacteria > Desulfobacterota > Desulfobacteria > Desulfobacterales > Desulfosalsimonadaceae > B1SED10-16. The sequence goes on from JAABUA010000007.1 coordinate 59,127, forward strand.
TATCAAACTTCCCGAACCGGTGAAGGACGGTTCTGTTTCCGTGGAAAAAGCGCTTTCAATCCGGCGTTCTTCAAGGTCCTTTACGAACAAACCCCTCACCCTGCAGGATATCGCACAACTGCTGTGGGCTGCACAGGGAATCACGGGACAGAGAGGTTTCCGAACCGCTCCTTCGGCAGGGGCGCTTTACCCCCTTGAAATATATATTGCCGCTGGAAACGTGGACAAACTCCCTGTGGGACTGTATCATTACCGCGCAGAATCCCATGACCTTGAAATCATGTCCAAAGGAGATCACCGCTCGAGCATATGGGAAGCGTCATTGCATCAGGCCGCAGTAAAAAATGCGCCCGCAGTATTTCTGTTTACCGGGGTTTTCCCCAGAACCATTGAAAAATATGGCAGGAGGGGAATGCAGTACGTTCTTATGGAAACCGGCCATGCCGCACAGAATCTACTGCTTCAGGCAGAGGCAATGGAGCTCGGGTATGTACCCATTGGGGCGTTTAACGACGATGTCATGCGGGAGATTCTTAAAATCGAAAAAGACACGCATCCGCTGTATGTGATTCCGGTGGGGCATCCATAAGTCCGACTCAGCCGATCAGCCGCTTTGAAAGCGCCTGGAGAACAGCACTGGCCTTGTCACGGATCAGCACATTGCAGACATCGTCATAGGGCGTTTCGGAAAGGTTTATTATCGCAAGAAACCCGCCTGCTTCGCGGGCGTATCCGGGCAGATAGGACGCCGGCTGAACAACGAGCGTGGAACCAACCACGACAAAGCAGCGGCTTTTTTTTGAAAGCGTAACAGCGAGGTTCATTTCTTTTTCCGGCATGGCCTGGCCGAAAGAAACCGTGTCCGGCTTCAAATATCCGCCGCAGGGACACTCGGGAGCCGGATCCCCGTCTTTGATAAGGGCAAAGGCCACTTCAAGAGGGGAAAGTGCGCTGCATTTCATGCATCTCACTCTCCGGGTATTGCCGTGCAGCTCAATAACCGCTTCATCGGGGATTCCGCTTTCCTGGTGAAGACCGTCAATATTCTGGGTGATTACCGCTGTCACAAATCCCTTCCCATACAGGGAAGCAATGGCTTGGTGTGCCCGGTTCGGCCTTGCCGCTGCAAGTTGGATGGAAAATTCTTTTTTTCTTCGCCAGTATTCAATCCTGGCTTCCCGGGAGGTCATAAAGTCATCGAAATATATCGGCCGGAACTGCTCCCATATGCCTCCCTGACTCCGGTAATCCGGTATTCCGCTCTCCGTGGATATGCCGGCTCCCGTAAAAAATACGACCTTTCCATGTTCGCGCAAGGCGGATGCAATCTTGTCTATCCCCTTTGCCATAAATAACCCCGGGTTTTTTTGAGATGGGTTCTATATTTGTGATTGCACATTCTTGTTTCAGGATAGTGTCCGGTTTGCCATCATCCTTTCATGCAGCCGTTCTGCATGCAGGCAGAATGCTTCCAGCTTGGCTTCTATGACCTGTGGATAAGGGGAGCCGTCCGTTTCGATGGCAAGAAACGGCAGACGCTCAATATCGGAAAGGATTTTCTCAAGGCCGTTCCTTCCATTGCTTGTCCTGAGCTTGTCCGCCCGGGTCATGACTTCCGATAATATGGATTCGGATATGCGGTTCGGCATACATCCGAAAGGCCCGATAATGATAACGCCAGCCACTTCGGAAGCGACCTCCGTAAGAGCGCTCCCGACAGTCAGAATCGCCTCTCCGGAAAACTTCGGGGAAACATATGGTTTCGCATTTTCAACGACCGTTACTATATCTGCGGTTTGCGCGTGAACAAGCTTCGACCGGGAAAGCGTGCTGTTGAGTTTTCGTTCGTAGCGCTTCATCAGCTTTTGCCGCAGGTAATACGTGAGCTTTTCTTTCCATGTCATGTTATAATGTTCGCCGTTTACACCCGCTTCATATTCAAGATAATGTATCCATTCCGAAACCGGCGAACACATAACCGCAAATCCTTTTTCTGCCAGCCGTTCCGTGAGGTACTGCCGGGACAGTCCGTCCCTTCTGACAAATATCTCTCCGGTAAGCAGAATCGTCGGCACTTCTGCCGGCGGACGTTTCATGGGGATGTCCCCCAGGATGGCTGCCGTCTTGTCCAGTTGACTGCGTATCGACTTGAAATTTCCCCGTTCCATTTCACTGACGATCAGGTGCCATTGCGCTTCAAAAATTTCCTTTCCCTGGGAAACGTCTTTCGCATTGGCCAGGATCATGGATCTTGCGTCTTCCATGAAATCCGATATCACAATCGCCCACCATGCCTTGTAATAGTTGAAACTGCCTTCGATACCGTAATATGAATTGTCCGATGTCAGCGAGAAGATCGTCACATCCGGTATCTGCAGGCGCTTTATCAGATCCTCCATGAAAATGGAATACTGCCCGAACCGGCAGGGACCGGATGCAGATGCCATAAAATATACAAGCACCTCGTCATCCTGTTTTTCGTTGTATACATAATTCAGCAGTTTCCCGGTGGTCAGGATCAGGGGGAGGCATTCCTTGCAGGAGGTGTTGGCGCGTCCTGTTTTAAGGACGGATTCGTCCGCAGGCGGGTGGTGAACCACATTGAAACCGGCGTCGCGAAATACGGCCGCCAGAAGTTCCGTGCCGAGCCGTCCCATGGAAGGGATAAGAAATTTTACTTTCGGATCGGTCATGGAAAGTATCTTGCCGGACGAAGTGACTACTTTCGGTGAATTCTTTTCCATAATCGTCCTTGCGGGAACAAACGATCCGGTTTCGTCCGCAGGCATTTTGCCGATCAATAACTGGCGATATTCGGAAACGATATCGAGGAACGCCTCTATCCGGGTTTCAATGCCGGCGTCAGCAGTATGGCTGTCGAGTTCAAGCGTCAAAGACGGCTTCAGCCCCATGATGCTTCGGAAATACCCGATAATGAAGGAATCGGGGCCGCATGAAAAATTCGTGATATACGTTCCGAAAAGCTGTTTGTGACGCTGGACATAGCGAGCTCCCTGGAGGATTTTCTGCCCCATGCCCCAGTACATGTGCCGCTTGGAATCTTCTTCGCCGGTGGGAAGAAAATCCATGGGAATCACCTGAACGCCCCGGGAAGCAAGCTTGTGCGGAATACCCATATTTGCGGATTCTACAAACGCATTATAGGGCCGTCCAAAAACGACCACTGCTACTTCTTCGGGATTTTTGGCCAGGCGGGAAAGCGCCTTTTGACCAAGATCCTGCATGGCATCAAAGCAGGCTTGCTGGCGGGAGATGGCTTTTTTCAGCGCACTTTTGGCAGAGGAGACACCAACTCCCATCATTTTTGCTGTTTCAATCATTGAAGGGGCCGCGCCATCGATGCCCTTCATCATATTGATGTAGGGTTTTAAAACAACCGTCCCTTTTTCTTCCAGCCCTGAAATGATTTTCCTGTAGGTGGTGGACAGGTAATAGGGTTCTGCCTGCACAAACGGGCATGTCTGGGATTCGGGGTGGCTGTTGGTTGTGGGGATGCTTCTCACCTGGGGGAGAAAGATATAGTCAAGCGGCGGTTCGGTTTTTAACAGGGAATAGAAATACCCGTGGGCCAGTTCAGCCGGGTGGCAGAAAGCGGCATTGCGTTTATCCATCCCTTCCGTTGAAACCGTATCCGGCAACACCGGTTCAAACCCGATCTCCCGGAAAAACGTTGCATAAAACGGGTAATAGGTGTCTACCAAGAAGCTGCGGTTGATTCCCACCCGCCCCTTGATTGCCGGACCTTCGTCCGCCGCCGGGACAAACTGTTCAAACACCAGTCGCTCCCTTGTATTTACAAGATCGAGATTTGCAATATCATATTCAATATTGTTCCTGATGTTGTAGTACCGGTTGCATGCGCCTCCGAAAGCGTAATTTTGGCCTTCCAGCTCGATTAGGGCGATCTCACATCCGCGATCGCATTTTTCCTTTCCGCCCTTGCAGGTAAATGTACTTTTGTAGTTGGCTTCCCGGCTGATCAGCTTTTCCAGATTGAATTCCGAGTTTTCAATCAACCCGATATTGATTCGCTTTTTGATTTCCAGGGCCACACCGTATGCGCCCATCAGGCCGGGCTCCGGGGGAACGATGATGGGTTTGCCGGAAAGGGCCGCCATGGCAAGGGGTACCGCATAATTATAGCAAACCCCTCCCTGCATGAACACTTTTTCCCCAACAGGCCGGTTTCCTTTGACCCGATTGGTATAATTCATACATATGGAATAGACGAGCCCTGCGACGACATTTTCATGCCGTACCCCTTCGTGGATGGCTGTTTTAATGTCGGAGGAAATAAATGCGGCACACTGGTCGTTGAAATTTGGGGGCGAATCGCCCTTGACAGCAACATCGGCAATTTTCTCTACCGGCAGCCCCAGCGTCTCCTGCGCGGATTCAGCCAAAAAAGAGCCGGTTCCGGCGGAACAGGCTTCGTTCATGGCGTAATCCGACGGCACGCCACTTGTGATATAGGTATATTTTGCATCCTGCCCGCCGATCTCGAAAAGTGTATCCACATCCGGATCAAAATGAACGGCTGCGGCTGCATGAGCGATGATTTCATTGATCACGCCCTTGGTCAATGCATGAAGACCGGCGATCTGCCGTCCGGAGCCGCAGACACCGAGTCCGATGATGGATATTTTATCGGGATCTGTTTCACTGTTTAGCTGTTCAAGGAGTTTTCTGTAGCATTGGCGGGAAGAACCAATCGGATCGCCGTTGGTATAAAGATATACGGACGCGACGATGGCATCATCATCGGTTCGCAACAGAATCGCCTTGGTGGTTGTTGACCCGACATCCAGCCCGAGTATACAGGTGTCTCCAGCTGCGGGCGTCCCTTTTTTCATGGTCTTGAAATCCACCATGTGTTCATAATTTTTCAGTGCATCGAGTATGTCAAAGGATGCAATGCCTTTGATGATCAACCGGTCAAACCCGGGAAATGGTTTTGTTTCCTGGTCAAGACCCCAGAGGGCGGCACCCGTGGCTTCAAAATACGTGGCGATGTCCGGTATTATAATGCCCGGCAGCGCTTGTTTCAGGTACTCGATCATCATGTTGTTCCGCGAAGAGCCGCCGACAATCATGATGTTTTCCTTGGGGATGTTCTTGACGAGTTCCAGAACCTTGTTGGCCATCATCCGGCACAGTCCTGCAGTGACCCTGGACCGGGGAACGCCCTTGTTGATGGCATGGGTGCAGTCCGACTTGCAGAACACGGAGCATCGACCCGAGACCTCGTAGGGTTTCTCTGAAGACGACCATAACGCGGCATCCTCAAGAGAAACGCCCATGCGACGAAGCTGCTGAATGAAAAATTCCCCGGTCCCGGAGGCGCATTTGTTCCCTGTTAACACATTTGAAATGCGTCCGTAATCGTCAAGCACATACACCATAAACGTTTCACCGCCGCATGAAACAATCGCGGGAGCGGATTTGTCGACCGGTTTGGCATACTCGTAAGCACGCTCAACAGCTTCGGGTTCTGAAATTGTCGACAGATTGACAAAGTTACGGAAACGACGGCCAGTGGCGACGATTCGATCAATGCGGTCCAGGTCAACCTTTTTTAATATCTCCAAAAGCGTTTTTCGGGGGTCGCCGCCATGCGACTGGGCGAAATGGTTTATAATTGCGGGCGGGGTGCCGGCGGCGTCTGTTTTACTGTACCCTCCGGGTGCCTCGAGCTGTACAATCGATATGGTGGAGGCCCCTATACATATACCAAGAGAGTTCAAATTTGCAGTCATGAGTTTTTTCCGGTTTTCTATGGTCGAAATATCCATAACAGTGAATGAAAAATATCAATCAAATGTGATGAACTCGTAAAAAGTCGGTTTTAGATGGTGCCATCAAATGTAATACGTTCATAAGAAGACTCCGACATGTCGTAAAAGCCGCATTCTCCATTTTCAGCCGATCCGACGATGAAAATATACCGCTCATCGCCGGAGAGGTTTATCGGTCGCCCGGGATGAATTGGTTCTCGCACTACCTCTCCGGAATTATACCTGAAACACACGGGGTTATGGGAATGTCCGCAAAAAAGAGTATGATACGGGGTGTTTTGAAAAATTTCCAGGGCCCTTTCCGTTGTACCGGTGTCGATTGGTTCATAAAACGATCGTATTGAATCATACGGCATTGAGTGTGAAAAGCATGTGTTTCCTTTTTGGTATACTATCGGCGTTTTTTTTAAAAAAACAAGGCATGATCCATTTCGGTCCGGCAATTTACCGAAAAAACCATTTTCAATCATTTTTTCAACCTGGTAATCATTGTTTCCCTTTACTGCCCGGACATTATATTTTTGAAGCACTGACAACACTTCATCAATGTTTTTGTAATATACGGAATCAAAAAAATCACCCAGGTGAATCAACTCGGTGACCTTTTTGACGGAAAGCGCATGGATTGCCCTTGAAAGTGCGGATACGCTGCCATGGGTGTCGGCGATCAAACCGGTTCCGGCAAAGGAATTTTCAGGATTTCCATGATCATGTCCGGAAGCTTTCACCAACGCGCTTTACCCTTTCCAGTCAGTAAGACATAAAAAGCATGGGGAAAAATATCCTATCCCCATGCTTCCCTTATTTCTTTTCCGTCCGCCAGGCGTTTGTTCCGGTATACGGCGGTTGTTTCATCGCTTTAAACAAAGATATTGGGCCGAAAGACAATTTTGAGATGGGTTCTAAATAAACCATAAGAAGCCTATGTGTCAATAATATGATTCAGCGATATGCCGATATCACAGGATTTCATTACCGTACAGTTGACATTTTATGATCCGTCATTCATTATAGGAAGCAATATTATATCGGCGCAACGTTTTCAATATCATAGCATGAAAGGACAAAAATGACGGATTTATCCGAAAAAGACAAGTGGATTTATGTAGCGATTGAAGATCCGGGTGGAAATGAAAAATTTGTGGGACTGCATGATAAAGATTCGGATATTTCTTATATCCCGGCTTTTGAAAATAAGGAAGATGCGCTTTCATGCCTTATAAATATGCCAAGACGAGACAACAGAAAATATGAAGTGCAGGCAGTGCCCTTCGATCTTTTATGCGAGGATGCACGTCGCAACGGCTTTTTGATTTTCCTGTCAGATGGAACCGGTAAGGTTCTGAACCGTATCGAACCATGAAAAAATTTGCTTATTTCTTTGCATGTAACCATTAAAAAGGGGTGCATATGAAAAAAATCGGCGTTTTGCTATCCGGATGCGGCGTTTACGATGGATCGGAAATCCATGAGGCGGTAATCGCCATGCTGGCAATCGCAAGAAAAGGAGGAAAATACCTTTGCATGGCGCCAGACATGGAACAATATCACGTTGTCAATCATTTGACCGGTGAAGCATCCAGTGAAAAGAGAAATGTCCTGGTCGAATCGGCCCGTATCGCCCGCGGGGAAATCAGCGACCTGAAAAACATAAATGCCGTGGACATCGACGCTTTGATCCTTCCGGGAGGGTTTGGCGCAGCGAAAAATCTGAGCGATTTTGCCATCAAGGGGAAGGATGCGGATATCCATCCGGAAGTGCATCGACTGATTACCGAAATGACGGATATGAAAAAACCCGTTGGCGCTATCTGCATTTCTCCTGTTGTACTGGCAGGCGTTCTGCGGGAGAAGCATCCGGAAGTCAGTATAGGAAACGATCTTGGCACCGCAGATGCTATCGAGGCAATGGGCGGCGGCCACAGCGTATGCTCTGTAGATATGATCCACGTAGATAAAAAAAATAACCTGGTTTCAACCCCGGCATATATGCTTGGCCCCGGCATTGCAGAAGTCGCCGAGGGGATTGAGAAACTGGTTGAACAAATATTTAAAATGTTCTGATATTATTATTCATTAGAACACGACATCTTCCCTTTGGATCGCCGATTTATAAGTCATTCCGGAATCGTATCATAAAAAAAGCGCATAGCATCCGTTCGGGAAACAATCCCGATCACTTTCCCCTTTTCGATCACCGGAAGGCGCCCAACATCATACTTGACCATCAGTCTGGCGGCGTGCATCGGGCTCTTATCCGGCGTTATGGTTATCATTTTCGTGCTCATGAAAGCCTTTACCGGGGATTTCAGCTGGGCCTGTTTTTTTACTTTTCTAAAATCCCTCCGTGAAATAACGCCTACGAGCTTTTCATCATCGATTACCGGAAGACCGGTGCACCCTTTTTCCTCCAGAATTTTCGCTACATCAGACATGGATGTGTCTGACCTCACGGAATTCACCGGATAGGACATCAGGTCGAATATGCTTATGGAACTTTCCTGATTTCCCTTCAGCAGCTCAACTATCCATTCCTTTAATGCCAAGGGGTTGACGGCTTTGAGCATTGCAGATCCTGCCCCTGGATGTCCGCCGCCGCCCATGCTTCTCATGACGGAACCGATATTTACGTCAGGCGTTCCGCTTCTGCCGATAATAATGCATTTGTCATTATCTTCATGAACAAAAATTCCGAAAGCCACATCTACGTTCAGAATATCCCTGTACATGTGAACGATCAGAGACAGGTTGTTTACATGGCCATCGATTGTGGTGATATTGATACTTGTTTTCCAGTTGTTGATCAGACTTCTTTCAGCGTTTTTCAGCATTTCAAAGAGGATTTCTTTTTGTTTTTGGCCGTATGCCGGCTGCAGAAGCGTTCTCAAAATGACGAGGTCAGCATTGCATTCAAGCAGAAACGCCGCTGCATGCGCATCTTCAGCCGTAGTAGAAGGAAATGTGAGGCTTCCTGTATCTTCGTAAAGCCCGCATAAAAACAACGTTGCCTGGATTGGGGTAAGTGGTATGGATTTTTTCCTTATCTCCCGGATCATCAGGGTAATGTTGGCTCCGATCGGTTCCTGGCATTTCCATGAAGCTGGAAGATTGCAATCGTTTTCATGGTGGTCCCATACGATCACTTCAAGCTCAGTATTCTTTTTCAAATCCTCCATTCGGTCCAGCCGCTCCCATTGATTGGTGTCAACAACAACAAGAGAGGTGACTTCCTCCAGTTTGATCTCTTCGACGCTTTTCAGGTTGAAAAGATCTTTATGAATGGACAGAAAGGCTTTTATATTCGGGTTATGGGCTTTTGGAAGAACCGGTACGGCATCTGGATACAACAGGGTGGCAGCAACCAGGGATGCCAAACCGTCAAAATCAGTACTTTTGTGTGTGGTTGTAATCTGCATTTCATCTCCGGAGTTGAAGAAAAAAGGTCAGCGTCGAGCAGATTATCCATGATTCACTGTTCCGATTCAAGCAATTTTCATTTTTTTTAAGCAAAACGATAATTTACAAATAAGTTTTACTTGACATCGAACATAAAATAAACTACTTATTTACTACAATATTTCCCGTAAACACCACCATTCGCCCAAAACAGAGGTTGGAGAGAACCGTTTTGGAAAACACGTCTTTCGGCAAGGTACTTTTTCGTAACATCAAGGTGTAACCTCCATAATATGGACTACATACCAGAGACCAAAAAGGCTGAAACCACCCACCCCCCGGGCTCAGGTTCTTCCCATAAGAAACTTGTGCTGATCGACGGTAGTATTGATGACAGCGATAAGATAAATCCCGCCAGGAAAGAAAGCACAGTTTCAAAAAAAAGACTTGTAAACAAATTAAACCATTTCCATTTTCAAAGCAAAAGCATACGAATTCAGTTCAAGAACACTTCAGACAATCACGCCATACACGTCAACGCCCTGCCCCAACCCTGTTTTGGCAAATATGTGGTCTGCCTTTGGGAAAATTCGGCAGACTGGAAAAACATTTCCGAAGCATATTGTTTTCAACAATTCGAACTAATTGCAGATGACCAGATGATCAGCGTCCCGGCCACATTGCGGGCGGTGAGCGGTAAGGGAGTATGCCTGGTGCTTCCGGAAAAGGCGCTGCAACATACCAGTCGAAGAGTAATCCGCTATGCCTGCAAGCCGCTGCCTGTCAAGCTCATTCAAAGCGGCGTTATTTTTTCCGGAACGCTCATGGATTTCAGTGCATCATCCTTTCGCGTTGCGCTTGCGTGCGATAGTGAGACCCCTGTCAACTGGATTAATGCGAATTATTCTGTAAGCGTGATTGTCATGGCGGGCGAAACACCGGTTTATACCGGAGAATGCAAAATATTAACGCATACAGGGACAATCGGCCGTAAGGACATGATCCTAATGCCCTCGAAAAAGCCGATTCAACGATTTGCTCCCCGGGTGCATCGAAGCAGGCGGATTGTGCTTACCCCGTCACCGGACATCCACTTTTTTCATCCTGTTACCGGCGGCATGGTGAATCTTAAAGTTCTGGATGTATCCGGTTCCGGAGTGGCTGTTGAAGATGACGAAGAAAACACGGTACTCATACCCGGTCTTGTTATCCCCTCTCTTTCCGTCAATTTTGCAAACAGCTTCTCGTTTACATGTCAGGCCCAGGTGCTTTACAGGCGGACATTTATGAAAAAAAATGAGAAGCCGTTGGCCAAATGCGGCATTGTATTTCTCGATGTTAATCCAGCCGATCACATCAAATTGCTTTCAATGCTTCACAATGCTCAAAATAGGAACATTTACATATGCAACACGGTAGATGTCGAAAAACTTTGGGAATTTTTTTTCGAGACGGGTTTTATTTATCCCAAAAAGTATGCTTTTCTTCGCGGATGCAGCGATAAAATAAAAAAGACATATAATACGCTTTATTCATCGCAGTCTGCTATTTCAAGGCATTTTACATGGCAGAAAAAGGGCGAAATCCTCGCCCATCTGGCGATGCTTCGTTTTTACGAAAAAACATGGCTTATTCATCATCTTGCAGCCAGAACGTCCCAGCACATCGGCGCAGGTATTGAAATATTAAACCAGATAAGCGGCTTTACCTTAGATACCCACCGGCTCGTTTCAAGCAACATGGATTACCTGCTCTGTTATTTCCGACCGGAAATGCGTTTCCCGAACCACTTTTTTGGCGGAATTGCCAGGGATGTACAAAATCCAAAAGCATGCTCCATTGACAGTTTTGCATATGTCCTTTTCAGGGCAAACAGCAGCCAGGCGTTCCTGCCAGATCCCTGGAAGCTGGACAAACCGGAATATAACGATATTACAGCCCTTGAAAATTTTTACGACCAGGTATCCGGGGGGCTTATGCTGAACGTGCTGGATATGCTTCCCGACAACGACATGAACGAACGAAAAAGTCTGGCCTGCCAATACCAGCAGCAGGGACTGACCCGGGAACGCCGCGTTTATGCCCTTAAGAAAAACAATTGTCTCAAGGCCATCATTATGGCAAACGTATCCGATATTGCATTGAACCTGTCCGATCTCACCAACTGCGTCAGCCTGTTTATCGTTGATAAGGAAGGACTTTCGCCGGATATCTTGTACAAGGCGCTTTCCATAACGGCAAAACACTATGTGCGCCCAAAATTTCCGGTACTTGTCTATCCGGTCGAATACGTGCACGAACATGGCATTTCCTACAATCGAATATATCAACTCTGGGCGTTGAACATGGAATATTCGGACGAGTGTTTAAATTATTACAGCAATTTATTTTA
>JAABUA010000080.1 GCA_011389515.1 Desulfobacteraceae bacterium
TTGAGCAGTTCGATAACGCCATCCAGCTCTTCCCTGTATTTTTCCGACTGGCCGTCTTCTTTCCCAATAAGGAGCAAGGCCTTTGCATATCTTCTGGCTATTACTGAACTTCTCACTTTTTCACCACCTTATCTAGATATTCTTTAACAAGTCGATCATGATCTTCATCGGTAATAAGGCTCTTCATGCGATCTTCCGCCTTTTCGACCGCACTGTCGAAAAGTTCGGTCTCCAGCTTCAGCTTGGCCTGCGCGAATTCAAACTCTATGGTCTTGCGGGCCTGGTCTTCCATCTTGGCTGCGGCAGTTTCCGCTTGCTTCAAAATATTTTCCCTCGCCTCTTCCCCCTGGCGCTGATACTGACTGATAATCGTTTCCGCTTCTGCATCCAGTGCAGACAGTTTTTCGTTGTATTCGGCCAGCTTTTTTTCGGCTTCCTTTTTTTGCTCTTCGAGATCTTTCAACTGCTCTTTTATCAGTCGAATCCGGTCTGAAAAAAAGTTGGAAACCGGTTTGCGGAGGATAAAGAAAAGGATCAGTACAAGCACCGTAAAGTTCATTATGCGGTAGGTATCGGTTCGCTGCCATCCCTCTGCTGCATGAGCCGGCGCCGATATGGCAAAAACAAGAAAAGAAAGACAAATGACAAAGGGCAGGCCGATACGGGCAATATTTTCAAATTTCATTTAAACGGTCCTCCCGAGCATTTTCTCACTGATTTTATTTGCAAAAAATTCTATTTGAGATTGCAGTGAAGTCCGGACTTCTGCGGTTTCCCTTGACACTTTGGCCCTGATTTCTTCTAAATCCCGCCGTGCTTTCTCATTGATCCGCTCCAGCATCTGCTGCTCTTCCTGGCGGGCTTTATCCTCCATGGCCTCCTTCATCTTTCGGCCTTTTTCCCTGGCCTCTTTGATGCCGGCCTCAAGCGCCATTGCTTTTTCGCGGGCATCGCTTTCAGAACGATTGATGCCGCTTGACAGCCCGTCCACTTTTTCCTTGCGCTTTGCAAGAATAGCGCGAATGGGGCGATATGCCACATAATTCAACGCCCAGATTAGAATAATGAAATTGATCATCTGGAAGATAATCGACTCATCAAGTTTTATCATTCTGTCCCCCTCCGCATCTCAGTCGCATTTGTATTTTAGACAAAAAGATTAATTTTTGATTTAAACAAAAGTCCTTAGCACCAAATATAACAATTTGTCAAAATATTTTTTACAATTTCAGTAAATATCCACATTCACATGGCAGCGCTCAATTGGTCTGGATAAGGGAGGGACCAACTGATGGTAAAAACAATGGTATTCAGGGATACAGGCCTGTCAGTCTTTTACGAAACGCCTCATGCTTATGTTAAGTAGTATTCCGATACCCAGCAGGGTAGTGACGATAGAAGACCCCCCGTAGCTGACGAGAGGCAAGGGCATGCCCACAACAGGCATAAGCCCTATAACCATTCCGATATTGATAATGGTTTGCCAGAAAATCATGGCGGTAATGCCAAATGCAAGAAGAGTTCCGAAATCATCCCGGCACCCGTAAGCAATGTTTAATCCAAAAGCAATGAGCAGCAGAAAAAGGATCAGCAGCCCAGCAGACCCCGCGAACCCCCACTCTTCCGCAAGTACGGAAAAAATAAAATCCGTATGCTGCTCGGGAAGAAACGACAGTATATTCTGTGTTCCTTCCATATATCCTTTGCCGTAAAGCATGCCGGATCCGACCGCGATTTTTGACTGCAGGATATGATATCCCGCACCTGTAGGGTCGCTTTCCGGCGCAAAAAGCATCAAAATTCTTGTACGCTGATAATCCTCGATGAAAAACCATCCAAGAGGACCAAGGGTGACTGCAGCGGTCAGAAGCGCAAAAAAGGTTCTTCGCTCGATTTTAGCGAACACAGCCATGGCCCCGGCAATAAGCAGCAGGAGAAGGGCCGTACCCAGATCCGGCTGCAGTAAAACCAAAGTGAAAGGAATCAGCGTAAGCACAAGCGGTGTCATTAATTCACGGATTCCCATGCCCCATGGTTTTACCTGCTTAGCCAGATAGTGGGCAAGGATGAGTATGATACAGATTTTGGCCGGTTCAGACGGCTGGATGCCAAAAAGACCAAGATCGAGCCAGCGCGTGGCGCCCCCGACGGTTTTCCCGCTGATCAATACGGCAACAAGCATGCCCGTACATACAATATATATAATGGGGGACCACCGATCCAATTTTTTATATGAAACCACAAAACCGGCGACCATCACTATCATTCCGATCCCGAGCCAGCTCAACTGTTTCAGGTAAATCTTTGATGCCGAGGCAGTTTCAACGGCATTTACGCTGCTATATATCAACCCAACCCCGATGCCTGCAATCATCAGGGTCAGCAGCAGTAACCACCAGTCAAAATATTGAACCAACCGCCTGTCAAACATCATAATCGGTATTTACTATTTTTTTTATTTGATTTCATATGGTACAAACTGCATATTTATTTCATTAAAAAACGCTTTTCAAGCTTTTTCAAAATTGACGACTTCGGAAAAACAGGGGGAATAATGAAAAGCCAAGTGTATTTTATCGATTTTCGCGCCACCTTCAAGGAAAATTTCCTTAAAAAAATGGACCGCTTGATGAAACAAGCAGGCATGGAAAATTGCATTAGCAAACGGGATCTTGTCGCCGTAAAGCTTCATTTCGGGGAAACCGGTAACACAGCGTTCATACGGCCGATCTATCTCCGCCAGACGGTTCAGACCATTAAAAAAGCCGGCGGCTTTCCCTTTCTGACCGATGCAAACACGCTGTATGCCGGGACAAGGGGGGATGCCCCGCATCATCTGGTGACAGCCATTACCAATGGCTTTGACTATGCCGTAGCGGACGCCCCGCTGGTTATTGCAGATGGGCTGAGAGGGCGAACGGAAACGGCAGTGGAAATCAACGGCAAGCATTTCAAGGAAGTCTATATCGGATCGGAAATCATACAGGCGGATGCCCTTGTATCCGTTGCCCATTTCAAAGGTCACGAACTTTCAGGCTTCGGAGGCGCAATTAAAAACGTCGGCATGGGCTCCGCATCCCGGAGGGGAAAACTGGCGCAGCACTCGGGGGTCAGTCCGAAAGTAAAAGAAAAAAAATGCATCGGCTGCGAAGTATGCGCAGATTATTGCGCCCAGCAGGCCATAGAAATGATTGAAGAAAAGGCATTCATTCATCCGGAAAAATGCATCGGCTGCGGCGAATGCATCCTGATCTGTGAAAACCAGGCCATCCAGATCCAGTGGAATGCGGACATTCCGATTTTTTTGGAAAAAATGGTTGAATACTGCGCGGGAGTGCTCAAAAACAAATCCGGCAAAACGCTCTACATCAATTTTATCAACCATGTGTCGCCCGCGTGCGACTGCGTCCCGTATAACGACGCGCCCATCGTCCGGGATATCGGTGTCGTCGCCTCTACCGATCCCGTCGCCATCGATCAGGCGAGCGTCGATTTGGTCAATCAGGAACCGGCCCTTTCCGATTCATGCATGAGCAGCCATTCGGAAGAAGGCATGGCAGCCGGATCAGACAAATTCAGGGTGATTTATCCAAAGGTGGACTGGCCGCTCCAGCTAGTATATGCGGAGAAAATCGGCTTGGGTTCGCGGGAATACGACCTGATCAAGATATGATGGCGCCATAAAAAGTCCAATATCTGCGTTACGCGCAATTTCTCAGAATTTTACGTACGGCTAAGTACGCTGCATTCTTCGAAATTGCGCAAGCCTTGATCTTGAACTTTTTACGGCACCATCTGAAATCAGACTTTTACGAGTCCATCAAGATATAATAAAATGATCGATTTCCAGAATTGTTCCTTCGCTTTCGGCTGCAAAAACCGCTTTTACGCGCATCCCCTCGGAAACACTTTCCGGATTGACCCCCTCGATGATATGCACCATGGGAGTGTCGGCACCATCAAGCCTTATCATCCCCAGAATGTAAGGGGTTTTCCTGGGTAGATGCTTGTCGTGCTCTCTCACAACGGTAAAATTGATTACTTCGCCGGTGTTTTCAAGCGTTACCCAATTTTCCCGAATATCCGAAAGGCACCGTTCACAGGTTTGACGGGGAGGTACAAACACCTTGCTGCATTGATTACAGCGAACCCCCATGATTTTCTGCTGATCCCGGATCGTTGTCAAAAACGTGCTGCCGAGTCTCCCTGCAAAATAGGTATACGGCAGGGCAAGCTTTCCCTCGACCACGTAAGATTTCGAAAAATCATCCTTTTGCATGCCCCCTCCTTACCTTTCGATTTCAAAATACTTGATATCATTAATACTTCCATTTCTATTTTCGGACCAGACCGGCCGGAGCCGACTGCCGTGGACGACGCTATCGCCCATGACGATCCCCATCTGGACATCATCGAGCTGATCCGGCCTCAAAAGGTGCCAGAATACCTCGTTCTCCCCGCATCCGTCCAGAAGTATACCGATCGCCCCGTACGGCGTTTCTCGCGTTTCCCCGGTAAGCGGGTCCGGACTGGCATAATAGCAGTATTCCAGCATGCGCATTTCCCCGGAAGGGCCGATTTCCACCCATTCGTCATTTCTTACACGGCACGGGGCACATATCTCCCGGGGGGGACTCTGCAGACGTCCACACACCGGACATTTTATCGCAAGAATCTTTTTTTCCTTCAATCCCTGCAAAAACGTTCCCATAACCGGACCCGCTGCAAACCGCTGGTTGACCGAAATGGTTTTCTTTAAAACAAGCAGCTCCTGCTCCGGCACAACCTCCTGGCCCGGAATCACATATTTGGTAAACATTTTGCCGGTGGCCGCAAAGAGGTTGAAATCTCCTTCCACTTTCAGCTTTGCTGCGCCCAGAGCAGCCATGGCATCGATTTTACCAATATTCAACCCCACAAAGGTCTGAGCGTCAACATGCACCACAACGTCGCACCCGGTAAGTTCATCGCGCTTGTCCAGCGACATCCCGCCTGGGCCGATCCTGAGTTCCCACATGCCGGTTCCTGTAATATCGTATCCAATCGATGCCTCAACGCCTTCGGCCCCTTCGGGCCGGAAACGGGACTGCATCGAATTGAAAATATCCGCTACGTCAATACCATAGTATTCACCCATATTACAATTTCCTCCTACCAGTTCGTTTCTTTTTCCAGCATCGTCAAAACGGTCCACATTGTGCCGCCGAATGATGAAGCCAGCCCATGTTCGACTTTGCCCGGGATCTGGTGTTCTCCGGCATCTCCCCGGATCTGCTTGGCTGCTTCCGCCACCCGCACCATCGCGGTGGCCCCGATCGGATTGGTGGCGATCACGCCGCCGGAAGGATTGATCGGCATCTTTCCGTCAATCATGATGTCATGGTTTTCTACCATCTGAATATGCTGGTCTCCTTCAAGGAGAAAAAAATCACGAAGCCAGTCCACACCCCACCAGGCAGACGGGTCATACATTTCAAAAACATCGAAATACTCGAGCGGATTTTCAATCCCGTTTCGTTCGTAAAGCTTTTCTGCGGCAAATCGATGGGTCGTTTGAATGGGATAAAAATTATTGTGCAGATTCAGGGTTTCTTCCCTGTGAATAGTGATATGATCTCGTATCCAAACCGGGGTGTCGGATATTTCCCTCGCCTTTTTCTCCGATGCAAAAATGATGGCGCAGGCCCCGTCCGATTGCGAACACATGTGAATTAACCGCAAATCTCCAATCAGCGGCGGCGAGTGTTTCATCAGGTCGTCGATCTGGTCCCATTCCAGGTGGAATGCCCTGTGTGCATTGGGGTTTTTGCAGGCGTGCTTGTCCATGATGATACGGTAGGTCATTGCGGCACGCCTGGCGCGCTCTTCGCCGAATTCCGCGATGAGCTTGACCGCTGCCTGAGCCGTCAATGCTCCGGACTGTAGCTTTCTTGCCCACAACGGGTCCGCCATATTGGTAATCCCCCCCGTGGTATGCCCTTCCTGGAGCTTTTCAAAACCGATTGCCATCACCACGTCATACATTCCGGATGCCACCAGGTTGTCCGCCCCGCACACCAGTGTTCCGCCGGTTGTCCCTCCTGTAGTAAGCCGGAATGCACTTTTTCCGTAGGCGCCGGTACCGATCGTATGCCACATATCGGCCTGGTGTACCATTTCAAAAAGCTCCATGTTGCCGTGGACGACACAATCGATATCATCGATCTGCAAACCGGCATCATCAAGCGCCCTTCGCACCGCCTCATGAATCATTTCCGGCTGGTTCACGTCCTCCCTGTGGCTTGAAAACTTGGTTTCGCCGATGCCGATGATCCCCACATGCCGTTTTTTGTTTTTATATCCCATGGCTGCTCCCCTATTTTTCGAACACAAGCACCGCGTGATGCTGACCCGCGGCTCCCGTGCTTCCGTGTGCCAATCCTCTTTCGGCCTTTTCCGCCTGCCGTTCGCCTGCTTCTCCCCGAAGCTGCAGCACAACTTCCAGGGCACGGGCAAGACCTCCCAGCATGATCGGATTTCCGTTTACCATACCGCCCGACAAGTTGACGTTTCGTCTGTCCATCCCGCCGGAATCAATCCACTTTGCGGCTTCCCCCTCTTTTACAAGCCCTGCATTTTCCGCCCACATGGGAAGCTGGTAGGCGTATGCATCGTTGAGTTCTATGATATCAAAAGCCGTTCCCGGATCGTCCACACCCGACATGCTGTAGGCCCTGCGCGAAGCTTTCTGTAACGCCATACTGACAGACAGGTCCCGGTCGCCCAGAAAATAACTGTCCATGCAATTGCCGAATCCGGTCAACCAGACCGGTTTGTCGGTAAATTCATGCGCTCGTTCTTCGCTGCACAGCAGCATTGCCACGGCCCAGTCCGTTACCGGGTACTGGTGCAGATACCGGATGGGATCGCAGATCAACGGTGACTGCATGACTTCGGCTTCCGTTACCGGTTCGTTTTTTCTGGCAAAGGGATTTCGGGCCGCGTTTACCCTGGAACGCGCAACCACCCGGGCCAGGTGCTCTTCCGTGATACCCGCTTTTCTGGCATAAGCCCTTGCCTGGAAACCGGCGGCTGAAAGATAATCAAGGCCCAGCGGCCTCGAATAAAACGGATCAAAGGCCAGATTGGTGCACATCCGCCTGCTCTCGGGCTGCGATTCCTTGCAATGACCGGCGATAAGTATCACATCATCGTGACCGGACAAAATCGACGCCATGGCATATCCAAGTGCATTGGCCCCGTCCTGGCATGATTTTTCCTCTCCCCGGAAATGCGCGCCGACAACGTCGGTAATCGCATTGTCGGAAATCGTCCTGGCATCGAAGACATCATCAGAGCAGGTGACAACATTTCGTATCCCTTTTTCCATGTCAAAGGTGACGCCTGTCTGCGCGACAATCGATTCGAAACATTCAAGCACCATTCCCTGGAACCGCTGATACCATATATCAGGTTCATTTTTGATCTGCGCAACCGCGCAGACGGCAACTCGCTGCTTCATAGAACTATCCTTTTTATGATTAGAAATGATCACAGTATCATTTTGGAAATAATCTCCTTCATGATCTCTGTCGTGCCGCCGCCGATAGACAGAATCCGGTTGTCCCGGTAAAGGCGCTCGACCAGATTTTCCCTCATGTATCCATGCCCTCCGAAAATCTGGACGGCATCATAGGTGACTTTATCCGAAACAAAGCATGCAAAATTCTTGGCCATGGATACTTCCTTGAATTGATCGATGCCTGCCCCGATTTTAGAAGCCACGCGGTAGGTAAATTCGGTGCTTGCCTCGACCAATGTTGCCATGTCCACCAGCTTATGCCGGTTTACCTGGTAGCCGGTAAGGGTTTTCCCGAAAACCTTTCTATCCTTGGCATATTTCAAGGCTTCTTCCAGGGCCATTTTCGCAGTCATATTGGCCATGATGGAGAGCGCCAGGCGCTCTGACTGAAAGTTGGCCATGATCCCGTAAAACCCCTTGTTTTCCTCACCCAGCAGGTTTTCTACCGGAACCCGGCATTCGTCAAAAAATATTTCCGCGGTATCCGAAGCCCACCAGCCGGTTTTTTTCAATTTTCCCGAAACAGAATATCCCGGAGAATCGGCTTCCACAACGATCAGGCTTATGCCGTGAGCCCCTTCTGCACCGGTGCGAACTGCGCAAGTGACATAATCCGCGACCGTAGCGCTGGTTATAAACGTTTTGCTGCCGTTTATCACATAATGATCCCCTTTTTTAACGGCGGTCGTCTGCAGCGAAGCCACGTCCGATCCGCCCCCCGGTTCTGTAATGGCCAGCGCAGCGATTTTTTCCCCTGCGAGAACCGGAGGTATAAAGCGCTCCTTCTGCGTAGAAGTCCCCATGGACAAAATCGGGGGAATCGCAATGTTGAGGGACCCAAGCCCCGCAACAAAGCCCCCTGAACCGGATCGCATCAGCTCTTCGGTAACCGCAACCCTATAAAAAACATCCCCGGGGATGCCACCGTATTCTTCGGGGTAACCGATGCCAAGTATGTCCATTTCCGCAGCCTTCCTGTAAATATCCCTCGGAAAACCGCCGGCCTCCTCCCATTCGTCAATATAGGGAAGCACTTCTTTCTTTATAAATTCGCACACCGACTTCCGAACCATTTTATGCGACTCGGTGAAATACTCCTGGCATTCGCACTCGGTCTTGAATTTGTAGTCCACGGCGTTTACCCCTTTTTATTTCCCCAATGGCACCGGCGGTATCGCCAGGCATGACCCTTCGGCAACCAGTTCATCCTTCTGGTTGGTCCATCGAAGCTCCATCCGCACCCACCGGCGCTTTTCGATCTTTTCCACCACTTCTCCGGTAGCGGTGATGGTATCCCCGAAATAGGTCGGCTTCCTGAAACGGACCGTTATTTCAGGGATCACCGTGCCCAGGCCGGGGAGTTTCATTCCGAGGACCGGTGCGATAAGGCTCTGCGGCAGCGCCCCGTGAGCAATTCGGGTGCCGAAAGGCGTGAGCTTGGCAAACTCCTCGTTCAGATGCATGGGGTTAAAATCCCCGGAAATGCCCGCAAACAGGTATACATCGGATTCGGAAACGGTCTTGGTGAATGACGCAGACATGCCCACTTCAAGCTCGTCATAGGTATAGCCCAGTTCAAATGCCGGTTTGTCATCCGAAGGTCTGAAATACTCGATATCCCGAATCGATGATGTCGTTTTTTTGGCGAAAATCGCCTTGACCCGGGTGCCTGTCTTCATTTTTGAAAGCGGCATTCCCTTGACAATGTGCGTAATGGGCGTGTCCGCCCCGTCCAGCGTAATCTGCGCCATTATGTAGGGCGGCTTGATCGGTTGGTGGGGCTCTTCATAACGGATAATCGTATACCCGGTCACGGTCCCTTTATTCCCAAGTTCAACCCAGTTATCCGAGATATCCGAAAAACAGCGCTCACAGGTCTGTCGGGGGGGCACAAATACCTTATCGCATTTTTCGCACCGGACCCCCATAATCTTCTTTTTGTCCCGCAGGCTGATCAGAAACCGGCTGCCCGTCCTTCCGGCAAAATACTGGTACGGAAGGGCGAGTTTTCCCTCAACGACGTGGCAATCATCTGTTGGTTTACTCATTGTCGATCCTTTATATAAAAAAGTTTCAATCAATTACTTCAAAATACTTGATATCCGTAATCGCTCCCTTGCGCTCCTTGTTCCATACCGGTCTGACCCGTACACCCTGTTTGCATTTGTCGATATCGTCCGGATTGAGTTCGTGCCACAGGGTTTCGTGCCCTTTGCAGCCATCCAGAAGAACATGGGCGGAGATGTAAGGGGTTTCGCGGCTTTCGCCGGTCAGGGGATCCGGACTTGCGTAATAGGTGATATCCGCCATGGCAATGGCCCCTTCGGGACCGACTTCGACCCATTCATCGGCTCTCACAACGCATTCGGCGCAGACTTCCCGGGCCGGCAGCTGAAGCCTGCCGCAGGACGGGCACTTATTGGCGAAAATCTTCTTTTCCTTGAACCCGTTTAAAAATTTTCCCATCACCGGCCCTGTGGAAAAACGCTGGGGAATGGAGAGAACGGTTTTGTAAACGATCAATTCTTCCGCCTTTTCCTGTTCTTCGCCTCCCGGTGGCTGGTATTTTTTGAAAAACTGCGTTGCCTTGGTCAGAAGGCCGATATCCCCCTCCACCTTGAGTTTGCCCGAGGTAAAGGCAGTCATGCCGTCAAGTTTGCCAAGGGTAATGTCGATCCAATCCCTGGCCGCACACGTGGTGGTCACATT